>JAEUHA010000483.1 GCA_016793535.1 Opitutaceae bacterium | reverse complement strand
CGGGACGAACAACCGTTTGGCAGACGGAAGGCGAAGGCACCTTTCGGTGCGGGCTGCCGGCAGACCGCGATTTCAGCCCGCGCCCGCGGCGTCGTGTCTTTCAACTCTCATCTTTCAACTTTCAACTGCATGAGCCCGACTCAGCGCTCAACGCTGAACTCACCACGCCCTGAGTCCGGACCCGTATCCGGAACCCTGGCATCAGTCGCCTGCCGCGGTGGCATAGCAACGCACGGCGAAGAGCGCGGCGGGAATTTCGGGTGACGGCGCGGTGAGTTCGATTCGCAACGCGCGCGTGCGGACCGGCTGCGGCAGGACGATGACGTGGCGCGCCTGGTGGTTCTCGTCGCACCGCGCCAGTTCCCGTCCGTCAGCGTCGAGCACGCGATAGCGCGGAACCAGGAAGGGCATCCGTCGCTCCGGGTGGCCCATCAGCACGGATTCCATCGGATGATCGTGGTCGGGATCGAACACGAGTTCGACGCGGGCGACGGTTTGGGGCGCGGGCCAGCGCAACGTGAGCGTCGGCGCGGGATCGGCAAAGTCGGCGACCCAGGCGTTGGACTGGAAGGTCGGGCGATCGATGCCGTTGGTGAGATGGGCCGCGCCGAAACCGTCGAGCGGCGGCGCGAGGCGCAGCGCGAGGTTGCGGCCCTCCGGCCGGCGGAGCGGCGTCCAGAATTCAAAGGTGTCGATCCCGATGCCGGCCGGGGGCGACTGGGTGGCGGACTTCGCGACGGCGAGGTTGGCCCGATGGCAGAGGGAGAGCACGCCGGTGACGCGTCGCTCGGTGGTGTGCAGGCGGATCGCGGGTGAGCCGAAAAAACAGACGAAGGCGTAGCGCGCCTCCTGGAAGGTGTGGGCGAAGGTGCAGCGCACCGCCTGGCCGGTGCCGGGGGCGAGCGTTTGCGTGTGCTGTTCGAGCGTGACGTCAGGCGTGTGATTGCTGGCGCGGCTGCTTTGGCGCAACTCGATGCGCAGCTCCGCGCGGGCGGCCACGTCGGCGAAGATCGTCACGTCGAGCGTCGTGCCGGCGCGCACCGGCAGCAGCATCGCCCAGGCATCGTCGAGCGGGAGCGCGGGGCCGTCGGCCGGGAACTCGGCGAGCTTCAGTTCGCTCGACACATCGAGGGTCGCCTGACGGGCGAGGTCCGACTCCTCGGCGAGCGGGACACCCGGTATGCACTGCCCGGAGCGGAGCAGGCGCCGCTGGAGTTCGACCATCCGGGCGAGCGCGGTCAGGTCGCGGGGGAGCAGGCGCTCGCGGTGGCATTGGGCGGCGGCGAGCCCCACGGCCTGGGCGGCCTGGGCGACCGTGGCCATCACACGGGTGGAGCCGAAGGCGACGTGCGTGGCGCTGAGGATCCGGCCGGCGAGGAAGAGATTGGTGATGTTACGACTGTACAGGCAGCGATAGGGAATCTGGTACACGCCCTTTGCGTGCCACTGCGTGCAGCCCGGCTGCGGCGAGAAGACGCCTTCGGGCGGATGCAGGTCGATGGCCCAGCCGCCGTGGGCGACGGCGTCGGCGTGTTCGCGCTGTTCGACGATGTCCTGCTGCCGCAGGAGGTAGTCGCCCTCGAAGCGCCGGCTCTCGCGCTTGCCGGGGATGTGGCCGATCCACTCGAGCGTGAGGTTGGCGGCCTCGGGGAACTGGCCGGAGTTCTTGATGTGGTGCCACAGGCCGTAGACGACCTGCCAGAGCTCCCACTTGATGCGCTCGGTGTCGTGGACCGTGTCGAGCAGGCCTCCGTGCTCGATCCACCAGAGTTTGCAGCCGTGCTCGCGCGCGTTGAACTGCCGCCAGCGCGGGATCCGCGTGATGTCCTTCAGCGCAAAGGACGGCGCCGTGAACTGCACCGGGCGCCCGACGTCCTTCGAGTAGAAATAGAGCGAGTGTCCCAGCAGTTCCCGGCTGGCCCGCTCCGGCGCGAAACCTTCGCCGAACTCCGCGCGCGACTCCGCGCCGACGCGAAATGCCGCGCCGGCCAGGAAGCCCACGATGCCGTCACCCGAGGCGTCACAGAAGAGCGGCGCGTGCAGCTCGTAGCGGGTGGAGTTCTGGGCGCAGAACGCGCGCACGCTCTCGATCGTGTCGGCATCGCGCTTCGTCACCTCGTGCACCGCGGTGTTGAGCAGCAGCGTGACGTTGGGCTCGGCCAGCACCTTCTCGAGCAGGAGGGCATCGACGAACAGCGGGTTGCCCTCGGGATTGCGAAACAGGTTCTCGACGAGGATCTCGTCGATCACGCCGCCCTCGCGGGCCCAGCGGTTGTTGTTTCCGAGGTGCGACGTGGCGCCGAGGATCCACAGTCGGACCTCGCTCGACGCGTTGCCGCCGAGCACGGGTCGGTCCTGCACCAGCACGACCCGGAGTCCGGCCCGCGCGGCGGTGATGGCGCAGCAGGTGCCGGCGAGACCGCCGCCGATGACCACGAGGTCGGCGGTGAGATTTTTCTGGGTGAGCGCGCGAGATGCGACAGGAGGCTGGACGAGCATCGGAGGAAAGAGGACGGAGAGAGGGAGGGTTTAGACCGTTGTGGCGCGAGGGCGAAGTTGCCAGGCGAGGAGCCAGGCGAGCGGATGTAGGAGGAGCATGAAGCCGAAGGCGGGGTCGTAGGACGCATTGGTCACGAGGGAGCCGACGGCCTTGTTCATCATGAGGCCACCCAGGGAACTGCCGGCGGCGATCACTCCGAAGGCAAAGGCCAGCGAGCCGCGGGGAACGATATCGACCACGAGGGCGCTGAGATTGATGAGCCACGCCAGATGCGCGAGCACGGCGATCATGCCGAACGCGAGAACGATCCAGAGCGCGTCCACGTGCGGGATCACCGCGCCGAGCGGCACGAGCACCGCGCAAGCGAGCATGATCCACAGGCGGCTGCGCACGGGAGCGGTGCCGCGCTTGATCAAGAGGCCGGACAGCCATCCGCCGGAGAGCACGCCGATGTCGGCGGCGAGGTAGACGACCCACGTGACGCTCAGGGATTTCTGATCGAGGCCGCGCGAGTCGTAGAGATACTTGGCGAACCAGAACTGGAAAAAATACCAGACGGGATCGGTCAACATCCGGGCGAAGATCAGCAGCAGGACTTCACGACGCAGGAGGACGCGGTGCCAGGCGCCCCAGGCGGCCTGGGGCACGGGCGTGGGGGAAACCGACGGAGCATCAGATTCGATCAGGGCGCGTTCCGAGGGGGAAAGCCGGGGGTGTTCGGCGGGACGGCGGTAGAGCCAGAGCCACGGAATGAGCCAGACGAGACCGGCGGAACCGGTCACGATGAAGGCGGCTTGCCAACTGTGCCACGAGGCGAGGCCGACGATGAGGATGGGCGCGAGCGTCGCGCCGACCGTCGCGCCCAGCGTGTAGATGCCGATGGCCAACCCGCGTTCGCGGGCGGGGAACCATTCGGAAACGGCTTTGGGCGCAGCGGTCCAGTTGCCCGCTTCGCCGAGCCCGAGCAGGAACCGGCAGACGCCGAGGGAGGCGGCCGAGCGGGCAAAGCCCGTGAGAATATTCGCGATGGACCACCAGCCGACGAACAGCGCCAGACTGAAGCGGACCCCGAAGCGGTCGACGATTTTTCCGGAAAGGATGAGCGCGACGGTGTAGGCGACCAGGAAGGCGTTGAGGACCGAAGCGTAGTCTTCGTTGGAGAGACCAAGTTCTTTCTGGATGGTGGGCGCCAGGATGGAAAGTGCCTGCCGGTCCACGTAGTTGAGGACGGAGGCGAAAAAGATCAGCGAAACGATCCACCAGCGGAGATATGGGATGTGGCGCATGGCTACTCAGGTTGGCCGTAGCAGGAAATGAGGCGTGGGGATCGGAGTGTCACCGCGTTGAAGGCGAGAAAAGCGGACGGTGCAGCGAGGCGGTTCACGGTAATCGGCCGCTGCGGACCTCAACGCTGCAGCGCGGCGGGGCCGGAGGATTGCTTTTCACCGGAGAGCGTCACGCCCAGCACTTCGAAATCAAAGCTCGATGTGCCGACCGGCACAGGAACGGTGAATTCAAAGGGGTAGCTCGCGTCGGTCAGCGTCGCCTTTCGATCACCGACGGCGTAGCTGAGCGTGACTTCTTTGAACTTCGAATCGTCGGCCTGGAGGTAAACGTAGGCGGTGGTCGCAGCGGGTCCGAAATTGAGGATCATGGCGTGCGTACCGCCAAACGGCAGCTCGACGTGGTCGCGACGCCAGGCATCGGCGGCGCGGGCACCCACGAGGCGGTCCTGGAACTTCGGCGCCACGACGAGGCCCTCAACTTCCACGGCGGTGAGCCCCATCGGCGGCACCGTGACGGTGAGTCGCCCGTCGCGCAGCGCCGTGGCGGAGCCGTCGCGGAAGACCCGCGTGCGGTAGGTTTGACCGGCGAGTTGCGGGAGAGTCGTGGCGCTGAGCGTGATCTCCGCGGAGACAGGCTCGGACGATTGGTTGGTGAAGGCGAAGTAGAGGCGGTCGCGGCCACGGGCGACGAGAGTGTTGATCTCGACGGAACTGCTTTTGATCAACCGGCGGGGCAGCCAAAGCACGGCATCGTCGCGGTCGAAGAATTTTCCGGGGCGGTCGCCATAGAATTTACTCTGGAGATAAGCATAGCCCTCGATGAAGTGCGCGGGGAAATCGATCTTCCCGCCGGACCGCGCGAAGGCATCCGTCACGAGGAAATCGAGCAGGATGCTCATGTGCGGCCAGATGTGGTTATAGTGAAATGAATTCACGCTGAGCGCCTTGTGCTCACGCATTGGATAATCGGCGCGCTCGTAGATCGTGGTGCGGGCCGTGTTGATGTGGTAGCCGGGAAAATTGCGATAGCGGCCGACAACGGCGGAGCGGGCAACGTCGTGGAGCAAGGAGTCGCCGGTGAGCGCGGCGATGCGGAGCATCCACGGCGCGTAGTTGGCCATGAAAATGGCGCGGTGCCCCGACATCGTGCCCGAAGATTCAGGCGTGAGACCGATTTCAGAGAGCCGCCACGCGGGAACACTTTCCTCCGGGGCGATCATCGGCGTGTGGCCCTTGCTCTTCAGATACCAATAATACGGGGCGTTACCGCCGGGATTCACGGTCACATCGGTGGCGGGGATGCGCGGAGCCATCCATGTAAACATCGTATACTGGCGGGCGCCCTGGCGGGCCGCCGCCAGGTAGCGCGGCTCACCCGTCGCCTCGTAGAGGCGGAAGAGGTCGATCCACTTCGGCGTGAAGCCGACCCAGAAAAACATGCCGCCATCGTCGAAGCCCGTCGCGGGCCGGTCCACGCGGCTCGTCAAATAGGCATCGGCGCCGCGCCGGGCGGCGGCGAGCAGCGTGGCGTCACCGGTGACCAGAAAAACGCCCAGCTGGTTCTGCCAAGTGCCCCCCTCGGCAACGTCGTCGAGGTTGAGGGTGCGGTTCCGGCCCAACATCTGTTCAGCCAATTTGCGCAACACCGGTGAGGCGCCGTGGGTGATGCCGTAGAGTGTGGCGAGTTCGCTGACCGGCGCGCAGGGGCCGAGCAACGCGCGCGAGGGGCTCTGGATCTTTTGCTTCGGATCCAGCGAGAAGAGGAACTTTTCGCGCGAGAGCATGAACTCGACGATCGGGTAGGCGCGTTTCCGAAAGATCTCCTCGTCATCCGTGACGAAGGCGAGGTTGAGGGGATTGAGCGAGGAAACGTTCTTCACCGCCCCGGGGACGTCGGTCGAGTAGGAGCAACCCTTCAGTTCCTCGATGAACCAACTGTAGCGGCTCATCCCGTAGTCGATCATGTTGTCGAGCGTCTCGTTGAGCGAAGCGATCGCGTTGCGGCGATGGTCGCGGAAACCGTAGAGGCGGCGCGCCAGCGTTTCGTAAGCGGTGGTGATGTCGCCGGCGCCGGCGAACCAGCGGAGCTTGAACGTGAAGGCCTGGCCGGCGGCGCGCTTCGATTCGGCGCCGCCGAGCATCGGGGCGAAGATCATCGGCTGCGCCTGGCCGGCCGGGTTGCGCAGCGCGACGCCGAAGCGGCTGTTGTCGAGCAGCGGGAGCGGCGAGAAGGGAAGTTCATCGGCATCGGCGACCACGCCGAGGGTGACGTTGCCCTTGCGCACGAACGTCGCAGGCAGCGAGCATTGGAAGGCCGCGGTAAGGTAGGAACGCTCGGGAAACCGTTTTTCCTGCCAGATGAACGGCTGCCAGACCTCCGCGAGATCATCGAGGCGGTGGACGGGGGCGCCGGTGTATCCGACGGAGAACCACGCGGCGCGCTTAGGCGTGAGCGTGAACGCGAGCACGGGCTCGGCGTCGCCCGCCGGCAAGGTGAGCGTGGCGGCGAGCGTGAAGTCAGACTGCTCGGGAAAGGCGAAGCGGAGCGCCCCGCCGTCGCGCGTGACGGCGTTGGCGCGGACCTGCGTGACCGGCGCCGCGGCAAACACATCGGCGGTGCGCTGCTGCGTGTCGCCATCGAGAATCCGGTCGTCGAAGCCATCGCCGGCCTGTGCGGCGGCGCGTTTGACACTTTTGAGCGCGGCGCCGCCCGGCTTCGCCGGCGGCTGCCAGGTGAGGAGGTTATAGGAGACGCGCGGGATGTTGCCGGGCCGCATCGCCGGCTTCGGATCGGCTCCAGCGATGAGGACGACGAAATCGCCGCGGAAGGTCCACGTGCCGGAATCCTTCGCGGTGACCTGCACGGCACCGTCGCCCGCGGGCGCGAGGGTGTAGCGGTCGTTGGCGAGGGGCTGGCCGAAGAGGGAGGAAAGCAGCAGGGCCGGCAGCATGGCCGCGAGCACGGCCCAGCGTTTCAAGATCGGAAGCGTAATCATGGGTTGCAATGATCTGGAGGCCGCGCACGCCGGGAGTAGCGGGAGATGATCGGATTGATGCCTTGGGCTGATCTGCCGCCGAATTTCAATGGGAAGCGGAGATCCGCGGCGTCAGTCCGTGAATGTGACGGCGGATCCGGCTCAAAACCGCAGTCCCGTGCTGAGCTTCCACTGTGCGCCCGCCGGGGTGAACGCGTTGTCGGTCAGGACCTGCTGGCTGAAGAGGTCCGTGACAGCGAGGTGCAGCGTCAACTGCGTGCGGCCGCGTACGCGGAAACTGTAGGCCATCATGCCGCCCCAGTAGCTGTTGGAGGGGAGGTACACCGTCGTCGACGTGGCGGTGCCGTAGATGCGGACGTTCTCGCTCGAGTAGTAGTACGTCAGTCCGGCGCGCAGCCCCTTCAATCGCTGGTTCTGAAAACTGTACGTGGCCGCGATGCTGCCCTTGCGGGCCGGCCCGCTGTTCGCCACGCGCTGGCCGACGGTCGCGGGGGCGGCGACGTTCTGGATCGTGCGCGAGCTGAGCCAGCCGAAGTTTGCGATCAGGGACAGGCTCCGCAGCGGACGCCCGCTGAGGTCGATGCCGATCCCCTCCGACTCCGTGCTGCCTCCGGGCGCCAGGCGGGGGAGCAGTGGATCCGCGCCGGTGGGATTGTTGGGATTGGCCGTGGCTTCGTTGTCCTGTCGGACCTTGAACGCCGCGATCGAGTAGGAAAACCCGTCGCTGAACAGGATGCCCTTCAAGCCGACTTCGCCGCCCTCGGCCTCCGTGTTGCCGTACACTTCACCGGTGTTGGCGTCGACTTGCGGGTTGGGATCAAACGACGTGCCGTAGCTGCCGTACGCGACCAGTTTCTGGCCGAGGATCTTGTAGCTCAGCCCGGTGCTGTACGTGACATAGTTGCTACCCGACGTGGCTTCGCGCAGCTTCGCGTTGGTGCTGAGCGGCTGCTGCCGCTTGATCTCGTACTCGTCGGCCCGGAGCGTCGCCATGCCCACCAGCCGCCCTTCGAGCAGCGTGACCATGTGGTTGTAGAAGCCGCCGAGATTGCTCGTGTAGAGCGCATTCGTCGAGCCGTCGACCTGCGGCCAGGAGTCGTTGAACGTCGGTTGCCCGGCCCGGAGAAGGAAGTCCGTGTCGTACGGGTTCGGTCTCTGCCACAGGGCGAGCGGGGTGCCGGGAGCGAGGCCGGCGAGGATCTGCGCCGTGTTGCTCAGCTGCCAGGTCTTCATCTTCTGGCCGATGGCGTAGAAATCCAGGCCGACGTGGCTGCTGTGCTGCAGACCGGGCGTGCCGTACTTGCCGTTGAAGTCCACCTGTGCGCCATCGAGCGCGTAGTTGAACCGCTGGTGAAACGCCGCGCGCGTGCCGGTCCAGTTGTTCGTGATCAGGCTCCAGTTGCCGAGGCTCGTCGGGCCAAACCGGCGGAAGT
>JAEUHA010000452.1 GCA_016793535.1 Opitutaceae bacterium | reverse complement strand
GCAGCCGGACATGGCCGCGGCGCACCTGAACCTCGCGCTTTCCCTCTCGCTCGCCGGCCGGAGCGCGGAAGCCGGCATCCATCTGCGGGAAGCGCGCCGGCTCAATCCCCGGATCCCCGACTTGCGGCTGGACTGACGTTGACGGTGCTCCGTTGCCGGAACGCTGCCGTGTGCCTGGCGTATCAGGTCTGCGGTGACAGCCTTCGGCCGGTTCGAGCACCCCGGAATCGCCGGTGCAACAGCCTGCGCGCCACCTCTGACAGTCCGGCGTTTTTTGGGTGAAATACGTCGAACGCGCTTGCCGTCTTTTGGTTCCGGGATCCTCATTTAATAACCATCAATCCGATTGACCATCGGGCTGATATGACCGCTGCCCCCCTGTGGCTCCGGTCAGGCAAACCCGCCCGTTCGAAACCTCGCTACCCATGAAACCCTGTTCATCGCTGTCTCGACAGTGTGTCCGCCTCGTCATGTTCGCTTGCGGCTGGCTCGCCGCCCTCCTGCCTGCCTGGGCGCAAGGCACGGGCACGATTCAAGGCCGTGTCTACAATCCCGCGACGCAACAATACGTCCGCAACGCCGAAGTCCGCCTCACCGGCAGCAACCAGGTCGTTGCCACCGAGAGCGACGGCTCGTTCTCGCTGCCGAATGTTCCGGCCGGTCCGGCGACCATCACGATCACCTACACCGGCTATACCACGGTGACGGAGACCTTCACCGTCACCGCCGGCCAGGTCGCGACGCGTGAGATCAACCTGACGAGCACCGAGTCCGCCGGACGCGGCGAGACGATCCAGCTGCAGGCGTTCACGGTTTCCAGCGAACGCGAGGGTAATGCCAAGGCGATCATGGAGCAGCGCCGCAACATGAACATCACGACCTCCGTGGCGTCCGACATCTTCGGCGACGTCACCGACGGCAACATCGGCGAGTTCCTGAAGTACCTGCCCGGCGTCGACGTCGATTACGTCGAGTCCGAAACCCGCGGCCCGCGGCTCGGCGGCATGGATGCGCAGTATGTCGGCGTTTCCTTCGACGGCGTGAAGCTGGCCTCGGCCGATGCCAACCGGACCGGCGACCTCGGCCGCGCGACGAGCTTCGAGGCGTTCTCCATCAGCTCGATCGAGTCGATCGAGATTCACCGCACGACGAGCTCCGACATGGATGCCGACGCGCCGGCCGGCACGATCAACATGAAGACCCGCCGGGCGTTCGAGCGCAAAGGACGCCGGATCAGCTACAATTTCAGCCTGAACATGAACTCCGAGGAGTTCCACTTCAAGAAGACGTACGGGCCGGACGGCAACGAGGACTACAAGGCCCGCCCGAACTACAGCTTCGAGTACTCCGACGTCTTCCTGAACAACCGCCTCGGCATCGTGGCCTCGATCAGCCACGCCGATTCCTTCACCGAGCAATATCGTCACAACATGACGTACAGTCTGGGTGCGGCCACCGAACCGCGTCCGATGGTCCTGCGGGTGCTGAATTTCAAGGACGGCAACAAGAACATCGAGAAGGACACCTACACGCTGACCGCCGATTTCAAGGCCAGCGACCGCCTCGTGCTTTCGACCGCGCTGATCTACAACTATGCACTTGGTCAGTTCTTCAACCGCGAGCTCACCTTCACCGCCGCGAACGACAACGCCAACGTGAACAACGGCCGCCCGACCGTGCTCGGTGACGGCATCAATGAAGTGCGAACCAACGGCCTTGCGACCAACACGACTCCGAACGTCGTCCACGCCGGTGGCAACGCCAGCAAGCGCACGCATACGGTGACGTTCGCCCCGCGCTTTGAATACAAGATCGGCACGTTGACCGTGGAGGGCATCGCGTCGTACTCGCGCTCCTACAATAACTACGAGGCGCTGGAGGAAGGCCACGCCCGGGTCGAGCAGCTCAACTCGATTCCCAGCCACTTCGTCGCCACGCGCTCCGGCCCGACGTCGTACGAGTGGAAGATCCAGCAGGTCTCCGGCCCCGATTGGTTCAACCTCAGCAACTACACCAACCCGCGCACGGGCAACGAAGGGCGTTACGCGAAGACCGAGATCTACAATGGCCAGCTCGACTTCCGCTGGGTCACGCCGCTGAAGCGCTTCCCGCTGGCGATCAAGTTCGGCGGCAAGTGGAACGAGGAAGCCCGCGACAATGGCAACGAGACCACCTACTACACCTGGTCCTACATCGGACCGGGAGGAAACACGCTGACCGGCTACAACCCCACCACGGGCGCGCCGATCATCACCACGAACGGCACGTGGGCCGCGTACCCGAACGGAAACTTCTTCTCCACCGGCACGCCCAACATCCTCAGCCTCTACAATTCGGCCGGCCAGTATCAGCCGAATTCGATTCCGCGTCCGGATCCGAACAAGATTGCCGCGCTGCAGCGGGACCACCCCGAGCACTTCGTGAACATCGCGACGGCGGACAACTACTATAACGCCTTCATCGCGCCGAAGCGCGACATCGTCCAGACGGTCACCGCGGCGTACGCCATGGCCGACGTCCGGCTCTCCGACAAGATCTCGGTCCGCACCGGGCTGCGCTGGGAGAAGACCGAGAATGTCTCGAAGGAGTTCGATCCGCTCACCAACCGCGAGGTCGCCGCGGCCGGGTACCCGGTCAGCACCGCCGCCCGGCCGACCACCATCGCCGGTTACGAGTATCAGTACCTGACCAATCCGCGCATCGAGCGGCGGAAGGAATACGACAACTTCTTCCCGATGATCAGCACGAAGTATTACATCTCGCGGGACTTCGAATTCCAGGCGGGCTTCAACAAGGCGATCTCGCGCCCGTCGCCGGACTCGCTCACGGGTGCCTGGCTGATCAACGAGGATGCACAGCTCATCACGTCGCCGAATCCGTTCCTGCTGCCGGAATACTCGAAGAACTTTGCCGCCCGGCTGGCGTACTACGTCCAGCCCGCCGGTCAGCTCTCGGTCCAGATCAACCAGAACACGATTCGCAACCTGCGGCAGACCCGGCGCGGGACCGCGGAGGAATTCGGGCTTGGCGACGATCCTGAATACGGCAGCTACGAATTCCAGTCGCCGTTCAACGTGGATACCCCCCGCCGGCACCGCAGCATGGAGATCGCCTACGCCCAGACGCTGCCGTTCCGCCACGAGGCGCTGCGGCAGATCACGATCAACAACTCCTACACCCGCGCCTACGCGGATGCCCGCCGCAGTGGCCTGCTGCCGCACCGGTTCACGTCCAGTCTGGCTTACAGCTACAAGCGCTTCCGCGGGCGGCTCGGCGTCGTGTGGCGCGATGACACGCCCGACGGCAGCAATGCCACGGATTACGGGCGCTTCCGCCGGCACGACACCAAGGTCGACCTGAGTGGCGAGTATCGGCTCAACAAATACGCGACGCTCTTCTTCTTTGGCCGCAATATCTTCAACGGCGGCCAGACGTGGATGCAGGGCCCGCAGAGCCTGCCCGAAGGTCAGGGTGCGGCCATTCGCGTCTACGAAAACTACGGCGCGAACTGGAATTTCGGCATCAAGGGCACGTTCTGAGTCCGCGCGGTGCGCCGCAGCCCGTGAACTTCAAGCGCCAGCCCGCGGGCTGGCGCTTTTTTTGTTTCATCCTGTTTCAATCCGCTTGCCTGCCGAGGGAGATTTGTCCCACGTAGCCGCGTTCGTTCGCGCCGCTGCGATTCTGGTGCGACCGGACCTTACCTCAACCCCAATCCAGGTTCACGCCTCCCACCGGACGTCGCTGTCCGTGGGGGCGTGGGCGTGGGTTGTTACCAACACCATGACGACAGACTCCCCCCTGGCATACTTCATTCGCCGGCTCCTTACCCTGGTCGGCTGCTCGCTGCTCGGCGCGGCCGCGCTCCCGGCTCAGACTGCCGGTACTGGCACGATCCAAGGCCGGGTTTTCAACCCCGCGTCCCAGGAATTCGTTCGCAACGCCGAGGTGCGGCTCGAGGGCACCAATCAGATCACCTACACGGAGAATGACGGTTCCTTCTCCTTCCGCAATGTGCCCGCCGGAACGGCGTCGGTCTCCGTCACGTTCACCGGATACAATTCCGCCCGGGAGACGTTCACGGTGTCGGCCGGGCTGACGGCGACGCGGGAGATCAACCTGACGAGCTCCGCCGCCGGGGCGACAACCGGGGGTGTCGTGCAGTTGCAGGCGTTTACCGTCGCGTCGGAACGGGAAGGCAACGCCAAGGCGATCATGGAACAGCGGCGTAACATGGACATCACGACGTCGGTCTCGTCCGACATCTTCGGCGATGTCGCCGACGGCAATGTGGGCGAGTTCCTGAAGTACTTGCCCGGCGTCGACCTCGACTACGTCGAATCCGAGGCCCGCGGTCCCCGCCTCGGCGGCATGGACGGTCAGTACGTCGGCGTCTCGTTCGACGGCCAGCGCACCGCCAGCGCCGACGCCAATCGCGGCGGTGGCGAGGCCTCGCGCGCCACGAGTTTCGAGGGCTTTTCCATCACTGCCATCGAATCGATCGAGATCAGCCGCACGACCAGCGCCGAGTCGGATGCCGACTCCCCGGCCGGCACGATCAACATGAAGACGAAGCGGGCGTTCGACCGCAAAGGCCGCCGGATGGCGTTCAACTTCGCGATGAACTTCAATGCCGAGGAAATGACCCTCAAGAAGACGGAGGGTCCGCGCGACGGAAAGTCCTACAAGTGGAAGCCGAACCTCACCCTCGACTACTCCGAGTCGTTCCTCAACCAGCGTCTCGGCATCCTGCTGAGCGCGAGCCGCGCGAATTCCTACACCGAGCAATACCAGGTCGCCAACGGCCACAACCGCACGCCCATCGCCAACGATCCGCGTCCGCTCGTCATCCGGCAGATCGATTTCAAGGACGGCAACAAGACGATCCTCAAGGACGCCTACATGCTCACCGCGGACTACCGGGCGACGCCGAACCTGATCCTTTCGCTCAACGCGATCTACACGTACACCGAGGGCGAATTCTGGAACCGCAACTTCACCTGGGTCGCCGCCAACGACAACGCCAACGTCAACGTCGCCAACGGCCGCGCCAGCATTGAAGGCGACGGCCTGACCGTGATCGGCGCCAACCGCGTCGGCAGCGGCAGCACGGCCAACAGCAAGACGAACACCGTCGCGACGCTGAACAACGGCGGCGGCACCTCCGCCAAGCTGACCTACACGCGTACGATCTCCCCGAAGTTCGAATTCAAGCTCAGCAACTGGACCGTCGACGGTGCCTTGAACTACTCCCGCTCGGTCAACAACTACGAGTCACTCGAACGCGGCTTCTCCAACAGCGAGGGCGGCGGCGTGCCCAGCAGCTTCATCGCCTCCCGGCCGCATCCGGAATCCTGGGAGTGGACGATCCGGCAGACGGGCGGCAACGACTGGTACGATCTCCGCAGCTTCGTCGACACGAACACCCGCTCCGGCGGCACGCGCGTCAACAACGACAACCGCACCTGGATCACCACGATTCTCAGCGGCTCGCTCAACGCCCGCTACGTGGTGCCAATCCTGGAACGCTTTCCCACGATCCTGAAATTCGGCGGCAAGGTGGCGGAGGAAAGCCGGGACAACAACCAGATCAGCGACTGGGACATTTTCTCGTACGTCGGACCCGGCGGCAACACCGCCGCACCCAATGCGCAGGGGGTAAACGTGAACTCGGCGTTCGGCAGCTGGGCCAACCTCGGCTTCATCTCGCCGCATCCGTTCGACATGGGCACGACGAATGGGCTCACCGTCTACAACATCAACGGCGCCCCGGGCATGCCGCCCCGCGCCGATCGCCAGCGGATCGCGGGCCTCTACCGCGACCGGCCCGACCTGTTCGTGCACATGGGCAATGCGGACAATTACTACAATTCGTTCATCGCGCCCAGGCGTGACTTCCGTCAGACGATTTCGTCCGCGTATGTCCAAGCCGACGTGCGCGTCACCTCCAAGGTCCAGATCCGCACCGGCATCCGCCTGGAGAATACGCTGAATGAGGTGACCGAGTTCGATCCCCGCCTGCGCGCCGACCTGGTGGCGCGGGGTTATCCGCTCAACGCCGCCGGCCGCGCGACGACCATCGAAGGTCTCCAGTATCAGTACCAGAGCCAGCCGCGCATCACGCGCGAATCGGAGTACCGTAACTACTTCCCGTCGATCCTGCTGAAGTACCAGATCCTGCGAAACCTGGAATTCCAGGCGGGGCACAATCGGGCGATCTCGCGTCCGCCGATCGACAATCTCACGGGCCTGTGGGTCGTCGACGACGTCAACCAGCGGATCAGTGCGCCCAATCCCGATCTGCCGCCCGAGCACTCGAAGAACTACCAGACCCGGCTGGCCTACTACTTCGGCGGTCGCTCCCCGGGCCAGCTTTCGGCCGCTTTCTCCCAGAACAACATCCGGAACCTGCGCGAGACGTTCGACTATTCGGCCGGCGAATTCGGCGTCGAAGACGAGGAGTTCCTCGCGTACACCTTCCGCTCGACGCGCATCAGCTCGGAGGCGCGTCGGTTCCGCAACATGGAACTCGCGTACAACCAGACGCTCGGGTTCCTGGCCAGCGAGTACCTGCGCGGCATCAATCTGAACTTCGCGTACACCCGCTCCTACGCCAGCCAGCGGCGAAACAACCTTTCGCCGCACCGTTTGTCGTCGCGCGTTGGCTACAGCTACCGCCGGCTCAATACCTCACTCGGCATGATCTGGCGCGACGCGTCGCCCGATGGCACCTACGGCCGCTACAAGCGCGAGCTCACGCAGTTCGATGCGTCCGCCACCTGGCGCCTGAACAGCCGCTACTCGCTCTACGTCCAGGGCCGCAACATCACCGGCAAGCCCGTCCTCTGGATGGAGTCGCCTCCGGGCGTGGTCGAGGGGGTGACTCCTTCGCTCCGCACGATGCAGGAGTACGGCGCCAACTGGGTCTTCGGTTGCCGCGGTCAGTTCTGACCCCTCGTTCCCGATCCCACCTGCGCCCCTGATCCCAGTCAGGGGCGTTGTTTTTCCCGCGCGTGGCGCCCGCGCAAGATCTGCGCAGTCTCCCGCAAGCCGGGAGCAGCGGCTTGCCGTCGGGCGTGAGAGGATGTTCTCCTTCCTCGACGCCATGACCCTGCCCATCGAAACCCAGCCGGCCGTGACCGGTCCGCTCGACCTGGACCTGATCCGGAAGTACTCGATTCCGGGGCCGCGTTACACGTCGTATCCGCCGGCGACGAAGTTCACCGCGGACCTGGGGGCGCTGGAACTCGAGCGGGCGATCGGGGAGGACAATGCCGACGCCTCGTCGCCGATCTCCCTCTACTTCCACCTGCCGTTCTGCGAGACGCGGTGCTGGTTCTGTGGCTGCAACACGGTGATCACCCTGCGCCGCGAATCCGCCTGCGACTATCTCGACGACCTCGCGCGTGAGGTGAAGCTGACGGCGGCGCGGATGAACCGTCAGCGCCCGGTGACCCAGGTGCACTTCGGCGGTGGGACACCGACCTTCTTTCCGCCCGACGAACTGCGCCGGCTCGGGGCCCTGATCTGGGAGACTTTTCCGAACCGCGCGCCCGACTGCGAGTTCAGCGTCGAGATTGATCCGCGCCGGCTGACCGCGGACCACATCGTGGCGCTGCGAGAGATCGGTGCCAACCGCGCGTCCCTCGGCGTGCAGGACACCGACCCGCGGGTGCAGCTGGCGGTGCACCGGATCCAGCCGCAGGCGGTCAACCGCCAGGCCTTCGCCTGGCTGCGGGAAAACGGGTTCGGGTCGATCAACGTCGATCTCATCTTTGGCCTGCCGCTCCAGACCCCCGCGAGTTTCGCGCGCACGGTCGACGACGTCCTGACCCTGGAGCCCGATCGCCTGTCGGTGTTCAGCTACGCGCACGTGCCGTGGATCAAGCCGGCGCAGAAGATCTTCGACGACCGGGAGCAGCTGCCGGGCGCCGAGGAGAAGCTCGCCATGTTCGCGGTGGCCCACGAGCGGCTCACCGCCGCGGGCTTCGTCGACATCGGACTGGATCATTTCGCGCGCCCCGACGATTCGATGGCCGTCGCGCAGCGCGCCGGGACGCTGCACCGGAATTTCCAGGGCTACAGCACGCAGGCGGGCGCTTCCCTGTACGGGTTCGGCATCTCGTCGATCTCGAACACGCCCGACACCTACCGGCAGAACCTGAAGTCGCTGCCCGAATGGCGCGCGGCGCTCGACGCCGGCCGCCTGCCGATCGAGCGCGGCCTGCGTCTCAACGCCGAGGATACGCGCCGGCGCACGATCATCATGCGGTTGATGTGTGACCGCCGCCTCGATTTCCAGGGCCTGTCGCGGGAGACCGGGGTCGACTTCGAGGCCACCTACGCGAAGGAGCTCGCCGGGCTGGACGACTTGAAGACCGACGGGCTGCTGCGGGCCGTGCCCGGCGGAATCGAGGTAACGGCCACCGGAATTCCGCTGCTGCGCGTCATCGCGATGCGGTTCGACGGCACGCTGGCGCCCGGCGCGCTGCAGCACTCGCGGACGATTTGAGGGCCGCACGTGCGACCGCTCGTCCCGGACCGTTGACCGCAGCGAGGTAGGCGGGGTGCCCTCACCCCGCGGTGCCGTGCTGTCGAAACGATTGTGAGCAGGGTGGGTACAACCCACCTGTCTGCTCTTCCGACTCATACCACGCGGACTTTGCTTTTGCACCCTTCACCGACTGCCGCGCAACCGTATTGACCGCGGATTTCGCTGATGGCGCGGATACTTTTGATATCCGCGTAATCCGCGTGATCCGCGGTTAAGTCCAAAAGCTTGGGGGTCTGGTATCAGCCGAGGAGAAACAGGACCATCCACTGGGCCGCGAACACCCGCAGGAGCATCGTCAGCGGGTAGACCGTGACGTACGCGATCGCGACATCCTCGCTGCCGGCGAGCGTGCTGGCGAAGGCGAGCGCGGGCGGATCCGTCATGCTGCCGGCCAGCAGGCCGCACAGCCGGATGTAGTTGAGTTTCCAGAGGGCGCGCGCGGCGAGGGCGACGAGCAGCAGGGGCGCGACCGTGACGACCGCACCGGCCAGCATCCAGCGCAGGCCGTCGCCTTCGCTCAGCAGCGGCCAGAACGAATCGCCCGACTTCAAGCCCACCGCGGCGAGAAAGAGGGCGATGCCGATCTCGCGGAGCATGTAGTTCGCGTTCGGCGGCATGTACCAGACCAGCGGGCCCCAGTGGCCGAGCCGGCCCAGCAGGATGGCCACGATCAGCGGGCCGCCGGCGAGGCCGAGTTTCACGGGGGCGGGCAGGCCGGGAACGAAGAGCGGCATCGTGCCGAGCAGGACGCCGAGCAGGATGCCGACGAAGACGGCGACGAGGTTGGGCTGGTTCAGCTCCTTGGGGGAGTTGCCGAGCAGCGCCTCCGCCGGTGCGAGCTGCGCCTCCGGGCCCACGAGCGTCACCGTATCCGCAAACTGGAGCCGCAGGCTCGAGGTGGGGGTGAACTGCTGGTCGCCGCGGGCGATGCGGGTGACGTTCACGCCGTAGCGCCGGGCGAGGTCCAGTTCCTCGACGGATTTTCCGAGCGCGGTGCGGCTGGTGACGAGCACCCGGCGGACGTCGACGCTGCCCGGCGCGCTGCGCAGGTCGGCGGAGCTGGTTTCGCCGATGACGAGGCGGAGCGACTCGAGGCCGGCGGGAGGGCCCACCAGCAGGAGCTCGTCCCCGGGTGCGAGCCGGGTGTCGGGCGTGGCGACGCGCACGGTGCCGGCGCGGGAAATCCGCGAAACGACGACCTCGCTTTCGCGCAGCGCCGGTATCCGGGAGATGGAGACGCCGGTGAGGTTCGGGTTCGTGACCCGCAGCGCGAGGGTCTCGATCGGCCGCTGCTCCGCGGCGCGGTCGGCCCGCAGCGCGTGCTTCTCGGCCTCGAGATCCACGCGGAAGAGGCGGCGGATCGCGAGCATGGCCAGGATCGTGCCGAGGATGCCGAACGGGTACGTGACGGCGTAGGCGACATCGGGCAGCTTGAGCAGCGCGTCGGCGACGCCCGGCGTCTGCCGCAGCGCCTGTCCGGCGGCGGCGAGACTGGGCGTGTTGGTCGTGGCCCCGGAGAAGATGCCAACGGCGGCGGGCAGCGGAATGCCCGCGAGGCGCGGCAGCAGCAGCACGAGGCCGGCGCCGAGCAGCACCACGGCGGCGGCCATCAGGTTGAGGGCCAGGCCCTGGCGGCGCAGCGAGGCGAAGAAGCCGGGACCGAGCTGGAGCCCGATGGTGAAGACGAAGAACACCAGGCCGAGCTCGCGCGTGAACTCGAGGACGGCCGGATTCACCCTGAGTCCGAGGTGGGCGGCGAGGAGGCCGGCGAACAGCACGCCCGCGACGCCCAGGCTCACGCCGAAGATCCGGACATGGCCGAGCGCCAGGCCGGCCGCGATGATCGCGCCGAGCGCCGCGATCGAGTGGGCGACCGAATCCTGGTGCAGCAAGTCGAGAAACCAGTTCAAGGCGGATCAGCGTGCCGGGCGGGCCCCGCGCGTCCAGCACCTGCTTTGCCAGTCGCGTGAAGTTTTGCCGTCACCGGTCCGCGATTGCGTCGCCGCGGGGTTTCGCCGAGCGTGACGGTGTTGCCGCCACCCGCGTGGGTCCGCGGCGCGCACGATGATCGCCTTCCGGCCACGGCTGTTGGACGCGCTCCGGGATTACAACCGGCAGCGGTTCAAGCACGATGTCTTCGCCGGGGTGACCGTGGGGATCGTGGCGCTGCCGCTGGCGATCGGCCTCGGCATCGCGTCGGGCGTGTCGCCCGGCGCCGGCATCTACACCGCGATCATCGGCGGCTTCCTGGTCTCGGCGCTCGGCGGCTCGCGGGTGCAGATCGGCGGGCCGGCCGGGGCGTTTGTCGGGTTGGTGTATGCGATCATCGCGCAATACGGCCTGCCGAGCCTGCTCGTGTGCACAGCGATGTCGGGCGTGATGCTGTTCATCCTCGGGGCGGCCCGGCTGGGTACCCTGATCAAGTACATCCCGCATCCGGTCACGACCGGTTTCACCTGCGGCATCGCGATCACGATCATCCTGTCGCAGGTGAAGGATTTCCTCGGACTGACGCTGCCGCAGTTGCCGGCGGAATTCTTCGCGCGGATCGGAGCGCTGGCGCGGGCGCTGCCGAGCGTGAATGTCGCCACGGTGCTGCTGGGCGTGGCCGCGTTTGCCGTCATCCGACTCTGGCCGGTGCGCTGGGCG
>JAEUHA010000354.1 GCA_016793535.1 Opitutaceae bacterium | reverse complement strand
GTGCGGTGACGCAGCCCCGCGGGGTGAGGGCACCCCGCCTACATCCATAAGAAAGAGTGTCCCGGGCACACGGCCCGCGGCGCAAGCAGGTTGCACTGCGTCGCTCCCGGGATTTTCCTTTCCCATGCTTCGCCGGGTCGCGCTCGTTCTCCTGCTCGTCTGCTCGGCGCTTTCCGCCGCGCCGCCTCCCGGCTACTACGACCGCGCCGCCGGCCTGTCCGGCGGTCCGCTCAAGGCCGTGCTGCATGAGATCGTCCGTGGCCACGCGGTCATCCCCTACGCCCAGCTCCATGCGCCGCTCGCCCGGTTGCACGAGGATCCGGCCAATCCGGGCAACGTCATCCTGCTCTACTCCGCCGACTCCGTGCCGAAGGGCACCGACTTCATCAGCGCCGCCTGGAATCGCGAGCACGCCTGGCCGCGTTCGCGCGGCAATGCCGATGCCGCGGGACCCGACGACTCCGACCTGCACTACATCTGGCCGTGCTACGACGCCGTGAATTCCACCCGCGGCAACCTGTACTTCGACCTGAGCAACCGCAGCGAGCCGGGGTTCCGCGCCCCCGGACATCCTCTCGCCCCGCAGACGTCGCTCGACGCCGACTCGTGGGAGCCGCCTCCCGGCCAGCGCGGCGCGCTCGCCCGCTGCCTTTTCTACGTCGCGGTCCGGTACGACGGCACCGAACCGGCCACGAGCGACATGGAGCTCGTCAGCCACCGGCCCGCCGGCTCGCGCATGGGAAATCTGAATACACTCCTGCGCTGGCACGCCCAGGAGCCGGTGACGGACGCCGAGCGCCGCCGCAACGACCTGGTGTTTTCCGACTACCAGCGGAACCGGAATCCGTTCATCGACCAGCCCGAGTGGGTGCAACTGATCTGGGGCGAACCACTCGAGGGCGCGGCCGGCACCCGGCCGCTCGCCGGCGTGACCGCCACCGTCGCGGATGCCGCCGAACAGCCGTCCTACGCGGGTGAATACACGGTGGCGCTCGCGCAGGCCGCTCCCGCGGGCGGCCTGCGCCTCGCCTTCCGCCTCACCGGCTCGGCGTCCGCCGGCCGCGACTTCACCCTCTCCGGCAACGGCGTGAGCTTCGATCCCGCCCGGACCGCCGGCACCCTCACCGTCGCGGCGGGCGCCACCGGCGGGACGATCCGGCTGACGCCCGTCGCCGACGCCATCACCGAGGCGGCCGAGACCGCCACGCTCGTGCTCGAACCCGGCGTCGGCTACACCGTGGTGCCCAACGCCACGCAGACCGCGACGATCCTGCTGCACGACCAGCCGGTCCTGCCCGCGACGTGGCGCTTCGACGCCGGCGCGCCGTTCGGCAATCCGCTGCCCGCGGACACCGGCAACGCCCTGCTGAGCTTCAGCGCCTGGAACGGCACGGTGACGAGCTTCTCCGGCGTCACCGGCGACGCGCTCGCGCTCGTCGGCAGCGACGGCAACGGCAGCGCGATCCTCATCTCACTGTCGATGGCGGGCCAGCGCGACCTCGACCTCTCGTTCCAGACCCGCGGCACCGCCACGGGTTTCAGCAGCGGCACCTGGGCCTGGAGCACCGACGGCACGACGTTCAACGCGCTCGCCGGCGTGAACACGGCCGGCACCGGGGCGGATTTCTCCGCGCGCCGCGTCGATTTTTCCGCCGTCACCGCGCTGAACAACGCCACCACGGTGACGTTGCGCTACACCTTGGGCGGCGCCACGAGCACGGCCGGCAACGCCCGGATCGACGATCTCGTGGTCTCGGCCCGGCCGATTTCCACGCCGCCGGACGCGGCGCCCCGCGTGCTGGAGCAGTCGCCCGCCACCGCGGTGGCCGCGGGCGAAAGCGTCGTGCTCGCCGTGAGCGCGACCGGGCAGCCGGCCCCGGCGTATCAGTGGTTCAAGGACGGCGTCGCCGTGCCGGGCGGCACCGGCGCCACGCTCGCCCTGCCGGTCGCGACCCAGGCCGACGCCGGCCGCTATCACGTCACGGTCGCCAACCGGCTCGGCCAGGCCGCCAGCGCGCCGATCCTCGTGACGGTCCAACCCGCCGCCGCCCGGCTCATCAACGTGGCCACGCGCGCCGCCGTGACGGCCGGCGAGGGCACGCTGATCGCCGGCTTCGTGATCGGCGGCACGCAGCCGAAGCCGGTGCTGATTCGCGGCGCCGGTCCGGCCCTGGCAGGTTTCGGCGTCACGGGTTTCCTGGCCGACCCAAGCCTCGAGCTCTTCCAGGGGGCCGCCCGGCTGGCGGGCAACGACGACTGGAACAGCGCCGACCTCGCCCTGCACACGGGCGCCGGTGCGTTTGCGTTTCCCCTCCAAAGCCGCGACGCCGCCCTCGCCACCACGCTCGCCCCGGGCAGCTACACGGTGCAACTGCGACCGGCCGGCCCGGGTGGAGCGACCGGCATCGCCCTCGTGGAGGTGTTCGAACTCGGCCCGGCAGGAACCGGACGCCTGATCAATCTCTCAACCCGCGCCACGGTCGGCACCGGGCAGGACATCCTGATTCCCGGCGTCGTGGTCGGCGCGGAGTCGCCCGCCGCCGCCAACGCCCCGCGACCGCTGCTCGTGCGTGCGGTCGGCCCGGGGCTGGCGGACTTCGGGGTCAACGGCCCGCTCGCACGACCGCTGGTCCGCGTCCTGCGGGCCAACGGCACGGTGATCGCTGAGAACATCGGCTGGCAGGCGGCGCCCAACCGCGACGCCCTCGTCACCGCCAGCGCGCGCGTCGGCGCGTTCCCCCTCGCCGCGAACCGGGCGGACTCCGCGCTGCTGCTGACCCTGGAACCGGCGGCGTACACGATTCAGGTGAGCGGAGCCGACGGCGGCAGCGGGATCGCACTGGTGGAAGTGTACGACGTGCCGTAAGGGTTCGCCCCGATGGAAACGATCGGAAGCGATGTAGGCGGGGTGCCCTCACCCTGCGGGATTATCGGTCCGAATTCATCCGCGGGGTGAGGGCACCCCGCCTACAGAAAGACTCTAGGCGCGCCGTGCCAGTAACTCTGCATGGACCGGCGCGTCTGGCCCGTCACGCTTCCACGACCGCCTTCATGACCCCTCCCGCCCCGCCGCGCTACCTGCCCGTGCTCATCCTCCTCTTCGTGGGCAGCGGCTGCGCGGCCCTGATCTACGAGATCGTCTGGTTCCAGATGCTCCAGCTCGTGATCGGCTCCTCGGCCCTTCGCTCGCGGTGCTGCTGGGAACTTTCATGGGCGGAATGTGCCTGGGCAGCATCGTCCTGCCCCGTTGGATCCCGCCCGCGCACCATCCGCTGCGCGTGTATTGCTGGCTGGAGCTCGGGATCGGGCTGCTGGGCCTCGTGGTGCTGTTCGCCATGCCGGCCGTTGGCCGGTTGTACACCTCGCTCGTCGGCCACGGGACGCCAGGCATCCTCCTGCGCGCGACGGTTTGCGTGATCTGTCTGCTGCCTCCGACGATCCTCATGGGCGCGACACTGCCCGCCATCGCACGCTGGATCGAAACCACGCCCCGCGGCGTGGCCTGGCTCGGACTCTTCTATGGCGGCAACACCGCCGGGGCGGTCATCGGCTGCCTGCTGGCGGGGTTTTACCTGCTGCGGGTGCATGACACCTCGGTCGCGACCTATTGTGCGGTGGCGCTCAACGTCACCGTCGCCGGCCTGGCCCTGGTCCTCGCCCGCGCGACCCCGCAACCAAGCGAGCGGGCGGAGCGCCCGGCGGACGGTCCAGCCGCCACCGCGACCCGGCCCGGCTCCGCGTTCGTCCTCGGCGCGATCGCGCTCTCGGGCTTCTGCGCGCTCGCGGCGGAGGTCGTCTGGGCCCGCGTGCTCTCGCTCCTGCTCGGCGCGACGGTGTACACGTTTTCCATCATCCTGGCGGTGTTCCTCGTCGGCCTCGGGCTCGGCAGCGCGGTCGGTGCGACCCTCGCCCGCAACCTCACCCACCCGCGGTGGGGCCTCGCGGGTTGCCAGCTCCTCCAGGTCGCGGGGATCGCGTGGGCCGCGTACATGATCGCCGCCGCGCTGCCCCACTGGCCGATCGATCCCGCGCTGGCCGCGGCGCCGCTGGCGAAGTTCCAGTTCGACCTGCTGCGCTGCGCCTGGGCCATCCTGCCCGCGGCGCTGCTGTGGGGCGCCAGTTTTCCGCTCGCCCTCGCCAGCCTCGCGGCGCCCGGCCAGGATGCGGGCCGGCTGGTCGGGCGTACTTACGCCGCGAATACGCTGGGCGCGATCGCCGGCGCGGTGCTGGGCGGCCTGCTGCTGGTGCCGGCCTTCGGCTCGCAGGGCGCGCAGGTCGGGCTGATCGCGCTTTCCCTCCTGAGCGCCGGGCTCGCGCTCCAGCCCCGCACCCGCCGCGCGTGGTCCACGCTGGCCGCGGGCGGGCTCGTGGCGTTCGGTTGCGCGCACCTCGTGCCCAAGCTGCCCTGGCAACTCGTGGCCTACGGCCGCCAGGTGGCGACGACCGACTACGGCGCCCGCGCCATCTACCAGGGCGAAGGCATGAACTCGGCGGTGGCCGTGACCGAGACGCCGGGCGGCGCCCGCTTCTTCCACGTCAGCGGCAAGACCGAGGCCTCGAGCATCATCAAGGACATGCGGCTGCAACGCATGCTCGGCCACATCCCGGCGCTGCTGCATCCCAATCCGCGCTCGGTCTTGATCGTCGGCTGCGGCGCCGGGGTCACGGCGGGCACCTTCGTGCTGCACCCGTCGATCGAACGCATCGTGATCTGCGATATCGAGCCGCTGATCCCCAAAGTCGTCGCCACGCACTTTCACGCGGAGAATCACGGCGTGCTCCAGGACCCGCGCGTGCAGGTGATCCAAGACGACGCCCGGCACTACATCGCGACCACGCGCGAGACCTTCGACCTGATCACGTCCGACCCGATCCACCCGTGGGTGAAGGGGTCGGCCGTGCTGTATTCGCAGGAGTACTTCGAGCTCTGCAAGCAGCGCCTCAATCCCGGCGGGCTCGTGACGCAGTGGGTGCCGCTGTACGAGTCGGACCGCGCCGTCGTGCGCAGCGAGATCGCGACGTTCTTCTCGGTCTTTCCCCACGGCACGATCTGGGCAAACGACGACGAAGGTTATGGCTACGACACGGTGATGCTCGGGCAACGTGATCCCCTGGTGGTCGAAGTCGACGCGTTGCAACGCCGGTTCGAGCAGGCCGATCACCGGAAGGTCAGCGCCGCGCTCGCCGACCTGGGCCTCGGCTCGGCAATCGACCTGCTGTCCACGTACGCCGGCCGGCTGCCGGACCTGAAGGACTGGCTCAAGGGGGCGGAGATCAACCGCGACCGGAACCTGCGCCTGCAGTACCTCGCGGGCCTGCAGCTCGAGTCGGATCAAGGCGCCGCAGCGTACGGCGAGATCGTGGATCTGCGGTCGTTTCCCGACGACATCTTCCGCGGCTCACCCGAGAAACTGAGCGCGCTGCGCCGGGCGTTGAGCACGCTGCCGCAGTGAGTCGTGCGGGAACGCGGACGCTCTCGTCCGCATCTTCGTTCACGCGGCCGGGGACGGCCGCGCTCCCAAGGGAGGGACGCGCTTGAAACTCAGACCTTCGTCACGCGGCCGCTGGAGTCGCCGATGCGTTCGACGCCGGACACGCCCATGCGATCGGTCATGCTGAGGAAGAGATTGCTCATCGGCACGCTGCCGAGCTGCTGGTAGCGCCCCGGCGTGAGCGTGCCACCGCCGCCACCCGCCAGCACGATCGGCAGGTTGTGGTGCGTGTGCCGGTTGCCGTCGGAATTGCCGCAGCCGTAGACGATCATCGAATTGTGAAGGATCGACTTGCCGTCCACGTCCTTCTTCGCGTCGAGCCGCTTCAGGAAGCGCGCGAAGCGCTCCATGTAGTAGAGGTCGATCTTGCCGATCTTCTCCATCAGGTCGTGGTCGTTGCGGTGGTGCGAGCAGTAGTGGTGCCCTTCGGGAATGCCGATCTGCGGATACGCGCGGTTGCTGCCGTCGCCGGCGAGGAGGAGCGTGGACACCCGCGTCGAGTCGGTCTCGAACGCCATCGCGAGCAGGTCGTACATCACGTCCATGTGTTCGCCATAATTCGCGGGAATGCCCGCGGGCGTGTCGGCCCCGGGGTTGGGCAGGTCGCCGAAACTCTCCGCCCGCTGGATGCGCTGCTCGATCTCGCGCACGCCGGTCAGGTACTCGTCGAGCTTGTCGCGATCGTTCGCACCCAGCTGCCGCTGCAGCGAACGCGCGTCGTCCATCACGAAATCGAGCAGGGATTTCTGGGTGGCCTGGCGCATCCGGAAATTCTTCTGCCGCTCCTCCGGGCCACCGGCCCCGAACAGTCGCTCGAACACGAGCCGGGGATTGGATTCCGGCGCCATCGGCGTCGTCGCCGACGCCCACGAGAGATTGTACTGGTAGGCGCAGGAATAGCCGGAATCGCAACGGCCGGACTTGCGGATCGCGTCACACGAAAGTTCGAGCGACGAGAAGCGCGTCGTGTGACCGATCTTCTGCGCCACGACCTGGTCGACGGAGATGCCGACCTCGATGTCGGTGCTGTCCGTCTTGCGCGCCCGCGCGCCAGTCAGGAAGGTCGCGTTGGCCCGGGCGTGATCGCCGGCGCCGTCGTTGCCCGCGGTCGCATTCTTGTGATCGAGCCCGCCGAGCACCTGGATCGATCGCTGCAGCGGCGCCAGCGGCTGCATCGTCTTGCCGAGGGTGAAATTCGCGCCCTCGCCCTTCGGCCACCAGTAGTCCTGGTGCGCCCCGTTGGGAAAATAGACGAACGCCATGCGCAACGGCGCACCGGACGCCGTGACGCCCACCCCGGCCGGCGCCGCCGCGGCGGCCCGCGCCACCGGCCGCAACGCCGAATCGAACACCGGCAACGCGACGCAGGCACCGAGCCCGCGCAAGAACTGGCGGCGACTGACGGCAGGGAGGCGTTGCGCGGCGGCCTCGGACGAGCGGGGAGAAGTGGGCTTCATGGCGATGGCGTCGTGGTAATGGGGCGGGCGGGAGAATGGTGCGAAACGGCGGGGGCGGGCGGATCGCGGCGCTGACGTTGGAAGGCGGGAGACTCGACAATACTAGTCAGCAAAACCGAGATTCGTCCACCTTCGCGATCAAGTCGGGCGGCGATTTCGTCGACCGTGTGGACGTCATAATACTCCAGCCCACGCCCCAGCGCATAGGTCATCAGCTTCTCGGTGAGGCACTGGTAGACATCCATCTTGCGGTCACGGCGCAGGATACGCTTCAACTCGCGCACTTCGGCAAATTTTTCGCCTGTCACCAGCTGGCCGGCGGGGTCGATCGGCTGCCCGGCCTCGGTCTCCCGCCAGCCTCCGAGCGCATTGAAGTTTTCCAGCGCCAGCCCGAGCGGATCCATGCGTTGGTGGCAGGAACTGCACATCGGATTGGCGCGGTGCACGGCGAGCATTTCGCTCAGCTTGGGTTCGCGATCCTTGAATTCCTTCTTCGACTCCTCGAGATCCGGCACGTTCGGCGGCGCAGGCGGCGGGGGCGTGCCGAGGATGTTCTCGAGAATGAAGAGTCCGCGTTTCACCGGCGAGGTCCGCGTGGGATTGGACGTGACCGCGAGCACCGTGCCCTGCGTGATCACGCCCCCGCGCGGACTGTCGGCCGGAAGCTTGACCAGGCGCAGGGTCTCGCCGGTGACGCCCGGCACGCCGTAGTGCTGCGCGAGGCGTTCGTTGAGGAAGGTGTAGTCGCTGTCGACCAGATCGAGCACGCTCAGGTCTTCGCGCAGCAAGTGCTCGAAATACATCTCGGTCTCGCTGCGCATCAGCTTGCGAAACGCACTGTCGAACTCGATGCGCCCGTCCCGATTGCGCGGGGCACTGGGCCCGAGCGCGACCCGGGCGTTGATCGGCACGAACTCGACGTCCCGCGCCTGCAGCCACTGGCCGGTGAAGTTGCGCACGAGCGCCGACGACTTGGAGTCTTTCAGCATCCGGGCGAGCTGGGGCTGCAACTGGCGCCGGAGTTCACCGCGTTCCGCGAGGCGGAACAGCTCTTCGTCCGGCATGCTGGACCAGAGAAAATACGACAACCGCGACGCGAGCGCGTACTCGTCGATCAACGGATAGCGGTCGCCCGCGGACGCCGGGTCGGGTTGCTCCACCCGGAAGATGAAACGCGGTGAACCCAGGACGGCCATCATGGCCCGGCCGATGCCCTGCTCGAACGTGGCCCCGGGCGCCGAGTACACGTCTTTCGCGATCGCGACCAACTGCTGCAACCGCGACGCCTCGATCGGACGACGAAACGCCCGCGTGGCGAAGCGCTGCAGCACCTCCGTCGCATAGGCCTCGCGCGCCCGGGGTTCGTCGGGCGCCGGGCCGTTGGGGAAAAAGCGATCGTAGTTCTCCGGCGCGATCCAGTGCCGTGGGTCGATCGGACCGCGCACTTGCACCGTGTTGATCCGCATCGTCACGCTCGTGGCGCCCGGCCGGAACCCGGCCCCTTTGGCGGGAGGCGCAGGGGGCGCGTTCGTCGCCACGGCCGCCGGACTGCCATCGACCGGCGGCAGCGGCACGACTTCGAACGACACCACGTGCCGGCCGGCGCTCCAGTCGACTTCGTACTCGCGCTTGATCGTACGACGCTCGCTCCAGACGACGTCCTCGACGAAGCGTTCCTCGCCATCGACCCGGCAGATGAGCTTGGCGCGGCCCGCGTCGAAATCGAACGAGCCTCGCACTTCGTACTCGATCACGAGCTGGTACTTTTCCGCGTGCTCGACGGTGAACGCGCGGGAGACGGTGGTCGCGCGCCGCGCGTTGAGCTGTTCGCCGTTGCCACCGCCACTCTCGGCGCGGAAGTCGCGACCGGACGCGCTGCGCTCGCGAATGATCTTCGCCACTTTCGGCACGGCCTTGTCGACGATCGTCTCGGCGGCCGAAAGGTATTTTTCCAGGTGCAGCGGCGAGATCGTGAGCACGTCGCCGATGTTGTCGAAGCCGTGGCCGGTGTCGTCGGTCGGAAACTCCACCTCGGCATTGAAATCGAACCCCATCAGGTCGCGGATGGTGTTGCGGTACTCAACGCGGTTGAGCCGCCGGGCCGTGACGCGTCCCGGATCCGGATTCTTCGGATCGGTCTTGAACGCCTCGTACTTGATCCAGTGGGCGAGGACTTCCACTTCCGCCGCCGACGGCCGGAGGATCTCATCCTCTTCGCGCGGCGGCATGAGGCCGCCCCGGACATTCTTCAGCACCTTCGTCCAGAGATCGTGCTTCGACAGCATCTCTCCGACCGAGGTGAACTCGTCGAACGTGATGCTGCCCTTGCTGATGCCGTTGCCGTGACAGTCGTAGCAGTACTTGGCCAGGATCGGCTCGACCTTCTGCGTGAAATTCGTGGCCGCCGCGTTTTCCGCCGCCACCAGCGGGCCGGCCCAGCTTCCGACGGCGACGACTACTCCCCACCGGGCGAAGGCGGACGACAGGGGCACCGAAAAGCGGGAGACGCGGGAGCTAAGCACGGTCGAGAGACGGACGAAACGGACAGAAGTGACGCTGCGGGCTTCCGGTGAAAAATCAACGCTCACCGGCGCACTTTCGCCCCGGGGCCGGGCTTCAACTGAGATCGCGAATGCTGCCGAACTGCGGATCGAAGAGCCGCTGGTACGTCCGGACGATCATGCCGTCCGTCAGGCCCGCCAGCCAGTCGCAGATCCGGCGGGCCTTCCCCGCGGTCGTGTCCTCGGCATCCACCAGCCGGCCCACCTGCGGGGGAAGGATGCGAATGACCCGCGGGCCCTTCTCGACGTAGTTCCGCCAGCACGAATCCCAGAGATCGAAGAGAACCTTCCGGGCCTTGTGCTCCATCTGCTGGAGTTGAGGGCTCTCGAAGATGATGTCATTGGCCATCTTCTTGTAGAACGCGGCTTCCCGCTCGGCCGCCGGAGCAATCGTGAGCTCGAAACGATACCGGTTCGTGCGCGCCGCCATGAAGTTGTCCCGCTCCCGCAGCCGACACGCCGTGATAAAGGTCCCGATCTTCTGGGCGAAGACGTTCTCGAGCCGGTCGCCCCGGATCGCCGCCACCAACTCATCGAGCCAGCGCTGGCGTTCGGCATCGATCGCCTCACCGGCCGCCCACTGCTCGATCCGTTCGATCGAGAGGAAACCCGCTTTCACGCCGTCGACGATGTCGTTGAGGGAATACGCCGCATCGTCCGCCCAATCCATGATCTGACACTCGACACTTTTCAACGCGTTCAACCGCTCGCCGACCTGCAGGTTGGCCGGGATCGCGTCCCGGCCGAAGACGAACGTCCGGTGTCGCTCCTGGGGATCGTACAAGAAGTGGTTCGTCGGCGGCGCCGGAAACTCGCGGAAGAGTTTCTTGTACTTCAGCACGCCATCGAGCAGCGCCCGCGTCGCCGCCATGCCGCGCACGCCGGCTTCATTCTGGTAGATCGTCTCCGTGAGCAGGTGAAGGGTCTGCGCGTTGCCCTCGAAGCCTCCCCACGGCGTCATCAGTTCCTGCAGCGTGCGTTCTCCGGAATGACCGAACGGCGGGTGGCCCAGGTCGTGGGCGAGGCAGACGGCTTCGACGAGATCGCTGTCGATCTGAAAATCGTCCCGCAGCGGCGCACCCCGCGAGCGGAGATAGACGCAAATCGACCGACCGATCTGGGCGACCTCCATCGAGTGCGTCAGCCGGGTGCGGTAAAAGTCGTACTCGCCCGACAGGAACACCTGCGTCTTTGACTGCAGCTTTCGAAACGCATGCGCGTGGATGATGCGGTCGCGATCAACCTGAAACGGACTCCGGTAGTCGCGCGTACGCGCTCCGCCAAACGGCTCGCTGTCGAAGGCGGTGTAAAAGCGGTTGGACATCGCAACGGAGCGAACACGATAGCTCCGCGGATTCCGACGCAACTCTGCAATACCCCGCACCCGCTGCCGTCGGGGCCACGCGCAGGGTTGCAACGCGGCCGACAAGATGCCACTTCCCTGCACACCCGGTTGCGCCATGCCCCACGCCACCTTTCAGACCCCCCTCGGCATTTGCGCGATCGCCTGGAACGAGAACGGGCTCACGCGCTTCCTCCTGCCTGATCCCGACCGTCCCCCGGGTGCCGGCGCAGTGGAAACGCCCTCGTGGATCAGCCAGATCGTCGACCGCGTGCAGCGCCACCTCGCGGGCGATCCCCAGGACTTCGCGAATGTCCTGTACGATTTCTCGAAGGTGCCGGAGTTCGTCCGCTCCGTCTTGCAGGCCACGCTCGACATCAAACCCGGCCGGACGACCACCTACGGGGAACTGGCCGCCGCAATCGGTCTCGGTCCCTCGGCCGCCCGGGCCATCGGCAGCGCCCTGGGCGCCAATCCGTGGCCACTGCTCATACCGTGTCACCGGGTCATCGCCGCCACCGGCGGGATGACCGGATTCTCCGGTCCCGGCGGGGTCGGCATGAAAGTGAAACTCCTCGCCCTCGAGGGGGCGCAGTTGCTGGCCGAATAGGCCCCGCACGTCCGGCGGGCGCCGAGTTGAGGTTTGCCTTCGTCGGCGTCTGCGGGATGAACGTGGCCGCAATCGCCGCCATGTCCGCCCCTCTTTCCCCCACCCTCCGGCGCCGGCTCGAACGGGCCGCGCGTGCCGCGGCCAAGTCATCGTACGCACCGTATTCCGGCTTTCCCGTCGGCGCGGCCGTCCTGACCGATTCGGGCAAGATCTTCGCTGGCTGTAACGTCGAGAACGCCGCCTACCCGCTGGGTAACTGCGCCGAACGAACCGCAATCTACGCCGCCATCGCCGCCGGTGAACGACGCATTCGCGCCTGCGTCGTGTACACGCCGACCGCGGCACCGACGATGCCCTGCGGCGGCTGCCGCCAGGTGATCAACGAATTTGGTCCCGACGCGCTGATCGTGAGCGTGTGCGATTCCGCGCAGCACGCCGAAACCGTGCTGTCCGCCCTGCTGCCGGACGCGTTTGGCCCCGCCAATCTGGGCCAGCGCCGCCAGGGCCGGAAGCCCTAGCGGACCCGGCGTCAGTGTCCGCCGCCCGAGAAGAAGTCCCGCACGCTGGCGGCGACCTGGGCGCGGGGCACCTCGACTTCAGTCCGCTGGGTCAAGTCGCGGATCTTGACGACCCCTTTCGCCACTTCGTCGCCGCCGTAGATGAGCGCCAGTTTCGCCCCGGACTCGGCCGCGGCCTTGAACTGTTTGCCGAAGGCCAGCTCCTTGAGCGGGTAGTCGACGCGGAAGCCCGCGGCTCGCAGGGCGTGGATGTCGCCGAACGCCGCCAGGCGTTCAGCGGGACCGCCGATGACGCAATAAACATCCGGCGCCTCGACGAAGGCCGGCATGAGACCGCGCTGCTCCAGGAGGAGGGAGAACGTCATGTCTCCAATCGCAAAGCCCACAGCCGGCAAGGCCGGTCCGCCGAGCTTCTGCACGAGATCATCGTAGCGTCCACCGCCGGCGAGCGCCCGGAGTTCGCCTTTGCGGTCAAAGGCCTCGAAGACGAAGCCCGTGTAATATGCGAGGCCGCGCACGACGCCGAGGTCGACCGCGACGAAACGGGCGAGCCCCATGGCCTCGAGCGCCTCCAACACGCGCCGCCAGTCCTGCAGCCGAGCCGAGAGCTTGTCGCCACCAGCCGACGCCACGACTGCCTCCAGGGCCGGGAGCGACTTCACGTTGAGCAACGCGAGAATCCGGGCCTTCAGCTCCGGATCGAGCGGCCCGAACGCAGCCGCATAGGCCCCGAATGCGTCGTCGCCCATCTTTTCATACTTGTCGATCGCGTTCAGAATGGCCCGTGACCGCGTGTCGTCGAACCCGAGCGCCTCGAGAAAATAGAACCACAGGTTCCGATCGCTGAGGCGAACGTAGAAGTCTTGCTCAGTGAGGCCGAATGCACACAGGCACTGCACGAGCAGCGCGATCAGCTCGATTTCCGCCTCCGGCCCGGGCTCGCCAAAGATGTCGGCATTGAACTGAAAGAAGCAGCGTCCCCGTCCCTTCTGCATCCGCTCGTAGCGGTAGAACTCCGCGATGCTGAACCACTTGATCGGACGCTTAAGCGCGTTGGCCCGGGCACCGACGAGGCGGCAGACCGTCGGCGTCATCTCCGGCCGCAGCGCCACCTCGCGCCCGCCCTTGTCCGTGAAGCTGAACAGCTGGCCCTCGATTTCGTCGCCCGACTTCGCCTTGTAGAGCTCCAGCGGCTCGAGCACCGGGGCATCGTACTCGGAGAACCCGAAGGTGTGGGCGGTTTGACGCCAGCGACGAAAGACATGATTCCGACGGGCCAAATCGTCGGGATAGAACTCACGGAAGCCGGGCAGAGTCTGAAACGTCGCCATGGAGCCCGCATCGTTGCGAGTGCAGCTCCGTCAGGGCGACTCCAAAAAAAAGGTCGCGCCGGGAAGAACCAGCGCGACACAAAAAACGACCCGGCCGCCGGAGGTCAGTCCCCACCGGCGCCACCCCGGACGTCCCCGACTGCCCCGGCTCAGACCGCGGGCGGAGTCGCGTCGCCGTTGCCCTGCAGCTTGGCGAGATCGAGCTTCTTCAGCTGCTGCTTGAGGATCTTGCCGGACTTGAATTTGACGACGGCGCGCTGCGGGATGACCACTTCGGCCTCGGGCTTGTTCGGGTTGCGACCGATTCGCTGCTTGCGCACCTGAACCTCGAGCACCCCGAAATTACGCAACTCAACGTTGCGCCCGTTCGCCAACGCCTTCTGGATGATATCGAGCGTTTGTTGCACGGTATCAACGATCTGTTTCTGCGGGAAGCCGGACTTCCGATAGATCTCCAGCACGATTTCGCGTTTGGTCAGGTTGGACATAGGGATTTCCTCGTTTGTTAGTACCGTGGTTCTGAAGCAGGATAAATTATTTGCGGCCTTCAAATTGCGTCAACTCTTATGACCAGTTTGCGTTACGCACGTTCCTCCTAAGTTATACTACGTAATCCATGCCCGACCCGATCGCGGTCAATTCCATGTTTGGGCGCATCGCGCGCCGCTATGACATCGCCAACTTATTGTTAGCCGGCGGTATGGATTCGTACTGGCGCCGCGGGCTGGTGCGCGCCGTCCACCGCCGGGAGCCCCGCGACGTGCTCGATCTGGCAACGGGAAGTGGGGATGTTGCGTTCGCTCTCGCGCGAAAACTGGCACGTACCACCCCGATTTTGGGGATGGATTTCTGCCAGCCGATGCTGGATCAGGCCGTGGCGAAGCAGCAAAAGGCCGGCGCGCACCGGTATCCTCACGTCACGTTTCGCCAGGGCGACGGCCTCGCGCTCCCCCTCCCCGACGAGAGCTTTGACGCGGTGACGATTTCGTTCGGCCTGCGCAATCTCGCCGATCGAGCCCGGGGCCTGCGGGAGATGCGGCGGGTGTTACGGCCGGGCGGCCATCTCTTCGTCCTTGAGTTCTCCCAGCCCTCGGCGTGGTTCCGTCCGGTCTATTACTTCTACCTCCGCCGAATCCTGCCGCGCGTAGCCGGCTGGATCACGGGAGATCGCGACGCCTACGACTATCTGAATCGCACCATCGGCGAGTTCCCCAATCGCGTCGCCCTGGCGGGCGAACTCGCCGCGGCCGGATTCACCGCGGTGAACGCACGCCCGATGACGTTCGGCGTTGTCGCCCTGCACGAGGGACGGCGGTAGCGGCGCACGAGGCGTCCGCTTTGCCGCGACACGCTCGCCGGCGAATCAGCTGAAAGACTTCCCGCAACCGCAGGTGCTCTGCGCATTGGGATTGCGGATCTCGAAGCCTTTTCCCTGCAGGCCGTCGTCGAAATCGATGGAGGAACCGCTGAGGTACGCGAGGCTGGTCGGATCGACGACGAACGGTACGCCTTCACTCTCCAACTGGGCGTCGTCGGGTTTCGGTTCATCGAACGACATGCCGTATTGAAAACCGGAGCAGCCGCCCGATTCGACGAGGACGCGCAGCCGTTTCTGCGGGTCATTCAACTCCGCATGCATCGACCGAACCTGTTTTGCGGCGCGAGGCGTCAGCGTGATCATTTCGGGATCAAGCTAGATCTCGTAAACGCACTGTCAATCGGGACACAGCAAATTTCACGCCGGATCAGGAATGCGCTCTTGCAAGCCATGCGAGCCGGCACTTTTCTCTGCGCCAAGTGGCGGCGATCAAACACATCTTCAACGAAATCCACTACGAGATGACCCGGAAGATTGCCGACGGCGGCATGGGGGTCGTCTACGAGGCGCAGCAGCTTGGCTCGGGGAATTTTCGCAAGGTCGTCGCCGTAAAGCTGATTCGCGAGGAGTACTCGGCCATCGAGGAGTTCCAGAAGAACTTCATCGGCGAGGCCCGCCTGGTGGCGGACTTGATCCACACGAACATCGTCCAGACGTACCATCTGGGGCAGGTCGGGGGCCAGTACTTCATGGTGATGGAGTTCGTCCGGGGCGTGAATCTCGAGCAGTTCATCGAGCAGCACCGCAAGCTTGGGAAACCCGTGCCCGTGGATATGGCCGCATTCATCGTTTCGCGGATCTCCCGCGGCCTGCAATACGCCCACACCAAGTGTGATCGCGACGGGCGCCACCTCAACATCGTCCATCGCGACATCGGCCCCAAGAACGTGCTGATCGCGTACGAAGGCGACGTGAAGCTGACCGACTTCGGCATCGCGAAGGCGCTTGACCTCATGTACAACGAAGAGGGCAAGGTGATCGCCGGAAAAGACGAGTACCTGTCCCCCGAACAGGCGTCGTATGCCATCACCG
>JAEUHA010000409.1 GCA_016793535.1 Opitutaceae bacterium | reverse complement strand
AGTGCGACGACCTGCTGGGCGCGCAGGCGGTCGAACTCCTCATCGGGCAGCTTCACCACAACGAACGCGGGCCGCCGCGCGACCCCGGGATGATGCTGTTTCCCGGACACTGGGTGGCGTCGGCCGTGCCGGTGTCGGCGTGGCGCGATGGCACGATCTGGCGCGCGAAGGAAATGCGGCTGCGAGCGGCTCGCTAGGATCTGATAGCAATAGCCGGTGAGGCTTGGATTCTAGCCAGACCGCGGCGCAGAGAGTTGACCGCGGATTTCACGGATTAGACGGATACGTTCGGATCATCCGCGTCATCCGCGGTAGAGACTAAGACTCACGGGCGATTGATATGACGATTCGTTTTCGTCCGCGGACGTCGGGTCGTTGCCGGCGTTGCTGCGGCGGGCGCACTTGGGCTGGATCAGCTCCAGCCCAGGGAGGCCGCGCTACCGTGGGGAGCGTGCGCGTCAGGCGAGATCCGCGACCAGCGACCAGGGCGCGCGCATCGGGCGGGAGCGGAGGCGGTTCGCCATCTCATCGCCGATGAACTCCTCTTTCGCCGGGTCCCAGCGCAGCTTGCGTCCGAGGGCCATTGCGATCTGGCCGAGATTGCAGACGCTGGTGGTGCGATGGGCGGTCTCGGCATCCGCGATGGTGCGCTGGCGCGTGCGCATCGCGCCGAAGAAATCGTCGTAGTGGTTCCGGCTGGACGGCACCTGGACCCGTTTGTTCGGCGCCTGCATTTCGCGCAGCAGCTTCGGATCGGACGCGCTCATCTTCGAGTAGCCGATGTCGAGCCAGCCGTGCTCGCCAAAAAAGCGCGACGTGTTGTTGCCGCTCACGGCGAGGTCGGTGCGACAGTACATCGGCACGCCGTTGGCGTAGCGGAACGTGACGTTGACGCGCGTCGGGGTGGTGAACAACCCGGAGGTGGGGTAGTCCCCATGACCTTCGATCTCCACGGGGCCGCTCCGGTCCATGTCGAGCACCCACTGGCCGATGTCGAGGCAGTGCGCGCCGAGATTGGTCATCTGGCCGGAGGCGTTTTCGGCGATGAAGCGGAAATTGTAGTGACAACCGTTGAACGTGTACGGCCGCCACGGCGCGGGCCCCAGCCACATGTCCCAGTCGAGTCCCTCGGGCACCGGCTCCGGTTGCCAGGTGGCGCCGACGTGGCGGTTGTTGGCGCCGATGAGGCACTCGACGTACTGGAGTTTCCCGAGTCCGCCGCTGCGCACGAATTCGACGAGGTCGTGGAAGCGTTTCATCGAGCGCTGCCACGTGCCGTGCTGCACCACGCGGCCGTACTGCCGGGCTTCCTCCACCAGCGCGCGGCCCTCGGCGATCGTGAGCGTCAGCGGTTTCTCGATGTAGAGGTCCTTGCCCTGGCGGATGGCGTCGAGGGCGTTGAGCGCGTGCCAGTGGTCGGGAGTGCAGATGAGGACGGCGTCGATTTCGCGGCGGCGGTTGAGCTCGCGGAAGTCGGCGTAGGGGCGGCAGTCCCTGCCACCGTACTCCTGGTTGATGCGTTCGGCCGCGGACTCGCGACGTTC
>JAEUHA010000366.1 GCA_016793535.1 Opitutaceae bacterium | reverse complement strand
TCCCTTCGGCGTAGGTGCGGCCGTAGTAGCTGATGCCGACTTCGTAGATGACCACATCCAGCTTCGCGACCTTGGCCGTGATCTCCGGCTCGAAGCCGAAGCGGTTCTCCTCGATCTTGATCTTCTGAATCACCTCGCGACGGAACACCTTGTAGCAGGTCTCCATGTCCGTGAGGTTGATGTTCGTGGCCATGTTCGAGAGCAGGGTCAGCACCTTGTTGCCGACCATGTGCCAGAAATACACCACGCGATGCGGCTGGCCGCCCTGGAAACGTGAGCCGAACACCACGTCGGCGCGGCCGTCGACGATCGGCTGGAGCAGCCGCGGATATTCCTGCGGATCGTATTCGAGGTCCGCGTCCTGGACGATCACCGCGTCGCCGGTGGCCGCTGCGAACCCGGTGCGGAGCGCCGCGCCCTTCCCCTGGTTGACCTCGTGATAAATGATCTTGTCGACCAGCGGTGCGATCTGCGTGCGGAGCAGGTCGCGCGTGCCGTCCCGCGAGCAGTCGTCGACGATGATGATCTCCTTATCCGAAACCGGAGCCGCACGCACGCGATCGACGATCGTGCGAATCGTTTTGGCCTCGTTATAGCAGGGAATGACGACGGAGAGCTTCATGCGGACGATTCGCACGCTAAGCGGGTTGAGGCGCGGCCATGAAGGAAATTCGCGTGCAAACTGGATTGGATTAACGAACGCCGCAGGCGATCCCGAGCTGAGGCTGCCCACGGAACGCCTTCAAGTGGGTTTGCCAAAGTGGCGCGAGCATCCTGCTCGCGTGAATCGAAAACGCGGGCCGGTCCCGCCCGCGAGCAGGATGCTCGCGCCACCTTTCAAGACGCCGCAATCCGGCCTTCGACCCCCATCAACCCGTCCCAAGTGCCCTGCGCGCACGCGGCCAGCTTGGCGACCTTGTTCTCCTCCAGCAGCACGATCTCGGTCACGACCTTGGCGGCATACACAAACTCGAACGCGATCCAGTGCGGCATGCGCCAGCCGACGCGTCCGAGTACGAGCACGCGGTTGCGAAAGAGGTACCGGAGCCGCAGAGGCGAGCCGAAGGCCGGCCACCAGGTGACGCCCAACCGGCGCACGGGGGCCTTGGCGCCGCGGCGATGGGCCAGCCGGGCCTGGGCGGCGACCGCGATGGCGTGTCCCGCGGCGCGCGCGCGCAAACAGTACTCGGTGTCCACCAGGTCGACGAACAGCGGCTCGTCGAAGCCGCCGAGCTCCCGCCAGACGGCGAGGTGAAAGAGCGAGCCCGACGTGATCACGCACGTGATGTCATACAGATCGTGCGACGCTGCCTGGCGGGTGAACCACCCGGGCAGCACCGCGTGCGGGCGCAGGTGGCGGGAGCGGGCCTTGGGCCGGGCTTCGTCGTGCCAGTTGGAGCCGACGACGGCGCGCCGCGGATCGGCCGACATCAGCGACGTCAGGGCGGTGGCGAGACCGGGTTCCGGCGTGCTGTCCTGGTCGAAGGCGATGACGGCGGTGAACCCGCGCTCGTCGAGCACGCGAAAGGCGCGGTTCAACGCGGCGCCCAGGCCGACGTTCTCGTTGTTCTCGATCAGCTCGGCGCCGAGCCGTGCGCAGGCTGCGCGCAGGCGGTCGCGGGTGCCCGGGGTGGCCGTGTTGTCGATCACGATGACGGGCCGCACCTCCTCGAGCATCGCGGCGAGCCGCAGCTCGAAACCGGTGTCGGGGTGAAATGTCACGACGACCCCGCCGACCCGCGGTCCCGCGCTCATGGGGTGCGCACCAGCCGGTGCAGAAAATCGAGCCGGCGCTTTTCCTTCACCGCGTTGTCGAGGTGCGCGACGGCGGCGCGCGGCACCCGGCGGGTACGCCAGTGCTCGAGCCAGTGGGCGATCCGGCTGCGGTGCGGCGCCAGGGGCGCGCTGTCGTTGGGCACGCGGAGGAAGTAGTCGGCGGAGTCCGGAATGTCCGTGTCGCGGTAGCCACCGAGCACGGGCAGGCCGAGCGCGAGGTACTCCCGCACCTTGAGCGGGCAGGCCTCGTCCATGTGTTTCCGGAACAGGCCGAGCGTGCCGAGCGCGGCGGTCGCGCCGAGCAGCAGCGGTTCGTATTTCGTGCGCGGGAGTTCCCCGTGAAACACGACGTTGGCGGGCGCGGGCACGGTCTCCGTCCCGATGACGTCGACGACCGCCTCGGGAAACAGGGTGCCGATCTCCGCCACCCGTTCGAGTCCGTGCCAGGGCGTGTCGCGGCTGCCGATGAACACGAGCCGCAGCGGGGCGCCCGCGGCCGGCACCGGCGCGTGGGGAAACGCGTCGAGCGCGATGCCGTTGGCGATCACCTCGGCCGGCTTCCGGAAACCGGCGAAGCGCGTCTCCAGCTCGTGCGTGACCGGCACGAAGCCCGCGACGGGCCACAGCACGCGACCGCGCGTCAGGCGGTGGTAAAGCTGCTTCGCGCGCGACAGCGTGAGCGGGTATTCCTTGAGATCGTCGGAGTTCAGTTCGGCGACGGTGGGAAAGTCGCGGAACAACGCGGGCAGCCCGGCGCTGTGGTAGCCGTAGCGAAAATAGATCAGGTCGGGCCGCCAGGCGCGTATCCGGCGCACCAATTCAAACGAGCGGAACATCCGCTGGGTCGCGCCGCCGCGGGCGACAAGATCCGCCTCCAGCGGGGCGAGTCCCGGCCACACTTTCGTCGTCGGCGTGAGCGAGAAATACTGCACGGCGTGTCCCGCGTGCAGCCAGCTTTTGCCCTGGGCGGCGATCTTCTTGCAGATGCCGTTCTCATGCGAGACGTCGGCCATCTGTCCGAGGTAGGCGATTCTCATGGCGGGCGCGGGCATCGTAGTCTCAAGGCGGGCAAACCTCAGACCGCTTACAAGAGATCGCAGAGAATGCAGAGATAGGTCTCATTGAATCGAATTTCCTCTGCGCTCTCTGCGACCTCCTGTAAGAACTGCTTGGGTCGGTTCGCTCGGGGTGCGGCTCGGCCGCATGGGAAGAGACGTGGTCCATGGCGTTCCGGTCCGTCAGCTCGTACGCACATTGAATCGTCTTAGCCAGGTGCCGAAGCTGATGAACCGCCAGACGAGGAAACCAAACGGCTCCTCGCCGGCGAGCATCCGGCGCGCCTTGAGTCTCGCCGCGGGGGTCAGGATGCCGGCGGCGTCATCGACCGCCTGGTCGACGAGCCGCAGGAACGTCTCCCGCTGCGGGCCGCGCATCCAGACTTCCTCCGCGGTCGCGAAGCCGAGCTTGTCGCGGCGCGTGCGGATCGCCTCGGGCAGCCGGTCACGCATCGCCTCGCGCAGCACGCGCTTGGTCCAGCCGCCGGCGATCTTGTGCTCCTCCGGCAGCCCGAGGCAGAACTCGACCAGCCGGTAGTCGAGGAACGGCAGCCGCGCCTCCACGCCGTGGGCCATCGAGTCGCGGTCTTCGTAACGGAGGAGCATGGGCAGGTTCAACGCCGTGAGTTGGGCTATCCCCAGCGAGCGGATCGGCGCCCGCAGGTCAACGGCCGGCGGATGCGGAGAGCGCGGCTCGGCGCCCAGCCGGGTCAGGTCGAGATGGGCCGGCGCCCGCACGGTCCGGCCCGCGGCGCGTCGCAGCCGGTCGGATACGGCGGCCGGCAGGACCTCGTTCGCGACGAGTTGCGCCTGCAGCGCGAGCGACTGGCCATGCAGCGCGCGCGCCGCGGCGGCCTCCCGCCAGAACGCCAGCCAGCGGCCGCGCCGGAGCAGGCCTGCAAAGTGCGGACCGAAGTAGCCGTGGTAGCCGCCGAGCGCCTCGTCCGCGCCCTGGCCGTCGAGCATCACCGCGACGCCGTGCTCGCGCGCCAGCCGGAACACGCACCACTGCGCGTAAATGCTCGTCGAGCCGAAGGGTTCGTCCTGGTGCCAGGTCACGGCGTCGAGTTCGGCGAGCAGGCCGCCCACCGACGGTACGGTCGCATGATTGGCGGCCCCCGTCGCGGCCGTGACGTGGGCGATGAAGCTCCGTTCGTCGTAGCGGGCCTCGTCCGATCCGGCGGAAAACGTGTTCTGCCGGGCCACTGCGCCCGCACCGAGCTGGGCGCGCATGGTGCAGACGAGGGTCGAGGAATCGAGTCCGCCCGAGAGGCACGACCCCACCGGCACGTCGGACCGCAGCCGCAGCCGGACCGCGTCGTCGAGCCGCGCCCGAAACTGCTCCGCCGCCGCGGCGAAGTCGCCCTCGAACGGCGCCGGGCGCAGCTCGTACCAGCGTTGCGGAGACGCGGCCGCCGCGCCGTCCGGCGAGGTCAGCAGGAATTCGCCGCCGCGCAGCTGGCGCACGCCGGCGAAGAGCGTCTCGCCGGTGTGGTCGGACAGGCCCCAGTTGAGAAAATCGTAGGCGCGCTGGCCGTTGACGCGCGCGGACCAGTGTGGATGGGCGGTGAACTGCTTCACCTCGGACGCAAGCGCGAGGCCGCCGGTGGGGGTGGACCAGAGATAGAGCGGTTTGACGCCGAAGCGGTCGCGTGCCGCGAACAGGCGCCGGGTCCGCCGGTCGAACAGCGCGAAGGCGAACATGCCGTTGAAACGCGCGAGGCAGCGTTCGCCCCACTCTCGCCAGGCGGCCAGGATGACCTCGGTGTCGGTGCCGGTGTGAAACACGTGGCCGGCCGCCGCGAGCTCGGCGCGCAATTCGACGTAGTTGTAGATCTCGCCGTTGTAAGTGATCCAGCAGTCGCCGGCGGCATCGCGCATCGGTTGATGACCGGCGGTGCTCAGGTCGAGAATCGAGAGCCGCCGGTGCCCGAGTCCGAGTGTCGCGCCGGGAAGCGGTTCGCGCGATCCCGTGACCCCGCCGGGGGTCTCTTCCGTGAGGAGCGGCGTCATCGTGCCGTCGCCGGGACGGAAGAACGCGCAGCCTTCGCCGTCCGGGCCCCGATGCCGCACGAGGCGGGTCATCCGTTGCACGGTGGCCGCCAGCCAGTCCGGCGCGGAGGGCTCAATCAGGGTCGCGATGCCGCACATGGTTCAGGGGGGCAGCGAACCTGGACTCCAAGGCGGCCAGACCCATTTGACCGCGGATGACGCGGATGACGCGGATGATTTCAATCGGTTTGGCCCTTATCCGCGAAATCCGCGCTATCCGCGGTCAATCGGTCTGAGGCGGGAAGCTTGCGCATCGATCGGTGTCGCCGGTTCACGTTTGTGCGAACCGCTCGTAAATTGAGCCGGCCGGGGCGGATACGTTTTGTGTTTTCATGGGTGAGCGCCTCCTGATGGACTTCCTCCGCACCCATTTGACGATCGGTCGCCCGGGTGTGGCGGGTTCCACTCGCAGTCCGCATGAACGAACAATCCCCCCTCGCAGGCAAGAAAGTCGTCGTCACGGGCGGCGCCGGTTTCATCGGTTCACACCTTTGTGAAGAACTGACCCAGCTCGGGGCGGAGGTCGTGAGTGTGGACGATTATTCCGCGGGGCACGCGCGCAACCTCGAGTTTCTCGCCGGCCGGCCCAACTTTCGCGCGGTGCGGGCGGACATCTGCGACCGCGCGGCGATGACGCCCGTGATCGCCGGCGCCGACGTGATCTTCCACAACGCCGCCTCGAAAAAGAACGTCTGCCTGATCGACCCGCAGAAGGACCTCCGCGTGAACGGCGGCGGCACGCTGAACCTGCTCGAACTGGCGCGCGAGCACCGCGTGCGGAAGTTCGTCCATGCCTCCACGGGCTCCGTCTATGGCGAGCCGGTGGTGCTGCCGACCGACGAGGAGCATCCGCTGCGGCCGGTTTCCTACTACGGCGTCTCGAAGCTGGCGGGCGAACGGTACGTCGACGTCTTTCACCGTCTCTACGGGATGGATACGACGATCCTGCGCTACTTCCACGTCTACGGCCCGCGCCAGGAATCGAACGAGTTCGGCGGCGTGGTCTCGATCTTCCTGCGCAACATTCTCGAGGGGAAACCGCTCGCGATCTTCGGCCACGGCCACCAGGAGCGGTCCTTCACCTGGGTAAAGGACCTGGTGCGGGCGAATCTCGCCGCCGCCACGCGGCCGGAGAGCGCCGGACGGGTGTACAACGCGGCCTCGGGCATCCGGGTCACGATCCTCGAGCTGGCCGAACGCATGAAGGCGATGATGGACGCCGACGTGCCGATCGTGCACCAGGCGCCGCTCGTGGGCGACATCATGCATTTCGACGTCAGCAATGAACGGATCCGCCGCGAACTCGGCATCGCGTTCGAGCGCGACTTCTGGGGCACGCTGCAGCGCAGCCTCGAGGAGTTCGTCGGCCACTTGCGCGGCGCCGTGCTGCGCTGACCGCCGCCCCCGACGCCATGTGCGGAATCTCGGTCGTCTTCTCTGCACGCGGGCACGCCGGTGACCGCGTGGGCGGGATGAACAGCCTCCAGCGGCACCGCGGCCCGGACGCGTCCGCCACCTGGGTTTCGCCCGACGGTCGCATTGGCCTGGGCCACCGCCGGCTCTCGATTCTCGACCTGTCCCCCGACGCCAACCAGCCGATGACCGGCCCGGCCGGCACGGTCATCGTGTTCAACGGCGAGATCTACAATTTCCGCGCGCTGCGCACGGAGCTCGAGGCGGCCGGCCGGCGGTTCGCGACGCAGTCCGATACCGAGGTGATCCTCGCCGCGTACGCCGAGTGGGGCGAAGGCTGCGTGACCCGCTTCAACGGCATGTGGGCCTTTGCGCTCTATGATCCCGCCCGGCGGCGGCTGTTTTTCTCCCGCGACCGGATGGGCATGAAGCCGCTGTACCTCGCGACGACGCCGGACGGGCTGCTGGCGGCATCGGAGGTGAAAGGCATCCTGGCGGCGGGCCACCGGGCGGCGGTCGATTGCGACGGGCTCAACGAGTACTTCACGTTTCAGAACGTCATCTCACACCGGACGCTCTTCGCTGGTGTGACCATGCTGCCGCCGGGCACGAATCTTTTCGTGGATACCGAGACGGGCCGGCAGAGGCGGGAGACGTTCTGGCAGTTGCGCTTCGCGCCGGTGGTGGCCGACGAGGAGGAACTGGCGCGGGAGTTTCTCGCCGTGTTCCGGCGGGCGATGACGCGCCATTTGGTGAGCGACGTCGAAGTCGGGGCGACGCTGAGCGGCGGGATGGATTCGTCGGCGATCGTGGCGCTGGCGACGGAGCAGATCCGCGGCATGCACACCTTCACCGGGTTCTTCAACACGACGGGCGTCGACGCCGGCGACCGCTGCGTGAGCGAGCAGGGCGACGCGCGGCTGATCGCGACGCGTTTCGGCACGACGCACCACGAGCGGGAGATCGCGCCGCAGGACGTGATCGACACCCTGCCCGCGATCGTCTGGCACCTCGAGGATCCGAAGGTCGGCATGTGTTACACCTTTCACACCATCTCGCAGCTCGTGAGCTCGTGGGTGACGGTAAACCTGTCGGGCACCGGCGGCGACGAACTGTTCGCCGGCTATCCCTGGCGGTACGCGTTGATCGACGGGCTGACGGATCCGGGCCGGTTCGACGACGTGTACTACGGGTGGTGGAGCCGGCTGATCAAGGACGCGGACAAGTCGCGTTTTTTCACCGAACGCGTCCGGCGGGAGACGTCGGTAGTTCACCCGCGGAGTGCCTACGACGCGATCATGGCCGGCGCCGGCGGCGCGGAGCCGCTCAATCGCGCGCTCTATTTCGACACGATGACCTTTCTCCACGGGTTCCTGCTCGTGGAGGACAAGCTCGGGATGGCGTTCGGGATCGAGACGCGCTTCCCGTTCCTCGATGCGGAGCTGGTGGAGTTCGGCAGTCGCATTCCGACGGCGTCCAAGATGCGGAACGGCGTCGCGAAGCACCTCGTGAAGCGGGCATTTGGGCCGCTGCTGCCGGAGGAGACGATTCACAAGCGGAAGCAGGGCTTCACGCCGCCGGACAAGACCTGGTTCCGGCGCGATCTGGCGGATTATATTTCCCGGCTGCTCTTGTCGCGGCGGAGCTGCCTCGGCGAATTCATCGAGCCGCAGGCGATTCGCGATGTCCTGGCGCGGCACCAGCAGGGCGCCGACGAACGGCTGACGATCTGGAGCCTGATGTTTTTCGAAGGCTGGTGCCGGGTGTTCCTGCAGGGCGAGACGATGCCGGCGCCGCGGGCGTTCTGAGCGGATGCAGAGGAACAGCTCCACCCCATGAGCAGCCACGTGATCATCTACGGGCTGGGCAGCGCGGCGGTGGCGGCGCTGAACTTCGTGCTGTTTGCGATCTACGCGCGGTATCTCCAGCCGGAGGACTATGGCGCGATGTCGCTGATCGTGTCGGTTTGTTCGGCGGTTTCGATGGTGGGCCTGCTCGGCATGAACAACGCGGTGCAGCGGTTTTTCTTCGACGCGAAGGATGACGCGGGCAAGCGGCGGATCTGGGGCACGGGACTCGTGGGCAGCCTGGCGCTGACCGCGGCGCTGGTGTTGCTGGCGGGCGTGGCGTTTCGATGGCTCGACCGGGCGCAGCCGGCGCTGGCGGGAGGGGCGGCGCTGCTGGCGGTGGTCGCGGTGTTGCCGCAGGTGTTGCTGACCTGGCTGCAGGATTTTTCGCGGCTGCAGTTCCAACCGTGGCGGTTCGCGCTCATCGGGCTCGTGCAGGCGGTGACCGCCGGCGCGGCGGGACTCGTCTTCGTGGCGGGCTTCGGGCTCGGGTTGTCCGGCTTTTTCGCCGGAGCGCTCCTGGGCGCGGTCGTGACCGGCGCGATCGCGGCGGTGGGGGCACGGGGCGCGTGGCCGCTGGCGTTTTCGCGCGAGGAACTGACCCGGCTGGTGCGTTTCGGCGCGCCGTTCGTGCCGGCCGGGGTTTTTATCTGGGCGAGCAGCGCGGTGCTGCGGTGGCAGATCGCGCATTATCGCGGACTGGAGGAGGCGGGGCTCTTTGAAGTGGCGTGGAAACTCTCGGCGCCCGTGTGGATGTTGAACGCCGCGATCGGGCAGGCGTTCGGGCCGTATGCGTTTCGCCTGCGGGCCGAGGTGCCGGATTACCGGGCCAGGCTGGTCGATATCTTCCACCTCATCGGCCTCGTGACCCTGGTGGCGTCGTGTGGCGTCGCGGTTTTCGCGCGCGAGCTCTGCGGCTGGGTCGTGCCCGCGGCGTACGCCGGTGCGACGCTCCCGTGCGCGATCCTCGCGGTGGCGTTTTATTTTTCGGCGCTGCACCAGGTGACCGCGCTCGGCATCGCGTTCGGCGAACAGTCGCGGCTGATCGCAGTCGGGTGGGGTGGGGCCGCGCTCGCCAGCCTGTTGCTCGCCTTCTGGCTGGTGCCGGTCCTGGGTGCGGTGGGCGCCGCGTGGTGCGTGCTCGCCGTCTATGCCGGATTGAACGGATTCTACCTGCTGCACTCGCAGCGCCTGCACGCGCTGCCGTTCCGGGCCGGACCGATACTCGTGCACGTCGCGGTGGGCGGGCTGACGATCGGACTCGTCGCGTTCCTGCGCGAGCAGCCGATTTCCGTCCCGGTGCTGGCCGTGAAACTCGGATGGTGTATGCTCGTCGCACTGGTGCTGCTGCGCTGGGGCGGAAGCGATGTCGGTCGCATCCGCGGCATGCTGCGGAATTTCGCCGCGGGCTTCGGCGCGAAGCGGGCTGCGGCGCGCTGAGCCGGGCGGAGACCAGTTGAGAGTTGTCTTCAAACCACGGCCTTGGTTCTAACCCGGATCCCATGAGTTCTTCTCCCACTGCGTTCCTGCGGCGTCTCGCACGCGGCGGCGTGGACCTCGGGGCGGCGGTGGTGCTGGCCTTGCCGCTGGTGCTGGCCGCGGTGGTTTCGCGTCTCGCGGCGCGAAAGGGCGTGGGGCTTGGACCCGAGCCGCTGATCAACAACGTGCATCACGCGCGGGCGCTGCGCCAGCAGGGTTACGCGGCGACGACGTTCGTCAGCCACGAGTACTACATCACGAACCGGTTCGACGTGCGCTGGCTCCGCGGCCGGCCGTTCAACCACTACGCGCTTTTCCTCAAGGTGCTGTTTTCGTTCGAGGCGATCTACATCTACTTCAACGGCGGTCCGCTCGGTTGGACGCGTTTAAAATGGCTCGAGCCCTGGCTGTACCGGCTCGCGGGCGTGAAGGTGGTGGTGATGCCCTACGGCGGCGATGTGCAGGACTTCGGCGTGCATGACGACGTCGTGTACCGGGCGGCGTATCTCGCCGATTATCCTGATTTCGTCCGGCGGCAGATGGCCTCGCGCCGGCGCAACGTCGGCCGCTGGATCCGCCATGCGAACTGGGTGATCTCCGGCTGCGACTGGGTGCATTATCTCCCGCACTGGCACACGCTCATGCTGGCGCATTTCTCGATCGACACCGAGGAGTGGAAGCCGCTCGACGGCGCCGGGGCGGGCGCCCGGCGAATCACCGCGGACAAACCGCTGCGCGTGCTGCACGCGCCGAATCACCGGTCGATCAAGGGCACGGCGATCGTCGAAGAGGTCGTCCGCCGCCTGCGGGCCGACGGCGTGCCGGTCGAGCTGGTCATCGTGCAGAAGATGCCGAACCACGAACTGAAGCGGCTCGTGCAGGAGATCGACGTCGTGGTCGAACAGCTCGTGATCGGCTGGTATGGCATCTTCGCGCTCGAGGCCATGGCGTGCGCCAAGCCCGTGCTGACCTATATCGCGCCGGAGTTGGAGCGGTTGTACCGGTTGCAGGGCCTGCTGGACCGCGACGAACTCCCGGTGACCAAGGTCGATCACAACACCCTCGAGGCCGCGTTGCGCGCCATGGCGACGGGCGAGCGGGACCTGGCCGAACTCGGCCGCCGGTCGCGCGCGTACGTCCTGCGGCGGCACTCGCTGGAGGTCGTGGGCGCGGTGTTCGCCGGCATCAATCGCCAGCTCGGCCTGCGGGCCCCGCAGCCGGCCGCCGCGGCGGGCGCGGAGTCGCCGCCGCGTTCGCCATGAGAGTGCTGCACTGCCCCTCCACCGTTGGAGGCAATCCGCAGGGCCTGAGCCGGGCGGAACGAGGGCAGGGCTGCGACAGCGTGTCGTGGACGCTCACCCAGAATCACTACCTGTATCCGGCGGATCGCGTGATCTGTCCCTCCGGCGGACGGCCCTTGCGGGCGCTGCTGCGCTGGTGGGCGATCGGGCGGATGGTTGGGAAGTTCGACGTCGTGCACTTCAATTTCGGCAGTTCGTTCGCGCCGCTGCGGATCGCGACCGAGCACCGCGGGGCGGCGGCGCGGCTCTACAATCGCTGGTGGGCCGGCCGCTGGGAGCTGGCCGACGTCGCCTGGGCGAAACGGCGCGGCGCGGTGATCGCGGTGACCTACCAGGGGGACGATGCGCGCCAGGGTGATTTCTGCCGGGCGCGTTATCCGGTGCATTTTTCGCATCACGTGCCACCGGGTTACTACACGCCGGAGACCGATCAGCACAAACGCGAGCGGATCCGCTTTTTCGACCGGCACGCGGACCTGATCTACGCGCTCAACCCGGACCTGCTGCACGTGCTGCCGGAGCGGGCGGAGTTCCTGGCCTACGCCAGCGTGGATCCGCGCGAGTGGACGCCGGCGTACCCGGCCGCGACGCCCGTATCCCCTTTGGTGGTACACGCGCCGAGCCACCGGGCCGTCAAGGGCACCGCGTTCCTGCTCCAGGCGGTGGAGCGGTTGCAGGCGGAGGGCGTCGATTTCCGGTTCCAGCTCGTGGAGGGCCTGGCCCACGCCGAGGCGCGCCGGTTGTATGCGTCCGCCGACCTCGCGGTCGACCAGTTGCTCGCGGGCTTCTACGGTGCGTTCGCGGTCGAGCTGATGGCGCTGGGCAAGCCGGTGATCTGCCAGTTGAACCCGCTCGACCTGCGTCGCCTGCCCGACGCGATGCGCCGGGAGCTGCCGCTGATTCATGCCGATCCGGACACGATCCACGCGGTGCTCAAGGAGTGGCTGACGACGCGCCGGAATGAATTGCGGGCACAGGGGGAACGGAGCCGCGCGTACGTCGAACACTGGCATGATCCGGTGCGCATCGCGGCCCGGGTGGTCGCGGATTACCGGCGGAAGATCGCCGAGCGGAAGGCAACCACGTCATGACGTCCTCCGCCGCCCCCTCGCCCGCTCCGTCATCGCGGCCGGCCCTGTGCTGCCCGCGGTGCAAGTCACCCCTGGCCGCCGGCGCGCCGGATGCGGCCGGCTGCCCGAAATGTGGGACGCGTATCCAAGTCACGGATGCCGCGGTGGCGTACGACTATCTCGCGCTGCTGCGGGCGGCGTTTCCCCGGCGCTACCGGCTGTACAAGGTGCTTTGCAATAACGGCGCCGTGTCGTACGTGGAGCTGGCGGCCGGTTCCCTCTCGCTGCCGGAGCGGAAGGACGTGGCGGAGTTCGGGGCGTTTCTGGGCCGGTTTGTCCGCGCCGGTGACGCGGTGCTCGATATCGGCTGCGGGCCGCTGCCGACGCCCGGGTACCTCCAGGCCCTGCGCGCAGCGGGCGCGCGGCTGATGGGGCTGGACGTGAATCCGACGGAGTTCCAGGGCTTCCGGATCACGGGCTGCGCCGAGTTTCTGCCGCTGCCGGAGGCGAGCGTGGACGTCGTGGTGTTTGCGACGAGCCTGGACCACGTCTGCGATCTCGACGCGACGATGCGCGAGGTGAGGCGGGTGCTGCCGGCGGGCGGGCGCTGCTGCATCTGGATGAGCGACCGGCAGCCGTACTGGAAACAGTTTTTCCTGCGCGACCGGACCCTCACCGGCGTGCTGCGCCGGGTCTGCATCGACCTGCCCAAGCAGGTGGCGGTGAACATTCGCGATGGCCGGCGGCTGTTTTACGGCGTCCTGCACTATTTCACGCGCGGCCGCTATTGGGATTACGAGAACGGGTCGACGTTCTACTGTCCGCCCGGCGCGGTGGACCCGTTCCATTCCTTCTTCGAGAGCCCCGCGGAGGTCAGTGCGCTGGCGGCGGAGCACGGCCTGACACTTGTCGCGCGGGAGACGGGCAGCAACGGCGTGTTTCTCGCCCTGCAGCGTGGGGCCGAGGGAGTGAATGCGGGTCGAGCCCGTTGACCGCGGATTTCGCGGATGGCGCTGATGTTTCGAATATCCGCGTGATCGGCGTAATCCGCGGTCGATTTCAGGCGCGTGGGCCGGTTGGTTGTTCGCCTGGAGGCCGCCGCCCTCCCCGCCGCCACCCCCATTGGCCCGGTCAACCCGACCGCTCCCAGCGCCCATAGATTCCGCAGGGCAGCACCTTGCCGTCGCGTTGAATAGGCAGCCCGACCTCACCCGCCGTGATCGTGCCGCCGCGATCGTGGAGCAGTTCCGCGAGCAGGTTGGCGACGACGGTGGGGGAGAGCCGGGCGGTGTAGGCGTTGATCAGGAAGAAGAGCGGCTGCGCGGTGAGCAGGGCGCGGCACTCGGTCAGCAACTCCCAAAGGTGATCTTCGAGCCGCCACATCTCGCCCGTGCTGCCGCGGCCGTAGGTCGGCGGGTCCATGATGATCGCATCGTAGGTGCGTCCGCGCTTCAGCTCGCGGCGGGCGAACTTCAAGCAGTCGTCGACGATGTAGCGGATCGGAGCCTCCGCGAGGCCGCTCAGGGCGGCGTTTTCGCGGCACCACTTGACCATGCCTTCGGCGGCATCGACGTGGCAAACCGTGGCGCCGGCTTTGGCGGCGGCGACCGTGGCGGCGCCGGTGTAGCCGAAGAGGTTGAGGACATTCACGTCCCGTCCCGCCTGGCGGGCCGCGGCGATCCGGGCGGAAAACCAGTCCCAATTCACCGCCTGTTCGGGGAAGAGACCGGTGTGTTTGAACGACGTCGGGTGAATCTTGAACGTCAGCCCGAGTGGCTGGTAACCGATCCGCCAGAACTCGGGCAGCGGGCGCCGAAACTCCCATTTGCCCCCGCCTTGTTCGCTCCGGTGATAGAACCCGTCCCAACCCTCCCAACGGGCCGCGGTTCGCGCCGCTGGGGCGGACGCCTTGCCGACTGAACCGTCTGGGAGAGATGACGTTGAGCCATGCCGTGGCCAGATGATCTGCGGGTCCGGCCTGACCAGGGTGTACTCACCCCAGCGCTCCTGTTTCATGCCGTCGCCACAGTCGAGCAACTGGTAGTCGCGCCAGCGATCGGCGACGATCAGGGCAGGGCGCTGGACAGGCGGGACAGTCATCGGCGGTGAGTGCCGGGAAGGCAATGTGCGGGGGACGGATGAGTCGAGCTGCGTTTGTGGCGATCGGGTGGTTCCCTCGGGAACCCAAATGGCAGGACAATATAAGAGAAACTTTTGCGATTGCGCCGGGTCCCGTGGTGCTCGCAACTTTCCATTGCTCATGCCTATGAAACCAACCCTCGCAAAACGAACGATTACGATCGCGCTCGCCCTCCTGAGTGCGCAACTGATGGCTGATACGGTCGACGTCAAAGGTGGCGCCCGCATTGTCGGCAAGGTAACCAAGATCGACGGCGGCGCCGTCGTGGTGGCGACCGACTACGCCGGCACGATCACGATCAAACAGTCCGAGGTCACCGCGATCACGACCGACGGCCCGGTGGCGGTCCGGTTGGCGAGCGGCACACGGGTGGACGGCAAGGTTTCCGGCAATGCCGGCTCCCTGCAGATCGCGGGAGCGGAAGGCACGATCACGACGTCCGTCGACAAAGTGGCGGCGAGCTGGGCGGCGGGTGGCAAGGATCCGGCGATCGCGGCGCTCGAGCGCGGATGGGCCTATGAGGCGGCCGTCGACATCTCCGGCAAGACCGGCAACAAGGAGCAGCTCGGCACCGCGTTTTCCTTCCGGGCGACGCTGGCCGGTTCGCAGGACACGCTGCAGTTCTACACTGCGTATGACCGGCAGGTGACCGATGGCGACAAGTCCGCGGACCAGTTCCGGGCGGGCGTCGACTACGCGAACAACTTCTCGGGCCGCAAGTCCTGGTATGTGCGCAACGAAGCCGGTTTCGACCGCGTGAAGGACATCGAGCTCTACAACGTCGCCGCGGCCGGTCTCGGTTACGATTTCATCAAGGAAGCCAAGCAGACCCTGACGGGTCGCGCCGGTGTGTCCTTCCGTTACGCCGGGTACAGGAACCCGCTGACGACGGATGTGAAGAGCGCCGGTTTGGACTTCGGTCTCGCCCATCGGCTCCAGATGGACAACGCGGTGCTCGTGAATCGTCTCTCCTACGTCCCGACCTTCGAGGACTTCGCCAACTTCGTGGCCGTTCACGAAAGCTCGCTGGAGCTCCCGCTCCTCGCGACCCAGTGGAAGCTCCGGCTCGGTGTCATGAACGATTACAACAGCGAACCCGGCCGCGGCGTGAAGAAGCTCGATACGACCTACTTCACCCGGCTCGTGCTGAGCTGGAAGTGATCGTCGGCCCGTGGGGGCCGACGAGGGTAAGGTTTAGGGTGTAAGGGGTGAGGGGCGAGGGAAGGACGGGATTTATTTTCCCCGACCCCGCTGCAACTAAGACCCGCATCTCAGACCTTACACCTTGCACCTGTAACCTTACACCAACGCCCGTCCGGCTCCGCCGGACGGGCGTTTTGCTGTTGCTCCCTTTTGCCGGTTGGTTCGTCTCTCTCTTACCTATGAAGACACGTGTCCTGCCCCTCCTCGTGTTGGCCGGTTTGGTCGCGCCGCTTGCCGCGCTCCAGGCTGTTGCCGCCACCGACGTCAAGCTCACCCGCGCTGATGATCGCATCCGGGTCGAAGTCGGCGGAAAGCTGTTCACCGAGTATCTTTTCAAGGGCATGCCGCGGCCGATCATGTATCCGGTGCTGGCCGCCGACGGCACGGAGATGACCCGCAATTACCCGATGAAGAAGGACGTCCCGGGCGAGGCGGCCGATCACCCTCACCACCGGTCACTCTGGTTCACGCACGGCAACGTCAACGGGGTCGATTTCTGGGCCGAAAACACCAAGGACTGCGGCAAGATCCTGAACGAGTCGGTCGAGCACTCGGTCAAGGGTGGCGTCGGCACGATCAAGTCCCGCAACAAATGGACCGGCGCCGATGGCACCGTCCATATGACCGACGAGACAACCATCAGCTTTCACGGCTCCGGTGACGCCCGCTTCATCGATTATCAGGTCACGCTCAAGGCGCCCGCGGACAAACCGGTGGTGCTCGGTGACACCAAGGAAGGTTCGATGGCGATCCGCCTGCCGCTCTGGATGACTCCGCCCCACCGCTCGGGCAAGAAGATGCACGAAGGCAAGGGCACGATCATCA
>JAEUHA010000355.1 GCA_016793535.1 Opitutaceae bacterium | reverse complement strand
CCCCCACCCCGCTCGTGAATTCGATCGCATCATCCCGCGGGGTGAGGGCACCCCGCCTCCATTAGGAATGACCGGCGGCGCGCCAGCGGCGCAGCGCGGCTCCGGTGAGCGAACGCGGCGCGGACTCGATGTCGGCGCGGGGGCCGGCGAAGATCAGTTCGCCGCCGTCGCGGCCGCCGCCGGGGCCGAGATCGATGAGCCAGTCGGCGAGGTTGATCACATCCAGGTTATGCTCGATCACGATCACCGTGTTGCCGGCGTCGCGCAGTTTGAAGAGCAGGTCCATCAGCTTCTGGATGTCGGTCCAGTGCAGGCCGGTCGTGGGCTCGTCGAGGATGTAGAGGGTGGAACCCTGCTGGCGCTTGCTCAGCTCCAGCGAGAGCTTGATGCGCTGCGCCTCGCCGCCGGAGAGCGTCGTCGCCGACTGCCCGAGCGTGAGGTAGCCGAGCCCGACCGCGTCGAGGGTCTCGAGTTTGTCGATCACGCGCGGGATGTTCCGGAAGAGCTTGATCGCCTCGCGCACGGTGAGGTCGAGGACATCGGCGATCGACTTGCCGTGAAACAGCACCTCGAGCGTCTCCCGGTTGAACCGCCGGCCGCCGCAACTCGGACAGGGCGCGTAGGCGTCGGGCATGAACTGCATGTCGAGCTTGATCACGCCGTCGCCCTGGCAGCGTTCGCAGCGTCCGCCGCGGACGTTGAACGAAAACCGGCTCGCCTTGTAGCCCCGCACCTTGGCCAGCGGCACCTGCGCGTAGAGGTCGCGCAGCAACGGCAGCAGGTCGACGTAGCTCGCGGGATTCGACCGCGGGCTGCGCCCGATCGGCTCCTGGTCGACCTGCACGAGCTTCTCGAAGAAATCCAGGTTTTCGATGTGCCGGTGCGGGGCGGGAATCGACTTCGCGCCGTTGAGCTTGCGCGCCGCCTGCGCCGCGAGGATGTCGAGCACGAGCGTGCTCTTGCCGGAGCCGCTCACACCGGTGACGCAGGTCAGCAGGCCCACGGGGAACTTCGCGTCGATGCCGCGCAGGTTGTTCGCCCGCGCCTCGCGCACGGTCAGGAACGCGCCGTCCGGCAGCTTCGGCTTCGCCTCGCGGGTGACGGCCAGTTTCCGCGCCAGGTAGGCGCCGGTCCGCGAGACCTTCGCCGGCAGTTTCATGCACGCGGCCGGCGTGCCCTGGAAGAGAATCTGACCGCCCTCCACGCCCGCTTCCGGACCGAGTTCGATGAGTTCATCCGCGAGCCGGATCGTGTCCTCGTCGTGCTCGACCACCAGCACCGTATTCCCGCGGTCGCGCAACGCGACGATGGTTTCGAGCAGCTTCTGGTTGTCGTGCGGGTGCAGCCCGATGCTCGGTTCGTCGAGCACATAGATCACGCCGATCAGCCCCATGCCGAGCTGCGTTGCGAGCCGCACGCGCTGCGCCTCGCCACCCGAGAGCGTGCCGTAGTCCCGCTCGAGGGTCAGGTAGCCGAGTCCGGTCTCGAGCAGGAAGTGCAGCCGCTGTTCCACGCCCGAGACGACCTCCTTCAGCGCCGGGTTCGCGCCATGCGCCGCGACGAGCTCGCGGGCGAACGCGTGCGCGGCAGCGACGTCGAGGCGCATGAAGTCGGGAAACGTCATGCCGTACGCGGCACCTTCCGCTGGGAGCGCGGCCGCCCCCGGCCGCATCTCCGACCCTGCGGCCGGGGGCGGCCGCGCTCCCAGGGGGCCAAGCCGGACGCAACCCGAGCGCGCATTGAGCCGCGTGCCGTGGCACTCCGGACACTCGCCGCTGACCATGAACGTCGTCAGCCGCGCGCGGAATCCGTCGCTGTCGGTGTGCCGGAAACTCTCCTCCAGGTCCGCGATGACGCCGGGAAAGGGCATCGCGCGGGCCTCCCGCATGCGTTTCAACTTGAAGGCGAACTGCCGCTCGCCCGCGCCGCGCAGGATAAGCCGCCGCGTCTCCTCCGGCAGCTTGTTCCACGGCACGTCGGGGTCGAAGGGCAGCTGCTCGGCCAGCTGCTTGAGCAGCGCGTTGTGCTTGATGATGAGATTTTTTCCGCCGATCCGCCAGGGCTTGAGCGCGCCTTCGCGCACGGATTTTTCCGGGTCGGGCACGATCAGCTCGGGCACGAAGCGCAGCTTGCGGCCCAGGCCGTCGCAGGTCGGACACGCCCCCTCGCGGTGGTGAAACGAGAAGTGCCGCGGTGTCAGCTTTTCGAATACATCGCCGCAGAGCTCGCACGCCCGCGACTGGCTGAGGGACAGTTCGCGCCAGGGCGCCTCGGCGGATTTTTGCGCCAGCACGATCGCCCGGTCCCGCCCCTCGCGAAACGCGAGTTCGAGCGAGTCGGCGAGCCGGCTGCGCTGCTCGACCGACGCCACCAGCCGGTCGACGACGAGCACCACCACCAGCTCCCGCGTGCCCACGCCGGCGGGCACGACATTGGCCTC
>JAEUHA010000344.1 GCA_016793535.1 Opitutaceae bacterium | reverse complement strand
TCCGGGCCCAGCGGCCCGCGACATGGAGGCGGGGGCCCTCACCCCGCGCGGTTTCTTGCCGTCGCTGCCCGCTATCCGCGGGGCAAGGTCACCCCGCCACCATGCAAGCGAACCCGGCGCGGCAGACCTAACCCCGTTTTCCCCAGCGCTGGGCCAGCACGCCACACACGACGAGTTGCAGCGGATGGTAGATCATGATCGGCAGGAGAATCAGGCCGATGCCGGGATGGGCGCCGAAGATCAGGTGCGCCATCGGCACGCCCGAGGCCAGGGTCTTCTTGGAGCCGCAGAAAATCGCGGCGATCTGGTCCTCGCGACTAAAGCCGAGTCCGCGCGACGCCGCCGTCGTGAGCGCCATCACCAGCGCAAACAACACCCCGCACACGACGGTCAGCAGCACGAGTTGCCCCGCACCGCGGCCACTCCAGACGCCCTGCTGGAACGAATCGCAGAACGAGGTGTAGACCAGCAGCAGGATCGTCGACTTGTCCACGAGACTGAGCCGCGGCTTGAACCGCTGCGCCCAGCCGCCGAACCAGGGCCGCAGCGCCTGGCCGACCGCGAGAGGGAGCACGAGCCACTTGAGCAGATCGAGGATGACCGGCCAGAGCGGCGGCGCCTCCCCCGAGGTCTTCATCACCCATGCGACCCAGAGCGGCGTCAGGAGAATTCCGATCAGGCTCGACAGCGTCGCATTGAAAACGGCTCCCGCGACGTTGCCCAGGGCGGTGGCGGTCATCGCGACCGACGACGACACCGTCGACGGCAGCGCGCACAAATAGAAAAGGCCCAGCACGAGTTCCGGCGCGAGCCGGCCCCGGAACGCGGCGACCAGCCCGAGCCCGAGCAGCGGGAACAGCAGGAAGGTGCAGCTCTGCACGAGCACATGCAGGCGCCAGTTGAGCACTCCGGCGCGCAGCGCGGCGAACGACAGCAACAGGCCGTGCAGGAAAAAAATCAGCGCCACTCCGGCCTTGGTCAGCAGTTCCGGATGCATCCAGCCGCCGGAGGCCCCCGGGCCGGGAAACGCCCACGCGAGCACCGTCGCGCCGATCATGCCGAGGAGGAACCAGTCGGGCTTGAACTTCATGCCCTCACCGCAGCCTTTCCCGCAGTTTCCCCAGCAGCGCCTCGAGGTCCTCACGGCCGCCGATCTTCAGGCGCCACACCACGACCGCGTACACGGCCGCCCCGAGGGCGATCACGAGCGCCAGGCCGAGCGCGTCGCTCCACGGCGACACGGCCACGGTGCGTGCCCAGGCCCACCACGCCACCCCCACCGCCCCGGCCATGAAGACGGCCGCGAGGATCACCTTGAAAAGATCGCCCGCCACGTGCCCGAAGCCGAGGCCCTCGCGTTTGCGCGCCAGGTGACTTTGCAGGTAAACGGCCTGCACGACCACGGCCACGTTGCCGGCCACGGCGAGGCCGACGGTGCCCAGGGGACGCATGAGGACGAGGCTCAACCCGAGGTTAACGACAAAACTGAGCAGCGCCGCGTGCACCGGCGTCCGCGTGTCCTTCTGCGCGTAGAACGCCCGCAGCACGATGTTCACGAAGGAGAAGAACGGCAGCCCGAGCGCATACACGACCAGCACCGGCTGCATGAGCGCCGTGTCGGCGGCGCGAAACTCCCCCCGTTGAAACAGCAGCCGGATGATCGGCGTCGCGAGCACGAGCAGGCCGACGGCCGCCGGGATGTTGATCACCAGGATGAGTCGCATGCCCTTGCGGTACGAAAGGGCCAGGCTCCGCCAGTCGCCCGCCGCGGCGTGCTGCGCGATCAGCGGGAACACGACCGTGGACACCGCGACCGCGAACACCCCGATCGGCAGCTCCATCAGCCGGGACGCGAGGTTGAGGACCGTCACGGCGGAGTCGTTCAGCGAGTGGCCGATGAAGCGCGACACCGCCATGTTGATCAGGTAGATCGCCGATCCGAAGACGGTGGGGGCCATCAAACGCACGATCTGCCGCAGCGGATCATTGACCCGGAGGTCGAACCGCGGCCGCCAGCCCTCGCGCATCAGCGCCACCGCGGGCACCGCCATCTGCAGGAACCCGCCGAGCAGCGCCCCCGCGCAGAGCCAGAGCATCTTCTGCATAGGCGTGCCCGCCCAGCCGCCGTACGCCGCGCCGCCCAGCAGGCCGAGCATGGCGAGGTTGAGCCAGACCGGGCTCAGCGCCGGCTCGAGGAAGCGCTGCAGCGTCTGTAGCGCCGCACTGAATACGGCCGCGAGGCAGACGAAGCCCAGGTACGGAAACAGGATCACCGCGAGGTCCATCGCCTCGACCCAGCGCCGCACCGTCGGGCCGTCGAGTCCCCACGCCGTGCCGCCCGCCGTGAGCCGGCTGGCGATCGCCAGCCCCACCATCGACAGCAGCACGACGGCTCCGCTCACCACGAAAAGCCAGCTCGCCACCGTGTTCACGAGCGCGAACGCCCCCGATCGCTCCCGCGCCTTCAGCTCCTCGTGCAGGGTCGGCACGAACGCCGCGGTGAGCGCTCCTTCACCCAGCAGCCGGCGGAAGAGGTTCGGCAGGGTGAACGCGGTGTAGAACGACGACGCCAGCGCCGCGGTGCCGAACACCGCCGTCACCATCATGTCGCGCGCCAGCCCCAGGAAACGCGACGCCATCGTCGCCGTGGCGACCACGCTGATGTTCTTGAAGCTGCGGGACACGCGCGGGAGCTTCGCGACCCGGTGACGCGGTTAGCAAGCACGCCGTGGCGCAGCGCTCCCGTCTCCGGCACGGGTCAATGAACGCACAGGAAATCCCAACCGACGCCGAGCCTGCTCCGCCCCCCCTGCGCTAGAGTGGAACAACTCCGGAGCCGGCCTCCGCCGTGTCACCGGTGTCGATACCACTCAAAAACCATGAATCGTTCCCTCCTGTCGTCCTGCGCCGCTCTCGCGGCGCTCGCCCTCGCCCATGTTGCGCCGCCCGCGCATGCCGCCGGTCCCTGGACCGCGCGCGTGCGGGCCACATATCTCGAGATGGCGGACAAGTCCGATGCGTTCAGCGCGCTAGGCATCAACTTCCGCGCCGACGCGGTCGACATCAACAGCAAGTGGATTCCGGAGTTCGACTTCTCCTACGCGTTTTCGAAGAACCTCTCCGCTGAACTCGTGCTGACGATTCCGCAGAAGCAGAACGTCAACCTGGCCGGAGTCGGCGGTCTCGGCTCCTTCAAGCACCTGCCACCGACGCTGCTCGCCCAGTACAACTTCGCGCCCTCCGGGAAGGTTCAGCCCTACGTCGGCGCCGGCCTGAACTTCACGCTGATTTTCGACAAGGACCTCAAGGTCGCGAACGTGCCGCTCGACCTCGAGGACTACAGCGTCGGCCTCGCCGCCCAGGCGGGCGTGAACTTCGACATCGGCAACGGCATGCACCTCAACGTCGACGTCAAGCGCGCCCAGCTGCGCAGCGATGTGCTGGTCAAGGGCGGCCCGAAGCTGACGACCGCCAAGCTCGATCCGTGGCTCTTCTCGATCGGCCTCGGCTGGAACTTCTGACCTGCACTCGATTCGTTTGGCCGCAGCGGGCTGAACCAGAGCCGGCGGCTTGGAGAGCCCGGACTCGCGATTCCTGACACCACGATGTCCGAGAACCTGCGGTGGCATCTGCCGCCGCAGGTATCTTTTTTTGAGGGGCGATTCCGGCCGGGCTCAGCCGGCCAGTGCCGCGTTCGCGGCATCGAAGGCTTCTTCGGTCGCGACGACCGCGGGCCCAAAGTCATCCTCCGTCAGTCCGACCGCCTGGAGTTTCTCCGGCGTGATCTGCCACCAGGCCTCCTCGCCGCGGAAACTCCGGCAGACGTGCTGGGCGAGACCGTTGGCGACGTTGAGCAGGACCGCGAGCGGCTGTTCCAAGTCGGCCGGTTGCGTGAGGTAGTGCGCCCGCACCGCGCCGCTGATCTCCTCCGAAAAACCCCAATCGCCCAGGAGCATTCCGGTGACCTCGGTGCTCGCCACGCCAAAGATGCTCAGCTCCCACGTGCGAAAATCCGGCCAGCGGGTCGTAGAGTAGAGGGGCGCCGTCGCGGCATCCCGGCGGCCCGCCCGGTCCAGCACCATCAGGCCCACGCCGCGCAGCAGGCCGGCGTTGTAGGCGATCCGCGGATCGATGCCGGCCGGTCGCGCGAGCGCCTCGGCCGCAAAGGCCGCGTAAAGCATGTTGTCGCGCAGCAACTGCGCGCTGATGTCGTAGCACTGCAGCGCCGCCTCGCTCATCCGTCCTGCCGTGGCCGTGCCCACGAGCTTCAGGATTTCACCGAAGCCGACGAGATTCACCGCTTCTTCGATCGACGAAATGGAGCGGCCGCCACCATAGCTCGCACTGTTGCTGATCCGGACGATGTGCGCGGAGAGCGCAACGTCGCGCCGCAGCAGCGCCGCCAGTTCGTCCAGCTCGCTGTTCGGATCCTTGAGCAGTTCCGAGAGCTTCGACAGCACCCGCAAATCGGCCGGCAGGGTGCTGGCAATGGCAGCCAGAGTTTCACGGGACAAAGGGGCTGTAGTCGGAGTAACCAACATACCAGAGCTATCGGCCCTGCCTTGGTTCCGATTAAGGGGAAACACATAGCTTTCCCGGCCACCCCTCCCGAGAGGCCGGGAAAAACCACCAATTTACATTTGCATTGAAGCCCAGAATGGACGGCGAAGGCTCCACAGACCGCCCTGGTGTCCGACCTGATGTCCGGTCACGGTGCGCCCCCACGCCGGCGCTCGCGCCTTCGCCGGCGCCTGGGTTCAACCGACGTACAACGCCGAGTTCCGGCTGTCCTCGGTGACCTCGACCGAAAGGACATGCGCCCGGCCGCCGGTCTCCCGGCGCACCAGGGCATCGAAGACGCCCCAGAGGTGACGCGCCATGCCTTCGCAGGAGCAGCAGTCGACCAGGTAGACCTTCCACACCGCCGGGCCACCCACGGCCGTAAGCGCCGCGCGCAGGGGATCATCCCGGTTGAACACACACGCGTGATCGAGGTGCTCGTCGAGCCAGGCCCGCAGGTACTTGAGCCGGCCGAAGTCGACCACGAAGCCATTGGCATCGAGTTCCGTGCAGCCAAAGGTGATCGCGATACCCCAGTTGTGCCCGTGCAGCTGCGCGCAGTGGCCGTCATGCCGGTGCTGCCGGTGCGCCCACGGGATATCGGTGTAGATCTTGCGACAGGTGACGGTGCTCATGCCAACCACCCATCGGGCCACGCCGCCGGCTGGCCGGCAAGTGCGTTGTGCGGGCCCATCCCCTGCCCTGCTATTTCGCCCCGCCCGGCAGCCGGCGACGCTCCCGCTCCACGAACTGGAGTTCCGCATTCGTCCAGGGGGCCTGCCGCGGGCCGAGCTCGCGGCGCACGGACGCCACCAGCTCCGGACTCACGGCGCCGGCGTGGAGGCCCCAGGAGTTGCGAATATAAGTGAGTACGTCGGCCACCTGCTCGTCGCTGTAGGTCAGCGCAACCGGCGGCATCGGGCCGGGAAATCCCGGCGTGCCTTCCTTGCCGTGCAGGACGATCCGCGCCAGGATCTCGGGGTATCCGGTCACCCAATACGAATCCGCAAGCGACGGCGCCACGCTCGGCAGGCCGGTCCCGGAGGCCTGATGACAGGCGGCACAGGCCGCAAAGACCTCCCGGCCCCTTTCGTAACGCTGCCGGTCCGCCGCAGCGAGCGGCCGCGCCTCCGCCGCGCGCCGCCGGCTGGCTTCGGCCTCCCGGACCAGGCCGGCCGAGATCCGGACCGCCAAAGCGCGCACGTCCGCGTCGGCACTTTCCGCCAGCGGCGCCAGCGCCTCGGCCCGGACGATGCGGAGGGGACCGACCACCCGCCGCACCTCCGGCCGCAGGAGTGGTTCGAAGCCGCGCAGGGCGGCGAGCCGCGCCCAGGCGGGCCAGTCCCCGCGGTCCGCGAGTTGTCCGATCAGATCCAGCGTCTGCTCCCCCTGCCGCACGATGGCCGAGGCCAGCAGCGTCAGCAACGACTCCACGTCCCGCCGGGCGCCCACCGACCGCAACCGGGGCGCGAGTCGCGCGAGGAACGCCGACTCCCGCCGGTAAAGGCTGCTGGCAATCGCCGCAGGCATGAACGGATGCCCACCCGCCTCCAGCAGCGCCCGCTCCAGCAGCTCGAGCGCGGCCGGCTGGTCGGTTTCGCCAAGGGTGAGCGCGAGCTGCACCGTCACTTCCGGCTCCGCGTCGCGCAGGACCGCCGCCAGCTGGCGCACGGCCGCGTCCCCGGCAGGCGACGCCAGCCAGCGTTCATGCACCCGCACCGCGGCCGCACGCACCTTGGGGGACGGATCGCGCAACGTGTCCGCCAGCAGTGACAGCGTCGTCGCCTCCAGGCCGTCGAGCGTCCAGAGCGCGGCGACCTTCGTCGCCTCGCTGCGTCCGTGGCGGACGAGTTCGCTCAACGCGGGAACCGCGGACTTGTCCCCGCGCTCAACGAGCTCCTGCTGCGCCGTGTCGCGCCACCAGGCGTTGCCCTTCTCCAGGTAGCGGGCCAGCTCGACCGCCGACCGTTGCTTCAGGTCCGGCTGGCTTCGATCCCGTGGACCGCCCTCGTGGACGATCCGAAAAATCCGCCCGAGTCCGTGCACCGGCTGATCGAGCCCCATCCGCAGCGTGGTTTCGCGGAGGTACGGGGTGATGTTGTGGTACTCCTGCAAGACGCCGCGGTGGAGGTCGACCACCAGCATCGACCCATCGGGGGCGTTCAACAGGGCGACGGGCCGGAAACGCGGATCCGTCGAGGTGAGAAACTCGCGGCCGGGGTAGGCATTGACCGCCGTCACCTGCCCGCCCTGTTCCGTGATCAGGTTGCGCTTGATCAGATTCGCCGCCGGATCCGGCACGAACGCATTGCCGTAGAATGCGGCGGGGAAATTCGTGCCGCGATAGATCAGCGGAGAGCAGGCGGCGGTGAAGTTGATCAGCCGGCCGCTCTCATCGAGTCCGCCGTTGGCCAGGCCGGGCGCGGCCTTGCGGTAGCCGCCGGTCACGGCCCAGTTGGGTTGGGCCGGCCAGACCCGCTGGTCTTCGGCGACGCGGACATTGGCCCACGGCGCATCGGTCACGTGCGGGTGGCGCACGCCATAGGTCGGCGCGAAGAGGTCGGCGCGCAGTTGGTCGGAGTTACGATTGTAGTACAGCCGGCCGAAGTCGTCCTGCGTGAGGCCGAACTGACCCCGCACCGGCACGATCATCGGCTTCACCGCCCGCTCGCGATAGCGATAGTCCTGCGCGAAATCGATGTTGCGAATGACATTGTCGCGGCCCCACAGCAGGCTGCCGCCGTGCTCCTGGTTGATGTAGCGGCGCGCCTGCGCGGGATCGCGCGGACGGAACGCCCACGACTGGTTCTCCGCCCCGTCACTCCAGGGAATCTCGAGCGCGCTCAGCGCCTCGGAGTACGCGCTGGCGGCATAGTTGCTCGCGAGCTGGATCTTCTCCGTGGCCCGGCCCGTGCCCTGTGGATCGCGGGCGAGCCAGAGGTTTGGGCTGTCGGACACCAGCACGCCGTCGCGCACGATCGCGATACCCCGCGCCATCTCGAGTCCGTCGAGCCAGACGATGCGGCGGTCATACGTGCCATCACGCCGCGACGATTCGAGCCGGACGATCTTGCCCCTGGGCATGGCGCCGGGCCCGACACCCTTCGTCAGGTCCGGCAGATCACGCGTCATGTCGGCGTTGAACGTGCTGAACTCCACCACCCACAGGTTGCCCTCGAGATCGTAGGCTGCGGCCACCGGGTCATGGACGAGCGGCTCGGCGGCCACGAGCTCGATGCGAAAGCCCGGCGGCAATTGGAACGTGCGCAATTGCTCCTGCGGTGACAGCACCGGCGCTCGCGGCAGCGGCGCGCTGGAGCGGGGCCGAAACCCCGGGTTTGGCGACTTGCCCGCCTTCGGCGCGTCGGCTGCGTCCAGCCACGGATCGGAAGATCCCAGGGCGAGCAGGACGGCGGCGAGACGCAGGAGCACGAGACCGGCCGGGCAGCGCAGGAGAACCATGACACCTCGCTCCGTTCAGAACCGGCCCTTGATGCCACCGATGATTTTCTGCACCTCGAGGCGTGTCTGGATCGGGCGATTGGCGAAGCCCTGATACCGCTCGGTGTTGGGCTCGCGGTTCAGGTTGTAGATGTCGCAAAACAGATTGAGCCGCTGCGATACGCTGTACTTCAGGCTGAGGTTCACCTGGAACTTCGGCGCCGAGTACTGGATCAGGCCCGGCGACGCCGACGTCGCGACGATGTACGTGCCGCGCCAGACGCTGCTCAGCCGGACGTCGATCCGCCCGAGGATGTACGTGAGCGAGACATTGCGCGTCTCCGGGATGAAGCCGGCGACCTGGGTCGTCGCCGAGGCGCCGCCGTAGTCGCCCCGCGTTTCGAGCCGGGTGTAGTTCAGGTTGGCGCCGAGCCCGCGCAGGTAACCGGGCAGGAAGGTGAACTGCTGCTGATAGGAAAGCTCCAGCCCGCGGTAACGCGCCTGCCCGCCGTTGCGCATCGTCGTGAGGCGATAGCCGACGTACTGGCCATCGAAACCGTTGTCGGCGCCGGGGCCGACGAAGCCGCTCGTGTCGTTGAACTGAAAATCCTTCACCTCCTTGAGAAACACGCTCGCGGAGAAGAGCCCGACCGGCTCGAAGTAATATTCCAGGCTCACGTCGAAGTTGTCGGCGAACTGCGGCCGCAGGGACGGATTGGCCGTGGTCACGGTCTGCGCCACGTCGTTGATCGTATCCAGCGGGATGATCGCGCCGAACGCCGGACGGCCGATGCTGGTCGAGTAGCTCGCCCGGGCGACGAAGTTGCGCGCCGGACTGTAGCGCAGATGCACGCCCGGAAACACATTCTGGTATTCGCCAGAAGTGGTCCGGCGTCCCGTCACCACGGCCGGCGTGCCGGTCGAAAGCGGGCCCTCGGCCTCGGTTTCCGTCCGCTCCACGCGCAGGCCGCCGAGGAGGTTGAGGTCGCCGATCCGGACGTTGCCCATGAGGTACCCGGACGTGACCGTCTCCAGCACGTCGCGCTCGCCGAGCGCATGCTGGGTCGCACGGTAGGCGAGGTTTTCCGACCAGTGCTGCGGGTTGGCGAAAACATCCGGCACCACCGCAAACGGGTTCGCCCAGGGTGGGCCGCGGTAACCCTGGTTGGCGTCGCCCCACTTGCCCGAGGTGTCGAGGAACCCGCCGAGGTGATCGTCGGCCGTGTTCGCGATGCGGTCGGGACCGATGCGATTGAACTCCCGGTAATTGATCCAGCTTTCGCGGTCCTGCTGGCGGTAGTTCACGCCCACCTTCATCCACGCGGGCACGGGCAGGTCGGTGAAGTTGCGCCGGGCATCGAAGCGCGCGGTCGTCATCTGATCGGACACGCCCTTGTCGAGGAAACGGGTCAGCACGCCCGTGTTGTAGTTGGTCAGGTCGTAGATATCGCGGCCGGCGGTCTGGGTGATGGTCGGCCACTCGAGGCTTTTCCGCCGGTCGATCGTCCAGCCGAGGCCGCCGCGCAGCACGGCGATGACGGTGGCCCGGGGCGGTCCGTCGTAGTGCCGGGCTTCGGGGTAATACTCCCAGTACTTCACGCTGTGCGAAAGGCTCGCGCCGTAACTGATTTCCCAGGTGCGGGTCCGGTGCCGCACCGACGGCGCGATCATCGCGGTCCGGCCCGAGATGAAGTCGGAGCTCAGCGTCATCGTCGCGGTCGAGTTCGCATTCGCGAGGACCTCCTGGAAGTCATTCGTGTAGCCGGGCCGGAAGTTCGCCGCCGCGTTGGTCGTCGCCAGGGCCAGGGCGCGCGTGTCATTGGCTTCATGATACACGTTGAAGCCGGTGTTGAGGCTGAGGACCGTGCGGTCGCTGAGCTTGTAGTCGAGCTTGGCGCCGACGGCGGCGCGAATCTGGTCGACGCCCGCGGGTCGCGGCAGCGTCGCACTGAAGATGTACGCCGGATCGGTCGCGGTGTTCTGGTAGTTCATCAGCGCGCCGGTGTCGCCACGCGGCCAGCTCGAATAACTCGTCGTGAGCAGGATGCCCAGCCGCTGGTCGGCCCCGAGCCGGTCGGCGTAGGCGAAATCGAGCGCGCCGCCGAGGTTGCGGATCGGCTGCACCCACCAGCGACGGTCGCGGGTCCGGTAGCGCGGCTGCCAGATGCCGCTGACCGAGTACGTCGCGTAGCGTTTCACGACGCGGTCGAACGGACTCCGCGTGACCAGGTTCACGTTGCCGCCCAGCGAGTCGGCATCCATGTCGGGCGTCGGCGCCTTCGTGACCTCGATGGTCTCGATCGAGCCGAGCGAGACCTGCTCGAATTCGAACGCGCGATTCACCTGGCTCGAGCTGTGCCCTGCGAGCCGGTTGCCGTCCATCGTCACCGTGTTCAGGTTCGCATCGATGCCCCGGACCATGACCGAGCGGGGATCGCTGCCGTTGTAGACGCCCATCACGCCCGGAATCTGCTGCAGGAGCTCGCCGATGTTGCCGTTGGCGATGTTGCCGAAGTTGTCCGCGGAGACGACGTTCTTCACGTTGAGCGCCTGCTGCTGGAGCGTGATCGTCTTCGCCCGGCCCTCGCGTTCGCCGGTCACGCTGAACTTCTCCATGGTGTAGAGCTCGGACGTCAGCTCGATGTTCTGCACCCGGCTCGCCCCCGGGCGCACCTCGACCGGCACCGCCTTCGACGCGAGGCCGGTGTACGACACGCTGAGCGTGACCGCGCCCGCCGGCAGGGTGAGTTCGTAGCGGCCGGTCGCGTCGGTGAAGACGACCTGGCCCGATTCCCGCACCTGCACGCGGGCCCCTTCGAGGAACGTGGCGGTGGCGACATTGCTGACCTGGCCGCTGATCGTGCCGGTGGCCTGCGCGTGCGCCGCCGGCAGGAACGCGCCGCACCAGGCGAGCAGGAGGCTGGCGCCGAGCCGGGAGAGAGAATCGGGAAGCTTCATGGGGGAAGAAGGAGGTGGAGGGGAAAAGGGACGCCGCGGACCTTACGGCACGGTCGCGCGCCGCAGCCGGACGACACCATAAAGCGTGCCGAGCGCGAGCCACGCAAAGCCCACGATTTTCGCCGTGGAGCCGAGACTCAGCCAGAGGTAAAGGCAGACGGTGAAACCGAGCACCGGCGGCAGGAAGTTGCGGAACGTCCGGCGCTCGGCCCGCAGGAAGAACCGCGCGAAGCAGGCGGCGTTGACGCCCATGAAGGCGATGAGCGCGCCGAAGTTCAGCAGTTCCGCCCCGAGCGAGAACGACAGCGTGAGCGCGCCGACGAGCGTGCACGCGCCGAGGAGGAGCACATTCCGGCTGGGGACATGCGTGCGCGGATGCACGGCGGCGAAGAAGCCCGGCGGCAGGGCGTTCGCGCGCCCCATGCCGTAGAGCAGGCGCGCGGCGCCGAGCTGTGCGCCGGTGCCGGAGCCGATGGTCGCGACCAGCAGCGCGGCGTTCACCACCTGGAAAAGCCAGGGGCCGCCAGCCTGCCCGGCCACGTGGACGAACGCGGTGTCGACATCCGGAAACGTGCTCGCCGGCCACACGAGTTGCGCGGTGTAGACCTGGACGCTCGCGAGCAGGCCGGTCACGACGCAGACCAGGATCGTGGCGCGCAGGATGTTCCGTCGCGGATCGTGCGTCTCTTCCGCCAGCGTGGAGATGCCGTCGAAGCCGATGTAGGTCAGCACGGCGAGCGACGCTCCCGCTGAAACGGTGCCGATGGAGAATGTCGCCGGATCGTAGAACGGCCGGGTCCACGCCGCGGCTCCGGCCGGCGGCTGCAGCCAGAGGTGGCGCACCGCGGCCGCCAGAAAGAGCACGATCACGAGCCCCAGGCAGAGCGCGATGAAGGCGTTGGTCCGCGTACTGGCCTCGATGCCGCGCAGGTTGAGCAGGGTGAAGAACACCGCGAAGAACACCGCTCCCGCCTCGAACGGCAATCCGGGCAGCAGGTTCATCGCGGCCTTGCTGCACCAGATCGCGCAGATGATCGGGTTCATCGCGTAGTCGAAGATCATCCCCCACCCGACCAGGAAGCCGGCGGCGGGATGGATCTCCTCCTTGGCGTACGTGAACGCGGAACCGGCGCTCGGATGCACGCTGGCCATCCGGCCGTAGCTGATCGCGGTGAACAGCATCGCGACCATCCCGATGAGAATCGCAGTGACAACGTGCCCCTGCGCCTTCTCGGCGACGGCGCCAAAGAGCGGCATTGGCGCGGTCGGCTGGATCAGCACGATGCCATACAACAACAGGCCCGACAGGGACAGGGTACGCTTGAGATCGGACACGGCGAAAAACGCGGCGAACCGCTCAACCCCTGGGCCCGATCGCAATCAGTTTCTCCCGCGTGCGGAAGAAAAGCGCCCCACCCGCAATGGCCGGCGTCGAGAGGCAGGTCTCGCCCAGTTCGTTCTTCGCCACGACGGAAAACGTCTCCGTCGCCGGCACGACGAACACATTGCCGAGCTCACTCGTGAAGTAGAGATGGCGCCCGTCCGAGACCGGCGAAGCGGTGTAGCCTTCGCTCGTCTTCGACAGCCGCTCGCTGTAGCGCACCTCGCCCGTCCGGGCGTCGAAACAGGTCACGAGGCCGACGTCGGCGCACCCGTAAACCCGGCCGCCCACCACGATTGGCGTCTGCATGTAATTGCCGCGCCGATCGTGATTCCACGCGATCGCCGGGTTGGCCTGGCCGGAGTCGCCGGGCGTGATGTCGCCGGTGGCGTCGGCGCGGATCGCCCGCATCGGCCGCATCCGGCCGTGCGCGCTCGTGAAGTAGATCAGATCGCCGGCCGCGACCGGCGTCGGCACGGGAATGTCGCCGCCGCCGTCGAGCTTCCACAGTTCACGGCCCGTGGCGAAATCGTAACCGCCCGTGTGGTGCCAGCCGTTGACCGCAATCTGCGTCCGCCCGGCCGCGGTCACGACCGTCGGCGTGCTCCAGGTCGGCACGTCCTTTCGGGGCTGCCGCCAGAGCTCGCGCCCATCCGCCAGATCGAACACCGCGAGAAACGAATCCTGCTGCACGTCGCATTGCACGATCACCTTCCCGTCATGGATGACCGGCGAACTCGCAAAGCCCCATTGCGCAGCCGGCGAAACGAAGTACCCGGAATCCATCGGGCCGAGGTCTTTTTTCCAGAGCAGGCGTCCGTCGGTATCGAAGCAGAACAACCCCTCGGAACCGAAGATCGCCACGATCCGCCGCCCATCCGTCGCGGGCGTCGAGTTGCAGTGCGTGGCCTTGGTGTGGCGCGCCACCTTGGGCACCGCGGTGTGGGCGAGCGTGTTCCAGACGACGCGGCCCGTCTTTCGGTCGAGCGCGAGCAGCCGCCACTGGTTGGGTTCCTTCTCCTTCACCGAGGCGATGTCGCCGTAGAGGCCGACCTTGAGCTCGGATTTTCCCGGCTGCACCGCCGTCGCCACATAGACCCGGTCGCCCCAGACGATCGGCGCCGCGTGCGCGAGTCCGGGAATCGGCGTCTGCCACTGGACGTTCTCGCCCGTCGCCAGATTCCACGTCGTCGGCAACGGCACCGTCGCATCGACGCCGCCCGCCAGTGGACCGCGGTACTGCGGCCAGTTCTGGCCGTGGACGAAACCCGGGGCGGCGAGGCAAGCGAAAGCGCCTAGGAGTAGCGGGAGGAACTTCATGGAGAACGGAGGAGATCTGAGCTCGCGATCTCTGGGGTGATCGCAGCTCCAGCGTCTCGATTCCGACTAACTTGGCGAAAACAATTTTTGCCGCGATCTGCGGCCTGCCCGTTGGTTGCTAGGGCCGACCCAGCGGCATCGTATAGAAGAACCCGTCCTCCGCGCCGATCACGAGCGTCTGGCCCGAGGGCGCGGGCCAGCGCGCGATCGTCGGCGTGGTCGAATGCGAGGCGAGCGGATGCGGGTGAACGGGGCCCATGTCCTTGAAGCGCCAGAGGCCGGAGACGTCGCGGCCAAGTCCGCGCAGCACGTTCACGTTGGGCGTCGCGTTGACCAGGATGTCCATCTGCCCGTCGCGGTCCCAGTCGAAGAACGTGAATGTGCGCCGCCCACTGCCGCCGGCGCGGCGGTCGTTGAGTCGGAGCAGCCCCGACTCCGCGTTGCGCGGGCGACCGCTGCCATCGTATGCAGAAATGTCCTCGCCCCAGAATACGCGTTGCGGCGGGAGCAGTTCAAGGGCACCCGATGCGCTGCGGCGGCGTTCGAAGAACGCGAGGTAGCCTTCCCGGTCGAGCATCACGAGGTCCATCAACCCGTCCTGGTTCCAGTCGATCATCGCCGGAGTGGTGCGCCACTGGGTCACAAGCTCCCGGCCGCGCGGCGTCCACCAGGTCCAGTCGGGTTTCGGCGTCTCACCGGGCCACGCGACTTCCACCGGCTGACCGGAGGCGAGGCGCGGCTCCGTCCGCGAGCCAATGTTGCGGAAGAAAATGATCCTGCCCCAGATGCCATTGGTCAGAATATCGAGCAGACCGTCGCCATCCCAATCCGCCACCGCGGGGTTGGTGTATCCCCACTTGGCCTCGGCGGGGCCCTGGATGGAACCGTTGGGGCCCGCCAGTTCACGCGCGAGCTGGTTGCCGGCCGAAAGGTAGACGGGCGCGGCCCAGCGCAGCGGGTTGCCCCCGAGATTCTTGATGAAACCGAGATAGCCGGCGGTGTTGCCCGCGATGAGGTCCTCCAAGCCATCACCGTCCCAATCGACGCTCACCGGCGCGGACAACGCGCCAAACTTCACCGCGTCCGCGTGCTGCCGAAAATAGCGCGGAGGGAGAAACTGCGGCAGCCCGTCGACGACCTTGCCGGTGTGTTCGACGAACGCGACGCGGCCGTCTTCGTCGCCCACCACGAGATCGAGATCCCCGTCGCCGTCGAAGTCGCATGCCGCCGGCACGATCATGCAGAGATCGAGGGTCAGGGGCGCGCCGGCCGTGGTGAGCCGCCGGCCCGGCTCGTAGCGCGGGGCGGTGCGCGTCCCGGTGTTCTGGAAATAGGTGAAGCCGTCGAGAAACTCGCCGCAAATGAGATCGAGGTCCCCGTCGCCATCGAAATCACCCAGGTTCGGCGTCGGCTTGCCGAAGACTT
>JAEUHA010000326.1 GCA_016793535.1 Opitutaceae bacterium | reverse complement strand
CACGGCCGCGGGGCGTTTGACAACGCCCGCGGCCGTTTTTTGTTTTCGGCGCGCTTGAGCACCGCCCCTTCCGTTTCCGCCGGCCGCCTGGACAAGTGGCTCTGGGCCGTGCGCATCTTCCGGACTCGCAGCCTCGCCAGCGACGCCTGTCGCGCCGGCAGCGTGGCGGTAAATGAAATTCCCGCTAAACCGGCGCGCGACATCCGCCCGGGCGAGACCGTCACGGTCAGGCAGGGGCTCGTCCTGCGCACCCTGCGCGTCGTGGATGTCCCGCGGTCGCGCGTCGGGCCGAAGCTCGTCGCCGCCTACTGCACCGACCTCACGCCGCCCTCCGAGATCGAGCAGGCGAGGCAGCAGGCCGTGCAGCATTTCCTCGCGCGGGAGAAGGGCAGCGGGCGGCCCACCAAGCGCGACCGCCGGTTGCTCGACAATCTTTTCGGCTGATCTGCGGCCGTTGCGCGCCGGACCGGCCTGCCCGAATTCCCTTGCTTATGCCGGCCCCCCGTGCACGTTGGCGGCGCTTCGTTAGAGAGAAAGCGTTAGGTGACAGTATCTGGTGAGTCGTTGGCTGAGCGTTTGGCTTAAGTGATGATTTCGAAACCCAATAGCGGGAACAGACTGGCAGCGGACGGTCGATCTACGAGACATCACAGATGAGTAATTCCAAACTATACGTCGGTAACCTGTCGTTCAAGACCACGGAAGACGAACTCCGCGCCGCTTTCGGCCAGTTCGGTTCCGTTACCGATGTTTACGTCGCCATGGACAAGATGACCGGCCGCCCCCGCGGTTTCGCGTTCGTCACCATGGGCACGGCCGATGAGGCCAAGCAGGCCGCGGAAAAGATGAACGGCGTCGATCTCGGTGGCCGTCAGCTGACGGTCAATGAGGCCCGTCCGAAGGAAGAGCGCCCGGGTGGCGGCTTCGGTGGCGGCGGTCGCGGCTTCGGCGGCGGCGGCGGCGGTGGCCGTGGCGGTTACGGTGGCGGCGGTGGTGGCGGCCGTGGCGATCGCGATCGCGGCGATCGTCGTTACTAAGACGTCCGTTTCCAACGAAACGATTTTCGAGGGACGAGGCTCCTCAGGAGCTTCGTCCCTTTTGCTTTGGCCGGAATCGAGAGCAACGTGCAGGGAGTCGCCTGCAGGCCCGTGGGGTCGCTGCGACTGCGTCTGACTTCTCCGTTCCGCCGCCTTTTTCCTTTTCCCTGCTTCGCCGCGCGTCGCGCGGCCTCCCATGCCTTTTAAAGCACTCAATCTCTCCGAGTCCGTTCTCCGGGGCGTCCAAGCCGCCGGCTATACCGATCCGACTCCCATCCAACTCCGGGCCATCCCCGTCGTGCTCAGCGGCGGTGACCTAATTGGCTCCGCGCAGACCGGCACCGGCAAGACCGCGGCCTTCGCCCTCCCGATCCTCTCCCGCCTCGCCGCGCACCGACCGGGCCAGAACGCCCGGGTGCTCGTGCTCGAGCCCACCCGCGAACTCGCCGCGCAGGTCGAGACGGCCTTTCGCGACTTTGCCCGTTTCACCGACATCCGCCCGGTCGCGATTTTCGGCGGCGTCGGCTACGGCTATCAGCGCCAGGAACTGAAGCGCGGCGTCGACATCATCGTCGCCACCCCGGGCCGCCTGATGGACTACCTGAAGGAAGGCACGATCAGCCTCCGCGACATCTCGATCCTCGTCCTCGACGAAGTGGACCGGATGCTCGACATGGGCTTCCTGCCCGTGGTCCGCGACATCATCGGCCGCTGTCCGAAAAACCGGCAGACGCTCTTCTTCTCCGCCACCGTCCCGCCCGAGATCCAGGCCGTCGCCTCGTTCGCGTTGCGCAATCCGGCGCGCGTCGAGGTCGGCGTCAACCGCTCGGTCAACGAGTCGGTGAAACACGCCGTATATCCAGTCTCGTTTGAACAGAAGTTCGACCTCCTGCTGGCGCTGCTGGAGAAAACGGACTTCGACAGCGTGCTCGTCTTTTCCCGCACGAAGCACGGCGCCGACAAGATCGCGCGCCGCCTCAAGGCGGCCAACCACTCCGTCGCCGTGCTGCACGCGAACCGCTCGCAAAACCAGCGCATCGAGGCCCTCGCCGGCTTCAAGTCCGGCAAGTACGAGGTCATGGTTGCCACCGACATCGCCGCCCGCGGCATCGACGTCGCCGGTGTTTCCCACGTCATCAACTACGACGTGCCGGAGAAGCCCGAGGACTACGTGCACCGCATCGGCCGCACCGGCCGGGCGCAGGCGGTCGGTGATGCCTTCACGCTGGTCACGCCCGAAAACGCCCAGGACATCCGCGACATCGAGCGTTTCATCGGCGCGAAGATCCCGGAACTCCGCCTCGAAGGTTTCCCTTACAAGGCGTTCGCGCCGCGTCCGGCCCAGCCTCCGATGCACAAGCCGGCCGGCAGCCTGCCCGGTACGATCCGGCACCGCGGCGGATTCCGCCGTTTCAAGAGCCGGCGCTGACCTGACGCCCGGCTCCTTGGTCATCCCTGGGATGACCCCGCCCCGTCGCCGAACTTCGGCCGCGGGGCTTTTTTTGTCATCTTTGGGATGACGTGACGGCTCGGAACCGGCAGGCTGGTCGGCCATATGGCCACGATCGCCGCCGTTCATAAGCACCTCGCCGCATTGCGCGCCTGCGAGCGTTGTCCGCGCATGCACCGTCCGGCGGTGGTCGGCCGCCCGGCGTTGAGCCGGGTCGTGCTGGTGGGCCAGGCGCCGGGTGACAAGGAGCCGAAGCTCGGCCGGCCGTTTGCGTGGACCGCCGGCAAGACGCTCTTCAAGTGGTTCCACGGGGCGCTCGGCTGGAGCGAGGATGAGGTGCGCGACCGGATCTATTTTGCCGCCGTGTGCCGCTGTTTTCCCGGCAAGCGGCCGGAAGGCGGCGATCGGGTGCCGGCGCCGGATGAGATCGAAAACTGCTCCGCCTGGATGGCGCGGGAGTTCGCGCTGCTGCGGCCGAACTTGGTGCTGCCGGTGGGAAAGCTGGCGATTTCCCAATTCCTCGGTGAGCGACCTCTGATCGAGACGATCGGGCGCAGCTTCACGATCACCTACCGCGGCCACGAGACCGAGTGCATCCCGCTGCCGCACCCGTCGGGCGCGTCACCGTGGCACCGGATGGAGCCGGGAAAAACCCTGCTCAATCGTGCGCTTGCCCTCGTCGCGAAACACGAGGCGGTGAAGGCCGGGCGGCGTTAACCGCGGATCACACGAATGATTCCTCCCGAGTAGACGGATTGGGTCTTCATCCGCGAAATCAGCGTAATCCGCGGTCAAAATGATCGGGGAAGTTTAACCGCGGATGGCGCTGATTTCGCGGATGAAGGCAGCGTGGATTGGGATCGATTCGTGATCCGTGATCGAGCACCGCAGGGCTTGCTTCGACCGGCAGGTTGCATTGGCCGAATCATGGGAGTGGCGATTTCACTTTCCGCGCTTGTAGGTGGGCCGCGCTTGCTTGAGCCTCGGCCTCATCCAGCCCCGCCCCACCTGATGTCGCTTGCTGCTGCCGAGTTGCCGAAGCCTGCGGTCGTGTCCTTTGACGACGACGCGTGGGAAGACCTGCTCAACTTCATTGAGGAGAAGCAGGTCATTCCGATCATCGGCCCCGAGCTTCTCGTCGTGCAGACCGAGGCGGGCCCGGAAAATCTTTACGCGTGGATCGCGCGCTCGCTCGCCGCCCGCCTGGCGCTCGACTCCCGAACCCTCCCGGCGCGGCCGACGCTGGACGACGTCGTCACGCGCCATCTCGCGAACCATGGTCGCCGCGAGGATCTCTACACGCGCATCCGCTCGATCATGCGCGAGACGACGTTCGCCCCGCCGCCTGCGCTGGTGAAGCTGGCGGAGATCACCGATTTCAACCTCTACATCTCGACGACGTTCGACTCGCTGCTCGAGGACGCGATCAACGCCGCCCGTTTTGGCGGGCTGCGCAGCACGGACGTGGCGGCCTACACGCCCAGCAAACTCGTCGACCTTCCCACCGACCGCGAGCTGCTGCAGCGTCCGTTCGTCTACCACCTGCTCGGCCGGCTCAGCGCCTCGCCGACCTATGTCATCTCCGACGAGGACGTGCTCGAGTTCGTCTGTGCGCTCCAGAGCCGGCACTATGCGCCGGAGAAACTCTTCGGCGAACTGGAGCACAATCACCTGCTCCTGCTCGGCGGCGGATTCTCGGACTGGCTGACACGCCTCTTTCTGCGCCTCGCCAAGCGCCGCCGGCTTTCC
>JAEUHA010000255.1 GCA_016793535.1 Opitutaceae bacterium | reverse complement strand
GCGACGCGACGGGCGTCGCCGGAGAATATCTGGGCCAGGATGCATTCACCGGTTGGCAGTACCTGCGGGTGGCCGCTGACGTTCGGGCGAAACTCACGCCCTTGACGGCATTCGCGGCCAAGGGTGAAGGCCGGCGGGTGACGCTGGCGGATTTCGTGTGGGGGATCGGACTGCGGCCGAAGGACGAGGATTTCATGCCGTACATTCTGCAAAGCCATCTCGCGCTGATTCAATCGCTGCCGCAGCGCACCGGCATCGCGCAGCAGGAAGTGGCCGCGCCGGGACTGCCGGTCTTTGATCGGGAAGGCTTCTTCGTGGGCCTCGCGGGTCCGTCCGGCGGACAGACCTTCCTGCAGATTGCCCGCAGCGGCCGCCCCGCTCCGATCATGCTGATCAATGTCGAAGAGAGCAGCGCGTTCCTGCTCGCGGAGGAAGTGCTGCCCCATTTGGCGCGGCGTCCGAAAAGCGTGACGGGCCGGCCCCTGGCCTGGCTCGGCGCGTACGGCCTGGAGCCGATGGACCGGGAGGTCGCGAAGTTCCTGCAACTCGCCGCGCAGTCGGGCGCGGTGGTGAGCGAAGTGCTCGAGGGCAGCCCGGCGGAGAAGGCCGGTCTGAAGGCCCGCGACATCGTGCTGGCCCTCGACGGCAAGCCGCTGCCGCAGTTGAAGCCGGATCGCGTGGTCGTGAGCTACATCGAGCGCGAGATCGAGCGGCGTTCGCCCGGCGACCGGTTTGCGCTGACGGTGCTCAGGGGCATGGAAACGCTGGAGTTGCAGGCGGAGCTCGGAGAGGAGCCGAAGCTGATGCGCGAGGCGGAGCGGAAATACTTCGACCGGCTCGGCGTGATCGTCCGGGAGTTCGTCTATGGCGACGCCATTGAACGCCGCGTGAAAGCGGCCGATCCCTCGGGAGTGATTGCCCATTACGCCAAGCCCAGCAGTCCGGTGGCGATCGCCGGGCTGCGGCAGGAGGATTGGATCCGCGAGATCGATGGCGTCGAGACGAAGACCTTCGCCGCCGCGGTGGCGAAGCTCGCCGAGATCGAGAAGGACGAGGCGCGGCCTGAGTTCGTGATGCTGGTGGCCCGCGGGGGCGAGACAGCGGTGCTGCGGGTGAAACTCAAGTAGGTCCGGCCTGGATACACCTCGCACGCGATGCGCTGGTGGCGGGGTGACCACACCCCGTTTCGAGGCGGGTCTAGAGTCCCAACCCGCGCGGTGGGGCCCCCGGCCTGCCGCCGAGGCAGCGCGTCGCCCGCGCTCATGCCGCTAGAGGTTGAAAGCAGCGAGGTGAAAGACGTGCCGCCGCGGTCGCGGGCTGGAATCGCGGCCTGCCGGCAGCCCGCGCCGAAAAGTGCTTTCACTATCCATCGGCCGGCGGGCAGTTCCTCCGGTCTGGTCCGGGTCTTTCAACTCTCAACCTTCAACCTTCAACCAAGTGTTGGCTCAGTCGCCGGTGGGCGTCGCGTCGCTGGCCCAGACGATCAACCAGCCACTCTTGTCGTCGACGAAGACCATCGTTGACGCATTGTTGCCGGGAGCCTCGACGGAGTCGACGTGCGCGATGGGCGCCGGATCGAACCGCGGGCTTGGCGAAACGTAAAGGGCCAGCGCCGCGGCGGCCGCGGCGCCCAGTGGCAGGGCGATCCAGGTGAACAGGCTGCGCCGCGAACGCGCCGGCCGGTCGGCCCCGGTTTCGCCGCCCCGGATCCGGCGCCGCACCGCGTGCCATTCGCGCTCGGCGTCGGGCACGGTGACGTTGGCGACCTCGGTGCGCCAGGCGGAGAGCGCGGCGGTCAGATCGTCCTGGACCCGCCGGCATCCCGCGCAGTCGGCGAGATGGCCGGCGAGCGCGGCGCGGCTGGGTTCATCCAGCGCGCCGTCGCGTTCCGTCAGGATTCGATGCTGGGCCTCGCGGCAGTTCATGGCGGGTGACGAGGTACGGACCTTCAGCGTTTCCAACCATCACGATAGTCGGGGCGATGGTTATACCCGTAGGCGTAAGCGCCACCGGAGTAGCCCCGATCCGGCGCTTCAACCCAGACCCGCTCGGTGCGGTAGGCGTAGTAACCGGGTTCGCAGTGCCGCACCGACCGGCCCCAGCGATCGCGCGATACGACCCAGCGTTCGGGAACCCAGGTCTTGACGGTGACATCCTTCCAATAACCCCGGGCCGGCGCGACGACCACGGCGGGCGGGCAGACGGCCGGCGGCGGCGGGGCGTAAACGACAGCGGGCGGGGCGGGACGATAAGTGGGGACACCGATGTTGACTCCAATGCTAAACCGGGTGTCGGCCCGGGCGGAAGCGACGGCAAGGGTGGCGGCGGTCGCGAGAAGGGCGATGGTGATGCGTTTCATGGTGTTTCCTCGGTTGAATTCGACCTATGAGACGCAGCCCGCCGGGGGCGTATTCACTTCTTTTCCGGGGTCCAAACTAGCGTGCAATCAGCAGGACAATAGGTGTTTCCCCATCGCCGCTGGGACGGCGGCCCAGGACGGCCGGGACGCCGGGTTGAAGGGTGAGGGTGGTGTTCATGATCACCGTGCGGCCGCTCTGCCAGAGCACCTTCATCCGGATGCCCCGCCCACCGCTGCGCTCGCCTTCGAGTTCGATCCGGTTGCCCCGCTCGAGCGCGATGACGGACTTGGCGCCCGCCGTTACCGCGGTGGAGCCTTCGCCGACATAGCGAAACGAACTGAGCGGGAGGTTGCGCTGCAGCTCCGCCTCGTAGGGCGCGAGCCTCGGGTCGGCCTCACGCTTGAGATTCGTGGCGGTGATCAGGATGGCGCGGACCGTGGCGTTGTCGGCGGCACGGAGTGAGGGCGTCAGCGCAAGCAGGGCCAGGCCGACGGCGAGGGCGAATGGGATGAGTCTCATGGCTGATCTCCTAGTTTTTGCACCAGCATGCGGCGGGCGTGAAAGAGTCGGGACATGACGGTACCGCGGGCAAGATCGAGCTGGGCAGCGATCTCCTCATACGAAAGTCCCTGAATTTCGCGGAGGGCAAGCACCGTGCGATGTTTTGGCGGGAGCGAGGCGATCGCACGCTCAAAGCGGGCGTCGCGTTCGCGGTGCTCAAGTTCCTGGCGCGGGTCGCTGGCGGCCACGGCCTCGGGGGCGGCATCGACGCGGTCACCGCCCGCGTCTGCGTCGCTGGTTCCGGCCGTGTCCGTGAGAAACGGAATGAAACGGTTGAACCACCGCTTGCGGCTCCGCAGATGATCGATGGCTCGGCGCGTCGCGATCGGGTAAAGCCAGGTGGAGAACTTGGCGTCGCCACGGAAGGTGCCCAGGTTTTTCCAGACGGTGAGCCAGATCTCCTGGCAGACATCGCGTGCACCATGCTCGTCCCGCAGCATGGCGTGCACGTGGCGGAAAACGGCGTCGTAGTGCGTCCGCATGAGCGTGCCAAACGCATCCTCGTTGCCCGCCTGGGCTCGCTGAACGAGTTCCCGCTCGGCCTCGGGCGTGATTTCAGTCGGGTCGGACACGGTGGAGCGGGGACAGCGTTGGCGAGGTTGGGTTGCACGTCATGCATAATCTCGTGCGACGCCCGGCGGCACGTCCGTATTCAGCCGCCGGCGCGGGACGGACCGGGACACCGGGAGGGAAGACCGTGTTTGCAGCTTGGCGGGGCCGGAAAACGGGGTTTGCTGGTCCGTCACATGTTCACGGGTATCGTCGAGGAAACGGGTCAGGTGCTCGCGTTCGCGCCGAAGGCGGAAGCGTGGAGTCTGGTCATCTCGGCCCGGGCGGCCCTGGTCGATCTGACCGCGGGCGACAGCATCGCGGTCAACGGCTGCTGCCTCACGGTCGCGGAGTTTGACGCCACGTCGTTCCGGTTCGATGTGCTCGAGGAGACCCGGCGGCTCACGAACTTTTCCAGCCTGCGATCCGGGGCGCGGGTGAATCTCGAGCGCAGCCTGCGCTTCGGCGGCAAGGTCGGGGGACATTTCGTCACCGGCCACATCGATGCGCTGGGCCAGGTGGACGTCTTCGAACCGCGCGGCAAGGATCATTACCTGCGCGTCCGGTTCCCGCGGGACTACGGTCGCTTCGTCGTCCACAAGGGCAGCATCGCGATCGACGGGATTTCGCTGACGATCGCGGAGGTGACCGAGACGACCCTCGCCGTGTGGATCATCCCTCATACCCGGGCGGTCACGAATCTGCAGGAGAAGCGGGCGGGCGACGCGGTGAACCTCGAATTCGACCTGCTGGGCAAGCACGTGGAGAAACTGCTGCTCACCCGGACGCCCTGACCGCGATGCAACACGCCCTGCAGGCACTGACGGACGAGTTGCGCCGGCTCAAGAGCACCGGGGTGAAGACCGTGGCGGTGTCGGATGAGGCCGTCGCGGCGCTCCGCCGGGTGGTCGCCAG
>JAEUHA010000250.1 GCA_016793535.1 Opitutaceae bacterium | reverse complement strand
GAGCCCGGCGCTCGCGGGGGCCTAGGTGTGGATTTGTCAGGGGTGTGAAGGCAAAAGGGCGGGCGGTGCGGATGTGGTCGCACCGCCCGTTCCTTTTTCGGGGCTCCCGCGTTCCGTCTCCGGCCAAAGGCAGGGGCTAAGTCTCGCGTTGACGTGCGCCGCGGCGGTCGCGAACTTTCGTGCAACATTCCCACCGCCGGCTCGTCCAAAGTCGGCGTATCTCCTGCATGAAACACCTTCGTCTCGCTCTCCTCGCCTTTGTGTCCACGGTCGGACCCGCCTTTGCGCAGGAGGAAGAGCGCCGTGCCCCGCCGGTCGAAATCCCTGATTTCAGCAATCTCGACGAGTACATTTACGAACCCAAGAGCACGGTGCGCTTCGGTTTCCGCTACATCAGCGGTGCGAAGACCAGCTTTTCGGGGCAGGGGAAGATTCCCTCGCCGGAAGATGCCAGCGCGGCGACGGGCGCCAATCTGACCCGCGTTTATCATGACGGCGCCGTGCGGCCGGATGCCCGGACCGCCGCCCGTCTGGACAACAGCGGCAATCCGATCATCGACCCGCAGTCGAATCAGCAGATCTTCGACCCGATCGCACCCGACGGGCGGACCAATACCTGGAATTACACCGACGCCAGCCAGCTTTCACGGCTCGGGTACGTCGCCTTCAACACGTATTCGGCCAACGTGATCGACACCGATGTCCGGCAGAAGGAATCGGCTTCGAGCGCGGGCATGGATATCACCGTCGAACGGGACATGGGGAACCTGCTCGGTTCGCGCCTGACCTGGAAACTCACCGCCGGCATGTCGATCAACGACATCTCGACCGACACGACCGCGCTGGTGCGGGCCAACCTGACCACGCTGACGGACTTCTATAGCCTCTACGGCCAGGTGCCGCCGGGCGCCCCGTATTCCTCGCCCAGCACCTCGACCACGAACGTCGTCGACGCCGCGGGCAATGCGGTGCTGAACGACGATGGCACGACCCGCACGGTCACGACGGACACGTCGGTCCTGATCAGCAATGAGCCGGTGGGCCGGGTGCTCAACACCCGCCTCGATGACTCCCGCGTCTCCAATCGCTGGAAGATCAAGGGGGCGTATTACACGTTCCGGGCCGGACCGACGGTCTGGATTCCGATCACCACCCGCCTGCGGGCCAGCTTCAGCGCCGGTGCCGCCCTGGTGTATTCGGGTACCAGTTACACGGTCACCCAGACCCTCGTGCCCGACCTGGGCGCGGAGATTTCCGACACCACCTCCAACGAAGCCTACAAGCTGCTGCCGGGTTACTATGCCGACGCGACGCTGCAGTTCGACCTGACCGAGCGCGCCGGTTTTTATGCGGGTGCGGTGTTCCAGTCCGCCGGGAGCTACACGCAGGAAGTCAATTCGGACAACGCGAACTACAACACGAAGATCGACCTGGGGAATCAGAACGGCGTGCGCGCCGGCCTCTCGATCCGCTTCTGACACGCGTCCCGGCCGAAGCGGTCGTGGCTGCCGACGTTACGCGGCAATCGTACCGCTTCACCGTTCGCTCCGGCTCCATTCGTCGTCTGCGTTCCAGCGCAACGTTGCGGCTCCGAGCGGCTCCCCGGCTATCGTTCCAGGTCGCGCAGCACGTCGGCGGCCGACCGCAGTGCGCCGGCGGGAAAGAACGAGTTGATGCGGGTAATCACCTGTTGAATGATGCCGTCGGGGCAGCTCGCGCCTCCGGTGACGAGAACCCGTTTCGGTGAACCATGATCCGGCCAGAGCGGTCGCCGCTCGGTCCGGCCCTGGCTTCCTCCCAGGTAGACGTAGTGATCCACGGTGGCATGCGACGCGATGTTGGCCTCCGATTGGATGAAGAACGCGCGCGTTCCCAGGGTCTGCTCGCAGAGGCGGAAGAGCTGGTAGGTGTTGGAGGAGTTCTTCCCGCCGATCACGAACGCCGCGTCGAGCGGTTCCGCAAGCGCGCGGGTGAGAGCATCCTGGTTCACCTGGGTCGCGTAACATAGCGTGTCGCGGCGGCTGCTGCCGCCGACCCGCTGGTCGTCGCCGTACTTGCGGCGATAGACGTCGCGGAGGTGCTCGATGATCTCGAGCGTCTCGTTCATCAGCAGCGTGGTCTGGTTGACGACGGCGATCCGCTCGAGGTGGCGTGCGACGTCGAAACCGGGCGTATGCCGGCCGGCAAACGCGGAGTGGAAGCGCCCCCGCACCGCCGGGTCGTCGCTCGCGATGATCTCCCCGAGCTGCCGGGCCTCGTCGAAGTTGCGCACGATGACGGCCGGCGCGTGGCGCCGGGTGTTGGAGAAGGTGGCCTTGGTTTCCTCGTGCTCGTGCTTGCCGTGGATCACCACCGTGTATCCTTCGCGGCCATACGCCCGGGCCGCCTTCCACACTTTCTCCACCAGCATGCAGGTGGCGTCGTACGGGAAGACCGCGATGCCCTTGCGCACGAGCCGGCGCTTGTCCTCGTCGGTGGCGCCGAACGCCGGGATGATCACGATGTCGTCGGGAGTCAGCGTGTCCCACAGCAGCGTCTCCCCCGGCGCCCCGGTGGCCGCGCGGCCGGCGGTCGTGTACGGCGCACCCTTGTCGGTCTGCAGATAGCGCAGCCCGCGGCGCAGGAGATCCTCGTTCACGAACGGATTGTGGATCAGCTCCGACAGCATGAAGACCCGGTGGCCGGCATGCTCGGCGAGGGTCTCGTAGGCGCGTTCGATCGCGTTCTTCACCCCAAGGCAGAAGCCGAAATGGCTCGGGATCACGTAGCGCACGGCGCCGAAGTCGAGCGCGACGGGGGCGGTGGCGGTGCGTTCGTGCTGGCGCGCGAGCGTCTTGATGGCGGAGCAGAGTTGCGACTGGTACAGGGCGCCCGCCGCGGCGTCCTGCGCGTAGATCGCGGCGTTGCGCTCCTGGGCGGGCCGGAACTTGTAGATGAAGTCGTTCTCGCCGAGATGCAGGTAGGGGATGTCGACCAGAAAGGGATCGAGGCCCTCCAGCACGGCCGCCAGGGCCGGGGCGAGCGCGGCCGGAGCGCCGGACAGCGCGTCCAGCGACGCAAAGTGGATCTCCGCGTCGGCCGGGTCGCCCGCCACCTGCACGAGGAAGACGCGGTAGGCGCGGCCGCCCGCGACGCACGCGAAATACTCGGCGGGCGGCGTGTGCTGCCGGAAGGCGGACTCGAGCCGGGCCGTCGCCATCGCGAGGTCGCTGCCGGTAAACGCGAGGCCCGACTTTGAACCGAGCCGGCGCACCGCCAGTTGATTGCCGGCATTGAACGCCAGCACGGCGGCGAGCGAGGCGGGCGCAGGGTTCGCGGATGACATGGCGGATCAAGCTGCCCGGCGGATGTTCGGATCGCAAGTGCTGGACGGCCACTTCCCTCGGAGCACGGCCGTCCCCGACCGCCGAGTTTTCGGATGCGGACGAGGGCGTCCGCGCTCCCGGGGGGATCAGTTCTCGTCGGACTCGTCCGTCTCCGTGAAGGGATCGCCGACGAACTCGATGCCGAAGAAATCCTCGTCCTCGAGCACGTGCATCACCCCCGCCACGACCTCGCGCCGATCGGCGGGTTCGAGGGTGGGATAGTCGATCGTGATGGCCTCCTCGATGCCGGCCCGCGCGTGGGCCCGGTCCGGTGCTCCCGCGAGGAAATCGTCCGCGCGGCTGGCGATCTCGGCAATGATGGGATGGAGTTCGGACATGGCGGGGAAAATGGGCGAACGCGGACCGGAATGGCAACGCTGCGCGTGCGCTTCAGCCAGGGTGGCCAGGCCCCGGCCGCGGCGCCGAGCAGGTGGGCGAGCGGCACGGGATCGTAGCCCGCGCCGCTGGCGAACAGCGTGGTGGCCGTCGCCGTTTCAAAACTGCATTTCGCGCCGAGCGCCAGCAAGGCGACGCCTCCGCACCAGCGGGCCACTCGCGCCGGCGAGCGCAGCAGCGTCGATGCCAGGAGCGCGAACAGGGTGCAGTCGAGGCCCGAGAGCCCGCGGTACGTGGCGAACTGCGGCTGCCACGCCCACACGCCGAGGGTGATCGCCACCGCGGCGGCGCCGAGTGCCAGCGTAGTCGTCCGCCGGTCCAGACGTTCACACGTCCACCCGAGGGCGAAGAACACGCCGACATCCCATGCGAGGTGGTTCGCATCGCAGTGCGTGAAATGCGCCGTCACGAGCCGCCACGCCTGTCCCGCCTCCACCGCCGCCCGATCGAACTGCAGGGCCGCCGCGACGGCCGGCGGGAGCAGGTGGATCGCCACGGCGGCTGCGGCCAGCAGGGGAGTGAGGACAGGGAGACGCGGCGGCATGGCGAAGGCGAATGGCAGGACGCGGGTCACTTGCGGGCCCCGGTGCCGCACCGGCCGAAGGCGATGCCCACCGCGATCAGCACGCCGGTGAACGCGAGCAGGAGCCAGTCCCCGCTGAGGTCGCCGCCGCCGCTGCCGCCCCCGCCACTGTGGCGGCTGACGTGCGCCGCCGGCGCCGTGAAGGCGGGCTGGACCAGATCGGCGCGCGCCTGGCGGGCGGGCTGCGCGGCGCGGACGGACTGGGCGGCGCGTTCCGTGGCGACCCGTTGCTGGTTGTCGCGCGCAATGCCGCGCCGGGCGTGCGTGGCGTCGTCGAGCACGATCATCGCGGTGTGGTCCGTGACGAGCTGATACGCCACGCCGAGATCGCGAATGGCGTCACGCGCCTCCGCGGCGGGCTGGAGGCCGGCCGCCTCGCGGGCTTCGATCTGCTCGATCAGCGACATGGCCCATAGGCGTTCGATCTCGGGATGGTCGGTGTCGATCTCCGGCAGGTCGATCGTGGTGGTGTAGACCTTGTCCGCGCCGCTCAACGACGCTCGCAGCGTCACGGTGGACTTTCCCGCACCCTCGTACCGGCCGAAGAGCACGAGCTGTTGCCCGAGATAGATTTTCTGCGGCGTGTCGCCGGTGGCGTCGAACACGCGCACCGGGCCGCTGAACTTGAACGCGGCGTGGTGCAGCGCCTCGTGCGTCACCTTGCCCTTGGCGAGCAGGATCTGGCCGACGATGTCGTCGGCGTTCGAGACCCCGGCGTAGAACCCGCCGCTGGCGCCGGTGATCGTGCGCATCAGCGGCCAGTTCGCGCTGTTGCCCATGAGAAAACCGAAGACGCGGACGTCGACCTTCTGCAGCAACTGGTGAAACGCCGCCGGCTCGACCACCCCCTGGTTCGCGACGCCGTCGGTCACGAGCACGACGCTGGAGGCCCGGTCGGCGTCGAGACCCTTGAGCCCGAGGGCGAGGCCGTCGTAGAGGTTCGTGCCGCCGCTCGGGGTCAGTCCCTTCACGGTGGCGATGGCCTGCTGGACGTGCTCCGGCGTCGCGGCGGTCCAGGGCAGGAGTTCTCGCGCGCTGTTGTTGAACGTCACGATCCGGAAGCGGTCGTGGGGCGCCATGCGGCCCAGCGCCTGGGCCACGCCGCTGGCGAGCGTCTGCACCTTGCCCTGCATCGAACCCGAGACGTCGAGCACGTACGTGTAGTCGGCGCCGTTCACCAGTGGCTTCAGGTCGATGCCGGGCGTGACGACCATCATGAACGTGCCCGGCTTGTCCTTGGCCGCCCGATACGGAATGACCTCGATGCGACCCGGCAGGTTGTCCGCCAGGCGATAGTAGAGGACGAAGTCGCGCGTGAGCGACGCGCCGGGCTGGTCAAGCGCCACGCGGTACGTGCCCGGGTCGAGCTTGCGGATGACCGCGGCGGCCTCGAAGCCCGGCACGCGGACCTCGTCGACCGGCCAGGCCGACTTCAGCTCGACGTTGACGGCGAGGCTGCCCTCCACCTTCGCGTGCGTCGTCCAGAAACTCTTCGCCACCTCATCGGTGCCGCCCTCCTCGAGCGGGTAGACGTAGCGGCCGATGCCGGCGTCGATCTCGAGCGGCTGGTAGTAGACGAACCGGAGCTGCACTTCGGCGTTGGCCCGGACGGGCGCGACCCGGAACTCGTAGGTCAGGAAACTGTTCTTCGTCGCCAGCCCGGCGTCGTTGCCTGCCTTGCGTTCCTCCGCGTAGGCGGCCTCGGCTTCCGCCTTCGGCCGCACCTCGCCCTGGAGGGTTTTCTCACCCTTCACGATCGTGACCTCGGACAGGCTGGCGCCCTTCGGCACCGGAAAGGCGTAGATCGCCTCGAGATCCTGCGCGTTCGGATTGAAGAACGTCTGCAGCACCTCGGTCTGGGCGAAGCCGTTGTTGAGCGTGACGTTCACCTGGTGGGAGCGGGTTTGCACGGCTGCGGACGTGCCGCCGACCGGAGTGAGCGTGCCGGCCGCGCGGGCGGAGGGCAGGGCGGCGAGAGTGAAGGCGCCGAGGGCGCGCAGGAGGAGGGAGATTTTCATGCGGGTGAGATGCAACGCCGGCTCCCTTTGCTCGGCCCGTGCCACGCCCGGAACGCCTGGCGCTACTCTCGATAGTTCAGGTACAAGCGCGCTTTGGGCTGGTCACGGGCTTCAGAGTGGAAGAGCATAAAATGACAGGAGCCTGACATTAAATGACCAAGACTACTTCCCTGTTCGATGGCCCGGACCGGCGGTTCGGCGCGGCGATCCGCGCGATGACGGCGTCCAATCCCTTCCTGCCGGAGCGCATCGCGGCGGAGCGCGCAGCCCTCGGGGCCGAGTTCGAGGAGCGCGGCGCCGACTGGAACACCCGGCCGCCGACGGCGGCGGTGAATCGCAACAGCGAGCGCCTGATCGCGCGCTGCCGGGAGGTGATCGACCGGGCCCGGGCGGCGTGGCCGCGTGATGGCCGGGTGGATACGGCCGACGCGGCGATCTACGAGGCGATGGTCGGGTTCTGGCTTTACCAGACCTATGCGGCGCGGTTCGACGCGATCATCCTGGCGGCGATGGATGGGCGGGGTGGGGAGCGGGTTGATTTTTATCCGGCCTTCCGGGCGGACGTGGAGGGGCGGTTCCGGGTGGCGGGCTGGGCGGAGCGGCTCGGCGCGGGTGATGCGCCGCATCTCTTCGCGAGCGCGTTTCAGATCCGGCGGGCATTCCATAACATCTTCCGCTCGCTGGTCGGCGGCTCGGCGCCGATGGCGCGGCTGCGGGCGGCGATTTGGCAGTCGATTTTCACCCATGATCTCGCGCGCTACCGACGCGGGCTGCACGCGCGCATGGCGGACTTCGCCACGCTCATCACCGGGCCCTCGGGCACGGGCAAGGAACTCGTCGCCCGGGCGATCGCGCTGTCGCGCTACGTCCCTTACGACCCGAAGCGCGGCGGTTTTGTCGGAGACTTTTCCGCGGGCTTCTTTCCGCTCAACCTCGCGGCGCTTTCCCCCACGCTGATCGAGTCGGAGCTTTTCGGCCACCGCCGCGGCGCCTTCACCGGCGCGCTCGCCGACCGGGCGGGCTGGATGGAGGTGTGTCCGCCGTCGGGCGCGGTGTTTCTGGACGAGATCGGCGAGGTCGGCACCGACATCCAGGTGAAGCTCCTGCGCGTGCTGCAATCACGCTCGTTCCAGCCCCTCGGCTCAACCGAGTCGCGGCGTTTCGCGGGCAAGATCATCGCCGCGACCAATCGTGACCTGCCGGCGGAGATCCGCGCCGGGCGGTTTCGCGAGGACTTTTACTATCGGCTGTGCTCCGATCAGCTGTCGACGCCCTCGCTGCGGGAGCAACTCGACGCTGCGCCCAGCGAACTGGAGACCCTCGTGGCGCACATCGCCGGCCGGCTGCTCGACGCGGATGAGGCGGAAGCGTTCACGCGGGAGACGTTGCGCTGGATCGAGCAGCACCTCGGGGCCCGCTACGCCTGGCCGGGAAACTTTCGCGAACTCGAGCAATGCGTGCGCAATCTGCTGCTGCGCGGGCGGTATCGTCCCGCCGGGCCGCTGGTGCGCGGCACCGCCGACGACTGGAATACGATCATCGAGGCGGGGTCGCTGACGGCCGAGGAACTGCTCCGCCGCTACACGCGGATCGTGTTCGCGCAGGCTGGCACGATCGAGGAGACCGCCCGCCGGCTCGACCTCGATCGCCGGACCGTGAAGGCCCGGT
>JAEUHA010000231.1 GCA_016793535.1 Opitutaceae bacterium | reverse complement strand
CGGGTGGGGAAATGTGTTCTCGCGGTTGAATTAAAAACGAACCCTCATTAGCTGAAGCGAGTCTAATCCGGTGGACTTTCCCCCTCTGAAACCCATGCAGACCTTCATGCCACGCTCCCAGGTGTTTCGTCGTCTAGTCGGCCTCGGCACCGCTGTTGCTCTGGCGGGCCTCACTGGCTGTTCCTCGGGTGTCGCTCCGTCGAAGACCGCCAGCGGCGCCGGCACCGGCGCGGCGATCGGTGGCATCGGTGGCGCCGTGGTCGGTAACAACAGCAGCATGGGCACGGGTGCGGGGCTGGTCGGCGGCGCCGCCGCCGGCGCGCTCATCGGTGGCATCGTCGGCATGGTGCAGGACGCCAAGGACCGTCGCGAACAGGATCGTCTCGCCCAGGAACGCGCGTATCAGCAGGAACTCGCCAAACGCCGCGCCGAAGAGGCGAAATTGAAGGCGTCCATGGACGAGGAACTGGCCATCGCCGAAGGCTTCCGGATTTCCGATCTCGAACTGGCGGATGCCAAGAAGAAGCTCGAGTCCGCCAGCGACCGGCTGAAGAAACTGCGCGACGAGCGGGCTGCCGCCCTGGCGAAGAAGAAGGAGCTCGACGACGCGCATGAGAAGACATTGAGCACCGAAGCGGAGATCGCGCGGCTCGAAGAGGAGCTCGCGCGGCTGAAGGGTGAAGAGGCACCCAAGAAAACCGACGCCGCCTCGCCCGGCGTGAAGTCGAGCCAGTAACCGACCCGCTTCGCCGCGATCGCCCCGTCGCGGGAGCTGCCCCGATCCACCCCACTGGTATGAAGTCCCACGCCTTGGTCTGGTTGGTCCCCGCGGCCCTGATTGTTCTGCTCACCGGCGGTTGTTCGACCTCCTCGACGTATGCCGTCAAGGTGGACGCCATCACGAAGCCGGAACCGGTGGCGGCCCAGTCGTTCAAGCTGAAGAGCAAGGACCCGCGGATGGGCGAGGAGAACCTGCGTTATCGCGAGGCGGCGGAATTCGTTAAGACCGCGCTCTCCGGCAAGGGGCTGTACGAGGCGCCCACCGAGGAGAAGGCGGACATGATCGTCGAACTCGACTACGGGATGGACGCCCCGCGGGCCAAGATGGAGCGGGTGAGCGTGCCGGTGTATGCCCAGGTGGGGGGCGGAGTCCGCTATGAATCGGTGCCGGTCACCGACTCCCGCGGCAACACGAGCTACCGCACGGTCGCGGTCTACGAGCCTCCCCGGTCCGAACTGGTCGGCTACGACAACGCGCCCCGCATGGTCACGATTTACGAGAAGTACCTCAAGATCACCGCCCGGGAAAACAAGCCCGCCGCGGAGGGCCGCCCGCCCGCCGAACTCTGGAGCATCCACGCGAGCGCCGAAGACGAAAGCAAGGACCTGCGAAAATACCTTCCGATCATGGCGTCGGCGACCGTCGATTACATCGGTCAGGATTCGTCGACCCAGCAGGTCGTGAAGGTCCGCGCCGATGGGCCGGGCGTGGATTTTATTCGCAAGGGCATGTCGGCTCCGGCCGCCAGCGCGGCGAAGTCACCCGAGCCGCCGAAGAGCTGAGCGGCGTTCGAGGCCCGGCGGTCAGGCCGGTGGATCCGGTTGTCGTTCCTCGGCGAGGACCTGCTCGATCAGGTGAATGAGTTCCTTCGGGGTGAAGGGCTTTGGCAGGATGCGACTCGCTCCGATCTTGCCCGCGATGTCCAGGTACAGCTTGGAATTCGTTACCCCGCCGGAAATCGCAATGATTGGCAGACGCGGCCGTTCCCGGCGCAGCGTCATGATGATCTCCACACCCTCCTGCACCGGCATCACGAGGTCCGTGACCACGATGTCCGGCCCTTGCGACCGGGCCAGCGCGAGGCCTTCCTGGCCGTCCGCCGCCTCGATCACGGTGAAACGGGCACCGGTGAGCGCGCGCACCAGCAGGCCGCGCACGATATCGTCGTCATCGATCACCAGGACAGTCCGCATCGTCACGCAACCATTCGCATCAAGTTGAACGTCGTTGACGAGACTGTTCTCGTCCCCGCCGCACCAGCTCCGGCGCCCGGGCGGGTCCGATTGCTCCGGGCGTCATCAGGGCTGAATCAGTCCGCGCCGGATCGCGAACCGGACCAGGTCGGTCTGCGTGTGCAGCCCGAGCTTGCGCAGCAGATTCGTGCGGTGCGTCTCGGCCGTGCGCGGGCTGATGAAGAGTTTCTCCGCAATCTCCGCGTTGGTCTGGCCCTCGGCGGCGAGCTGCACGACCATCCGTTCGCGCTGCGTGAGTGACTGCAAGGGATCGCTTTCGTCCGCCGGCTTCGTGACCAGCGCGTTGATGGCCCATTCGGACAGCGTCGCGCTGAGGAACCGCCGGCCCTGCATGACCTCCTTCAGAGCATGCAGGATCTCGTGGGATTCGGATCCCTTCAGGATGTAGGCGGAGGCGCCGGCGCGCAGGGATTCGATGACGTAGGGCTCATCGTGGTGCATCGACAGCACGATGACGCGGGTGCCCGGACTCGCCGTGCGGGTCTGCCGCAGCACTTCGATGCCGTGGAGGCGCGGCATGTTCAGGTCGAGGATCAGCACCTGCGGCCGATGTTTCTCGACCAATTGCGTGGCGGTCAGGCCGTCGGCCGCTTCTGCCACAACGCGGCAGTTGCTCTCCGCCTCGAGGATGCCCCGCAGTCCGCGGCGCACGATCTCGTGATCATCGGCTATGATGGCTGTCGTCATGAGTGTACGGGTTCAAGGGTGTGGAGGGGAAACTCTGCGTGCAGGCGGGTGCCTTGATCGCGGATC
>JAEUHA010000219.1 GCA_016793535.1 Opitutaceae bacterium | reverse complement strand
GGGGTGGGGGGGGGGGGGGGGGGTTGGTGGCCCCCACTGCGGGGGGGGCGGCCGCCCCCTGGATCCCTCCCCCCCCGGCGGGGGGGGCCCCCCCCCCGCTCCCAGCGGGCGGGACGATTTTCGTGACGCCCCTGTCACATGGTGTCGAACGTGTGACGGCCGGGTTAAGTGTCCGTCACGGGCCGCCATTTGCGTTGCGCGGGAGAATTGCGGCGTGGCCTCTATGAGAGTATGAACACGTTCCTGGCGATGTGCCGCGCGGCACTCGGACTCACACTGGTGGTGGCGGCAGCGGGGTCGGCCCTGCGGGCGGCGGATGCGGCCCTGGGCACCCTGGCAGGACAGGTGGTGAGCGGGGAGACCGGCCGCGGCGTCGCGGGGGCGACGGTGGGGATCGTCGGCACGGACCGCACCACGACCACCGACCTCGAGGGCGGCTTCGTGCTGGCCGGGGTGCCGATCGGTGCGCGCGATGTGCTCGTCAGCAAGGCCGGGTTCCAGCCGTCGAATGTCAGCGGCGTCGCGGTCATGGCGGGGCTCGCCTCCCGCATCGACGTGGCGCTGAACCCGGCGCGGGACGCCGTGGTCCGCATGGAGGCGTTCTCGGTCTCCGCGGAGGTGCTGCAGAACTCCGGCGTGGGCCTGCTCGGGGCGCGGCAAAAGGCGACCGCGGTGAGCGATGCGATCGGCGCCGAGCAGATGGGCAAGCTCGGGTTCGGCACCGCGGCGGCGGCGATGAAGGCCGTGACGGGCGCGTCGGTCGTCGGCGGAAAGTACGTCTACATCCGCGGGCTCGGAGAGCGCTACAGCTCGACGCAGGTCAACGGCGTCGAGGTGCCGAGCGCCGACCCGGATCGCCGCGCGGTGAACATGGACATGTTTCCGAGCGACCTGATCGATGCGATCGTGACGACAAAGACCTTCACGCCCGACCGGCCGGGCAATTTCACCGGCGGCAGCGTCGACTTGAAAACGAAGGAGTTTCCCGAGCAGTTCACGTCGTCGCTCTCCGCCTCCGTGGCGCACAACTCCCGGATCACCGGCCGGACCTTTCTGAGCTCGGGCGCGGCCCGCAACACCTGGGGCCGGGACGACGGCGGCCGCGATCTCCCGGCTGAGCTGGCGGGCCAGCGGATCCCGCTGCGGTTCTCGACGCCGACGGTGGACACCGAGATCGGGCGGCTGACGCGGGCGTTCAGCTCGGTCATGGCGCCCGGCACGAAGGACGCGCCTTTGAACCACAGTTTCTCGGCGGCGGTCGGCGGGCAGACCCGGCTCTTGGGCCGGCGCCTCGGCTACGCCGCGAGCCTATCCTACGAGCGCAGCTTCAGCGGCTACACCGACGGCGTGCTCGGCCGCTACGAGCGCCAGGGCATCAACTCTCCCGCGCTGGCGCCCCTCGTGCGCCTGAGCGACACCCGCAGCGAGGACGAAGCCCTGATCGGCACGATCTTCAACGTCGCGTACCAGTTCAGCCCCGACCACCAGGTCAGCCTGAACACAATGTTCAACCAGGCGGGCAACGACATGGCCCGGCGGCAGACTGGCCTGAACGTGGCGGGCGGCGGCATCAGCGAGACGGAGATCTTCACCACGCGCACGCTGCGTTACACCGAGCGCTCGCTGCGGTCGGTGCAGCTCGCTGGCAAGCACCTCTTCCCCGCCTGGCGCGACCTGCGGCTCAACTGGAGTGTCACGGATGCGACCACGACGCAGGACGAGCCGGACACGCGGTACTTCAGCACGTTTCAAACGCCGGACGGCAACCAGTTCTTCGAGGCCTCGGGCCTGCCGCGGCCGGCGCGGTTCTTCCGCGACCTGGAGGAATCGCGCGACGACTATTCCGCCGACCTCACGCTGCCGCTGCCGGCGTGGGTGGGCTCGAATGCGCAGTTCAAGGTCGGCGGCGCGTTCGCCCGCACGAATCGCGCGTTCAACGAGCGGCTCTTCGAGTACAACAGCACGGTCCTGCGCTACGACGGCAACGAACGCGAGTTCCTGCGGGAGTCGCAGGTCGGCCAGGTGGATCCGGCCACGGGCCGGTTTCGTACCGGCCAGCTCTATCTCGTCGAGACCGGCTCCGCGGGCAACAGCTACCTGGGCGACCAGGACGTCACGGCCTGGTATGGCATGATCGACGTGTCGCTCACCCGCTCGCTCCGCCTGATCGGCGGCCTGCGACGCGAGTCGACGAAGCTCGACGTGCGCAGCCGCGATCCGCGCCGGCGCGCCGGGCTGCTGGACAACGACGACACTCTGCCCTCGGCGAATCTCGTCTATGCGCTGAGCGACCGGATGAATCTCCGGGCCGCGGTCACGAAGACGATTGCCCGCCCGAATTTCCGCGAGATCGCCGACTATACGTCGTTCGAGTTCGTCGGTGATTTCGTCTACATCGGCAATCCGAGCCTGCGCCGCACGACGATCAAGAACTACGACCTGCGCTGGGAGTGGTTTCCGCGCCGGGGCGAGATCGTGGCGGTGAGCCTGTTCCACAAGCAGATGACCGACCCGATCGAGCGCGGGGTGTTCTCCATCGTGAACAGCGGCGAGCTCCAGTATCAGAACGCACCGCGCGGCGAGGTGAGCGGCATCGAGGTCGAGCTGCGCAAGAACCTCGGCTTCCTCTCGGAGCGGCTGCGCGGGTTGTCCGGCGGTTTCAATTTCACCTGGGTCGAGTCGTCGGTCGACATCACGCCGGCCGAACTCGCGCTGATCCGGATCTACGAGCCGGGTGCGGGCGCGACGCGCGAGCTCACCGGCCAGTCGCCGTACCTCGTCAATATCGACCTGACCTACAACCTCGCCCGCACCGGGACGACGGTCAGCGTGTACTACAATCTCTTCGGCGAGCGCCTCGCGCAGGTGAGCCCGCCGGGCACGCCCAACGTGTTCGAGCAGCCGGCGCCGACGCTCGACGTGATCTGGAGCCAGCGGCTGCGCGAGCACTGGAAACTCTCCCTCTCGGCCA
>JAEUHA010000211.1 GCA_016793535.1 Opitutaceae bacterium | reverse complement strand
TGGCCGGCAACAGTCCCGATGCCTGGTGCCCGGCTTCGCAGAACAACGGGCTCGACTGGCTCGAAGTCGGCTTTGCCCAGCCCGTCCGCGCCACCGGCGTTCGCGTGCGGCAAAACCTGTCCCCCGGCGCCATCATCAAGGTCGAAGCCATCGCCGCCGATGGCACCGCGCATGTGTGGTGGGAGGGGGTCGATCCCGTCACGACATCCTCAGGCCGCGAGATCGCCTGGTTTGGCGTCAATGTGCCCGCGACTCCGTATCCGGTCGCAAAGCTGAAGCTCACCCTGAATCTCGCCGCCAAACCCGACTGGGAACAGATCGACGCCGTGCAACTCGTCGCCGCGCCGTAGCGGCACCAAGATCAACGCCCGCCGGTTTTCCCTCCGGCCTGGTTCACCCCGTGATCGCCCAGCGCAGGAGCCCGAACGCAGCCGCCCCGGCGACAACGAACATGATGTCCCACTTCCACCGCACGAGCCCGAGGAGCGCGACCGCCGCGACCGCCCAGTCCAGCCAGTCGACCACCCCGTCCTGCGGCCACAGCACGTGCCCGCCGAACCAGACCGCCAGATTCAGCACGACGCCGGCAACCGCGGCGGTGATCGCAGCCAGCGTCGCACTGAGCCCGGCATGCCCTCTCAGCCGCTCGATGTAGGGCGCGCCGAGAAAGATCCAGAGGAAGCAGGGCAGAAACGTCGTCCAGGTCGTGATCGCCGCCCCGAGGGTCGCACCGACGAGCGGAGAAAACGGCGCGGGCTGGTGCCACGCGCCGACGAAGCCCACGAACTGCAGCACCATGATCAGCGGCCCCGGCGTTGTCTCGGCCAGCGCAAGTCCGTCGAGCATCTGCCCCGGCTGCAGCCACTGGAAATGCTCCACCGCCTGCTGCGAAACGTAGGGCAAGACGGCATAGGCGCCGCCAAACGTCACCATCGCCGCCTTGCTGAAAAACAACCCCTGCTGAAACAGCACGTGGTCCCACCCCAGCACCGCGCCGGCCAGCAGCACCGGCAGCCACCAGAGCGTGAGACAAACCGCGAGCACGCGCAGCGCGCGGCCAAGCGACGGCGTCGCGTGCGCCACGGACTGCGCCTCGATCACGCTCCCACCGGTCATCCCGCTGCCATGACCGTTGATCACCTGGAACTTGTCCGGCCGCATGCGATGCCCGATCCAGCCGGCCAGCGCCGCGCCCGCGATGATCAGCGGAAACGGCACCCGGCCGAAGAAGATCGCCGCGAAGGCCGCCAGCGCGATCGCGGCCATGACTTCATTGCGCAGCGTGCGGCGTCCGATCCGGATGCCGGCCGCGACGACGATGGCGAGCACGGCCGGCTTGAGGCCGTCGAACACGGCCGCGATCCCCGGCACGCTGCCCCACGCGACATAGATCAGGCTGAGCGTCCACAACAGCAGCGCCGACGGCAGCACGAACAGCGTCCCCGCAATCACCCCGCCCCACGTCCGGTGCAGCAGCCAGCCGATGTACGTGGCGAGCTGCTGCGCCTCCGGTCCGGGCAGCAGCATGCAGTAGTTAAGCGCATGCAGGAACCGCGCCTCGCTGATCCAGCGGCGTTTCTCCACCAACTCCGTGTGCATGATCGCAATCTGCCCCGTCGGCCCGCCGAAGCTGATGAAGCCCAGCTTGAGCCAGAAGCGAAACGCCTCGGCCCGGGTCGGGTGCGGCTGGGGCAATGGCGACGTTTCACGCATTCGATCAAGGCGACTGCCCACGGAACACACGGAGCACACGGAAACCAGAACTATTCCGTGTGCTCCGGGTGTTCCGTGGGCAACTCTTCCTTGGGCACCCGCTACGCGAGGATGTCCTTGAGCACGTTTCCGTGCACGTCCGTCAATCGGAACTGCCGGCCCTGGTACCGGTAGGTGAGCCGGGTGTGATCGACGCCGAAGAGGTGCAACATAGTCGCGTGGAGATCGTGCACGCTCACGGGCTTGTCGACCGCCGCGTAGCCGAGCTCGTCGGTCGCGCCGTACGTGAGCCCGCCCTTGATCGCGCCGCCGGCGAGCAGGATCGAGAAGCCCTTGATGTGATGGTCGCGGCCCTTGCCCTGCGCCATCGGGGTGCGGCCGAACTCGCCACCGAAGATGATCAGCGTCTCGTCCCACATCCCGCGTTCCTTCAGGTCGCGGATCAGCGCCGCCGTCGGCCGGTCCACCTCCTCCGCCTTCATCTTCACGTGCGAGACGTCGTCGTGGTGGTCCCAGTCGCGGTGATACAGCTGGATGAAACGCACCCCGCGCTCCGCCAGCCGGCGGGCGAGCAGGCAGTTCGACGCGAAGCTGCCGTCGCCCGGCTGCGCGCCGTAATCCTCCAGCACGCGCGCCGATTCGCTGCTCAGGTCCATCAGGCCCGGCACGCTGGTCTGCATGCGGAATGCCATTTCGTATTGGTTGATCCGCGTCAGGATCTCCGGGTCGCGCACGGCATCGTGCTGCCGGCGGTTGAGCTGGTTCACCACGTCGACGAGCTGCCGCTGGTCGGCGCGCGACACGCCCGCGGGGTTGCGCATGTAATGCACCGGATCGCCCTGCGACTGGAACTTCACGCCCTGGAACCGGCTCGGGAGAAAGCCGCTGTGCCACTGGCGCGCGGCGATCGGCTGCATCTGGCCGCCCTTGCCCGACGACATCATGACGATGAAACCGGGCAGTTCGTCCGTCTCGGAGCCGAGCCCGTAGAGCAGCCACGATCCCATGCTCGGACGCCCGGCGATGATCGAGCCGGTGTTCATGAACGTGTGCGCCGGGTCGTGGTTGATCTGCTCGGTGTACATCGAGCGGATGATGCACACGTCGTCGGCCACGCCACCGAGCCGCGGAAACAGCGAGCAGATTTCCTGGCCCGACCGGCCGAAGCGCTGGAAATCATACAGGGCGCCATGGCACTTCAGCTCCCGCCCCTGCAGTTGCGCGATCTGCTGGCCCTGCGTGAATGACTCCGGCATCGGCTGCCCGTGCATCGCGCGCAGCTTCGGCTTGAAATCGAACAGCTCCAGGTGCGAAGGCCCGCCCGCCTGGTAGAGGTAGATCACCCGCTTGATCTTCGCGGCGTGATGCAGCGGGTTCACCAACCCGCGCCACGCGCCGGCCGGCGCCGGCGCCGCGCTCATCGACCGCGGTTGCAGCAGGGCGCCGAGGGCGATCGAGCCGAGGCCGGCCGCGGTCTGGCCGAGAAAGGTGCGACGCGTGAGATGCAGGGGGTCTATTTCCACGTTGGGATGAGCTTGTTTATTCGGCCACGGATGACGCCATCACTTCACTCGTAAGTTGTCACTGGTCACAGGTCCCTCGGCTCAGTTGCGGGTGATGGTCTCGTGCAGGTTGAGGACGGCACGCGCCACGGTCGTCCAGGCGGCGAGGTCGGCGAGCGGCAGATCGGCGGGGACGGGCGACGCGCCCGTCGCCAGGAGTTCCCGCGCCGCGGACTCGTCCGCCAGGTAGCGCGTCCGCTGCGCGGCATGCAGGCCCTCGAGCGCCCGCGTCTCCGCCCGCACCGGCGGACGCCCCAGCGCGCGGGCAAACGTCCACTCCAGCTTGCGCGCGAACGCGGCGTCCCGCGCTCCCCCGCCCTCGCGCAGGATCTTCTCCGCCAGGACGCGCGCCGCCTCGACGTAGACGGGATCGTTGAGCAGCACCAGGGCCTGGAGCGGGGTGTTGGACGCCGAGCGGTTCGCGGTGCATTCGTCGCGCGAGGGCGCATCGAAGGCCAGCAGGCTCGGGTGCAGGAACGTGCGCTGCCAGTGCGTGTACACGCCGCGCCGGTACAGGCCGGCGCCGGTGTCGGGCACGTACTCGCGGCGCGGGAAGTTGAGCGGGGCGTAGTATCCCTCCGGTTGATACGGCCGCGCGGCCGGACCGCCGAGCTCGCGCACGAGCAGGCCGCTGATCGCGAGGGCGTTGTCCCGCACCAGCTCCGCGTCGAGCCGGAAGCGGTTCTGCCGCGCCAGCCAGCGATTGGCCGGGTCGCGTTCCTCGACGCCGCGCGCCGCGACCGACGACTGCCGGTACGTGCGCGAGGTCACGAGGAGCTGCACCAGGTGCTTCACGTTCCAGCCGCTCTCGCGGAACTCCACCGCCAGCCAGTCCAGCAGTTCCGGGTGCGAGGGCCACTCGCCCTGCGACCCGAGGTCCTCGAGCGTCCGCGTGAGTCCCTCGCCGAAATACAGCCGCCACAGCCGGTTCACGAACGTCCGCGCCGTCAGCGGATTGTCCGGCGCGACGAGCCATTCGGCGAAGTCGAGCCGTGACACGCGCTTTCCGTCCGCCGGCACGATCTGGCGCAGGAATGCCGGCACGCCCGGCTCCACCACCTCGCCGCTGTCGTCCATCCAGTTGCCGCGGGGCAGCACGCGGATCGGCCGCGGCGCGACGCTCTTCGAGACCGGCAGCGACGGCACGCTGAGCAGCAGCGCGTCGCGCGCGTTGACCGCGCGGGTGTGGCGCTCGCGCTGGGCCGCCAGTTCGGGCGCGACCGTGCGGTAGTGTGCGGCGATGTCTTTCGCTTCCGCGGGCGTTCTCTTTTCCACCGGCACCTGCAGCGCCTTGAGCACGTTCTCCGGCGCGCCGCCCGCGTTCGCGTCCGGATCAGGCTGCGTGTGGAGCGCGAGGCGGAAGCGGCCGAGGTGCTGGTACGGATGCTGATCCGAATGACGGATACGCAGCGTCAGCGCGGCGTCCGGTCCGCCGCGCCAGGGTTCCGCAAAGACCAGCGCGATGCCGCCGCCGCGCTTGCGCAGGAACGACAGGGCCGTCGCCGGGTCGCCGTCGATCGCGGCGGCCACCGGAAAGCCGGGCTCGGTGCCGCCGTTGGTGCGGGCGGAGGCGATCCGGACGGGCAGCGCGGCCTGGCCGGCACCGGTGACGCCCGTGACCTCGAGTTCGGCGAGGAAGAACGCCGAGCCGCCCCGCGAGACCTCGTCGCCCGGAAACCGGGCGTCCGCGACCACCTCGAGGCGCAGGCCGGTGATGCGCTCCGCCGCGGCGGGAATCGTGACGACATAGGTGTCGTGCACCGGATTCCGGCCGCCGGGAATGACGGAGTGATCCTCCGGGTCGATCGTGAACGGCGTGCCCGCGGTGGACTTCGCGTGCCGCGGACGCTGCACGGTCCACGCGAGGGTGCCGGCTGTATCCGCCGCCCGGATGCGCTCTTCCCATGCGGCCCGGCCGGCGGCCAGCGCGGCGTCGTCGACGTCCTTGAGCGCGGCGGCGGCCGCGGCAATCTCGGCTTCCAGGGCGTCCAGCCGTTCGCGCTGGGCGGGCGTGCTGAAGATCGGCTCCTCGGTCAGGTTCTCGCGGGTGAAGCCGCCGCTCAGGTTGTACGCGCCCTTTTCCTTCAGGTCGGCAAAGATCGCGGCGAACCGGTAGAAATCCTTCGTCGTGAACGGATCGAACTTGTGGTCGTGGCACTCGGCGCAGGCGAGCGTCGAGCCGAGCCAGACGGTCGCGGTCGTGCGCACGCGGTCGGCGGCGTACTTGGCGAAGTACTCCTTGTCCTGGATGCCGCCCTCGCCACTGATCCGGTGCAGCCGGTTGTACCCGGAGCCGACGCGCTGCTCGATCGTGGAGCCGGGCAGCAGGTCGCCCGCGAGCTGTTCGCGCGTGAACTGGTCGAAGGGCAGGTTGCGGTTGAAGGCGTTGATCACCCAGTCGCGATACGGCCAGTAGCGGAGGGCGACGTCGTTGTGGAAGCCGATCGTGTCCGCGTACCGCACGAGATCGAGCCACGGCAGCGCGATCCGTTCGCCGAAATGCGGCGACGCGAGGTACTGCTGCACGAGGCGCTCGTAGGCCTGCGGATCGCGGCGGGCGGCGAACGTCTCCACGTCGCGCGGATCCGGCGGCAGGCCCGTCAGGTCGAAACTCAGCCGCCGGATCAGCGTGCGGCGGTCCGCCTCCGGCGCGCGCCTGAGCTCGGCGCGCTCGAGGGCCGCCCCAATGAAGGCGTCGATCGGGTTGGCCTCGGGTTGCCGCAACGCCGGCACCGCCGGGCGGGTGGGCACGACATAAGCCCAGTGGGGCTCGTAGGCGGCACCCTCGGCCACCCAGCGTTTGAGCGTCTGTTTTTGCGCGTCGGTCAGGCTGCGGTGCGAATCGGCCGGCGGCATCCGATCCTCGGGATCGGCGGCGAAGATCCGCCGGATCGCCTCGCTCGCCTCGGGTTTGCCGGGCACGAGCGCGAGCGCCTCCACCGCGGCGTCGCGGAGGTCGAGCCGGAGCTCCGCCTCGCGGCGGTTGCCGTCGGGACCGTGACACTGGAAGCAGTTTTCCGAGAGGATCGGCCGGATGTCGCGATTGAAGCTGAGAGGCGAAGACGGGGCCGCTCCGCTGACCCAGCTGGCGCCGAGCAGGCAGAGCGAAAATGGCAGGATGCGGGCGTTCCCGGCCAAGCGATGGACGAAGCGTCGGGGCGGGCGCGAAAGCATTGGCCGAGGTTGAGTGGCTCCGGAACGGGCCGCAACTGCGCGGTGAGATGCCCCCTGGGAGCGCGGACGTCCTCGTCCGCATTCGCCCGATCCTGCGGCCGGGGACGGCCGCGCTCCCAGGGGGGCAGCCCAGCGCGTGAAGGCTAGGAAACCCTGGCCAATTCCCGCGGCGTGAGCTTAGTTTTCCGCGTGCGCTTTTCGTTCCCCAGCCCGCGTTCCCGCACCCTCCATCGAATCTCGTGCGCACTGGTCGCACTCGCCACCGCGGCGCTCTCGCCCGCGCTGTTCGCCGCCAAGGACCCGCCGATGCGCGTGCTCACGCCCGCCGAGGCCCTCGCGGCTTTCCAGGTCGAGCCCGGCCTGCGCATCGAACTGGTGGCCGCCGAGCCGCTGGTCGACGACCCGGTCGCCTTTGCCTGGGACGAAAAGCGCCGGCTCTACGTGGTCGAGAACCGCGGCTACCCGGATCCGCTGCAGACCAACAACACGCCGAACGAACCCTGGACGAAACTGGGCCGGATCGCGCTGCTGGAGGACACCGATGGCGACGGGCGCTACGACAAGCGGACGACCTTCGCAGACGGACTCGGGTATCCCAACGGCATCCTGGTGTGGCGTGGCGGTGTGTTTGTGACGGCCGCGCCGGACATCTTGTACCTCAAGGACACGGATGGCGACGGCATCGCGGACGAACGTCGCGTCGTACTCACGGGCTTCGAAACCAGCAAGACCGCCCAGATCCGCGTGTGTTATCCGACGCTGGGTCTCGACGGCTGGGTGTATCTCGCGGGCGGCCGCAACGGCGGAAAGGTTCACTCGCCCGAGCATCCCTCGCGCCCCGTGGTGGAGTTTCCGCCGGGCGACACGCGGTTTCACCCGGACAACCTGACGTTCGAATTGGTGGGCGGAAACAGTCAGTTTGGCCTGGCGATCGACGACTTCGGCCGGCGCTTCGGTCTGTCCAACCGCCACCCGGTGATGCACACGGTGCTGGAGCCGCACCATCTCAAGCGGAACCCCCACCTCGCGTTCAACGCGAGCATCCAGGAAGTCGCCAAGACCCAGCACGAGGCGAAGGTCTTTCCGCTGAGCAACGCCAAGACGGCGTCGTATTGGGGCCAGCTCTACCGCCCCACTCCCAACCCCACACCCGGACACGAGGGCACCTTCACGTCGGCCTGCGGGCATCATCTCTTCGGTGGCACCGCGCTGACCTCCGAGCACGTCGGCAACTTTTTCATCTGCGAACCGGCGCAGAACCTGATCCAGCGCCAGGTCATGCGCCCGAACGGCGCCTCGTTCGTCTCCGCGGTGCCCTACTCCGGCCGGGAATTCGTGGCCACCCCGGATATCGGTTTCCGCCCGGTGTTCCTCGGCACCGGTCCGGACGGCGCGCTCACCATCGCCGACATGTACCGTCAGGAGATCGACCACCCGCAATACGTGCCCGAGCAGGCGCGGCAACAATTGGACTTCAAGGGGCCGTTCGAAACCGGCCGCATCTGGCGGGTCGTGAAAGATGGCAGCGTCGCACCGAATCGGAATCTTCCCGGCACGACCGTGGCCGAACTGTGCCGGGACCTGGAGTCGCCCAACTCCTGGTGGCGCGACACGGCGTTCCGGCTCCTGCTGGAGCGCGGCGATGCCGCCGCCGTTCCCCTGCTGGAAAAATTGGTGGCCGGGGCCGCGCTGCCCGCCACCCGGTCGCGCGCCCTGTGGTTGCTGGAGGCGGCGCAGCGGCTTTCGTCGGCGATGATTTTCCAGGCCCTGAAGGACCGCGATCCCGGTGTGCGCGAACAGGGACTCTGGCTGGCGGAATCGCGCGCCGGGCAAGCGAGTGACCTCTTCACGGCGCTCCTGCCGCTGGCTGAGGACGCCGACGCCCGCGTGCGCTTCGTGGCCGCCCTGGTGCTGGGCGGCTTCCCAGACTCCCGGGTGGCGGCGGCGCTGGCGGCCATCGCCGTCCGGGACGGCGAGGATCGCTGGACCCGGGCCGCGGTTCTCAGCGGAGTCGGCCACCGGATGGAGGAGTTCTTTGCCGCCCTGAGCCGCGCCCGGGCGATCAATCCAGCTGGGTTCGCCGCCGTCGTCGCGGACCTCAGCCGGGTCTTCGGCGCCGGCGCGTCGCCGGAGTCCTGTCAGCGTTTCCTCGCCGGTATCCTGGCCGAGGATCGCAACCTCACCTGGTGCCTGCCGGCCGTGCTCGGGCTGGTCGAGGGAGTGCGGGGACGGACTGACCTCGGCACGAAACGCGGCGAGAATCCGCTCGCCGTGCTGCTCGGCGGGGGTTCCGCCGCCGCCGGAGCGAAGGCGCTGGATGAACTTTTCCAGCGGGCGTCAGCCCTGGCCGGCGATGAGCGCGCGCCGACCCGCGAGCGCGTCAGCGCCGTCACCCTGCTCGGCTCGTCCGACTTCGCGCGGGCGGGCGCACAGCTGGGCGGACTGCTCGATCCCCGCCATCCGCCCGCGCTGCAACTCCAGGCCGTGCGCGCGTTGGAGCGGCTGGGTGATCCGCGCGGCGGGGAGTTGCTGGTCGAGCCCGCGAACTGGGTTCGCTACACGCCCCAGATCCGCGCGGCGGTGGTTTCGACCCTGACATCGAAACCCGCCCTCGCCGGCGTGATGTTCGCCGCCATCGAGCGGGGCACGGTGAAAGCCTCCGAGATTCCCTCCACGCGGCGGGCCCAGTTGCTCAAGCACGCGGACGCGAAGGTCCGCACGGCGGCGGAGGCCGCCTTCAAAAAACTCGAGGGCAGCAACCGCATGCAGGTGTATCAGACTTATCGCGACATCCTCCGGCAACCGGCCGAGGCGGCGAAAGGGGCGGAGCCTTTCACCCGGGCCTGCTCCGCCTGTCACACGTACAACGGCGTGGGCGGCAAGGTAGGTCCCGACCTCGCCGGCGTGCGCAATCAATCGGACGAGGCCCTGCTGCTCCACATCCTGGTGCCGAACCACGAAATCACGCCGGGCTACGAGGCCGTCTCGGTCACGACGCGCGACGGTCGGACGCTCTCCGGCTGGTTGGCCTCCGAATCGGAAAACAGCCTCACCCTGCGCACCGCGTTCGACAGCGAGGAAGTCGTGGCGCGCTCGAACATCTCCGCGTTCGCAGCGACAGGCATCTCCCTGATGCCGGACGGACTCGAGCAGACCGTGACGAAGGAGGAACTCGCCCACCTCATCGCCTACCTGCGGCAGCCGCCGCCCGCCGCGCGCCGTCCGTAGTCCCGCTTTCCCCACCCTGCCTCCCATGCCCACGTTCGTCCGCTCCCTCCTGCTCGCGCTCCTGTTCGGTGTCGGCGCGGCCCCGGCGTTTTCCGCGTCAGACGCGGGCCACGTCATCGTCCCGACGGAAAAAATCACGCTCTTCAACGGCAAGGACCTGACCAACTTCTACACCTGGCTGCGGGGCCACAAGTATGCGGATCCCGACCGGGTCTTCACGGTGGTGGATCACATCGACGGCGGCCCGGCGATCCGCGCGAGCGGTCAGCACTACGGGGGCATCGTGACCAAAGAGCGGTACGCGAACTACCGCCTGCGGGTGGATTTTCGCTGGGGGCCGGTGACGTGGAAACCGCGCCACGATCGGGCGCGCGACGCCGGCATCCTGCTGCACTGCCAGGGGCCGGATGGAAATTACGCGGCGGACTTCAACGGCGCCTGGATGCGGTCGGTCGAGTTCCAGATCATCGAAGGCGGCACCGGCGACCTCCTGCTCGTGGGCGGCTACGACCGCCCCGGAGGCGAGCGTATCCTCACGCGCATGACGGTGCCCGTGCGCGAAGTGCCGCTGGCGACCGGCAAGGCGGGCAGTGTCGCGCTCCACTGGGATCCGCAGGGCAAGCCGAAGGCAGTGGCGGGCACGCGCGTCAACTGGTACGGCCGCGATCCCAAGTGGACGGGCGCCCTCGACTACCGCGGACCGCACGACGTCGAAAAACCCGTGGGCGAATGGAACCGGCTCGAGGCGGTTTGCGACGGCGGCAACGTCGAGTTCTTCGTCAATGGCATCAAGGTGAACGGCGGCACCGACGGCAACCTGCGCGAGGGCCGGATCCTCTTCCAATCCGAGGGTGCGGAGGTCTTCTACCGCAACATCGAGCTGCACCCGCTGCGCAAGTAACCCGGCCCCGTCAGGGCGACGCTCCGTAGATCACGCGTTCCGGTGCACCCGCGTGGGGCGAGCATCCTGCTCGCCTTCTCCCCCTCGGCCGGAGGCATGCAGTTGAAAGTTGAAGGTTGAAAGCTGAAAGACCCGAACCTGACGGGACGAACAACCGGTTGGCAGATGGAAGCCGCCTACACCTTTCGGTGCGGGTTGCCGGTTGGCAGCGATTCCAGCCGGCGTCCGCG
>JAEUHA010000155.1 GCA_016793535.1 Opitutaceae bacterium | reverse complement strand
AGGGTGGTGGAGGACTTCGTGTCCGTCACCGACTACGCGCCGACAATTCTCGAACTCGCGGGGCTCGTGCCCTGGCCGGAAATGACGGGACGGAGTTTCTTCGATCTGCTGACGGGGAAGCCGAGCGCCGTGAAACGCGATCATGTCTTTGTCGAGCGGGAGCGGCACGCCAATGTGCGGCGCGGCGACCTCAGTTATCCGATCCGCGGCGTGCGCACCCGCGACTTCCTCTACATCCGGAACCTCCGGCCGAACCGGCAGCCCGCGGGCGATCCGATCGTGTATTACGCGGTCGGCGACTACGGCGACATCGATCCCAGCATCACCAAGGAATACATGATGCAGCACCAGAACGAACCGTCGATGAAGCGGCTGTTCGCGCTCAGTTTCAAGAAGCGGCCGGCGGAGGAATTGTACGACCTGCGCAAGGACCCGGACCAGTTGCAGAATGTCGCCGGCCGGCCCGAGTACGCGGCCGCCCTGCGCGAACACGCGTCGCGGGTGGACGCCTGGATGAAGGCCACCGATGATCCGCGGCTCGACCCGAAGTTCGACGAGTTCGACAAGTATCCCTACTTCGGCGGCGGACCCGCGGCGATCCTGCGGGCGTGGGACGCGGAAAAATACGTCGAACCCTGAGTCCCGCCGATCGATTTCCGTCATGCTTTCCTCCTCTGTTTCTCCTTCGTCGTCCGCCTCCGCCGCGGGGCTTTCCCGCCGCGCGGTCCTCAAGTCGGGCGCCGCGGCGCTCGCCGCCCTCGTGTTGCCGTTGCGCGGCGCCGGCACCCGGGCGCGCAAGCGCGTGATCGTCGCGGGCGGCGGCATCGGCGGGCTGAGTTGCGCGTTCGAACTCATGAAGCTCGGCCACGAGGTCATCCTGCTCGAGGCGTCGGGCCGGACGGGCGGCCACGTGAAGACGTTGCGCGAGGGCCTGCCGGGCGGACTTTACGCCGATGCGGGCGCGGAGCAGTTTCCCGGGCGTCCCGCCTACGCGCTGGTCTGGGACTACATCGACCAGTTCGGGCTGAAGCCGCTGCGCTGGCGCCGGAACGAAAACATCTTTCGCCGCATCGGCGATCGCTGGTATTCGGACCAGGAGCTCGCCGATCCCGTGGTGCTCAAGCGCCTGGGCTTCGCGGCCCACGAGGCGGACTACGTCGCGCAGCATGGGTTGTCCGAGCTGGCGGTGCTGTACCTCAAGGACTACTTCCCGAAATTCAAGGACGAGTTCCGGCCGCTCGGCATCGGACTCGATGACCTCGATGGCCAGCTCCCCGCCGACATCCTCGCGCGCGAGGGCGCGTCGGATGCCGCGATCCGTTTCTCCCGCATGGGCCGGCGTTCGACACCGGGAAAACCGCCCACTGCCGAGGACGCCTCGGCCCTCTACCGGATCTGGACCGCCGCCACGATCCACAACCGCGGGCTGCGGCAACAGCCGAAGGAACTCTACCACCTCCAGGGCGGAAATGATCTCCTCACCACGGCCCTCGCGTCGCGCCTTGGCGACCGCGTGCGGCGCAACACTCCCGTCACGGCGATCGAGTTCGACGGCTCGTCGGTCACGGTCACCGCGGGCCCGCCGGGCGCGAGCCAGCAATTGCGGGCGGATCACCTCGTGCTGAGCATGTCGCCGCTCGCGGTGGCAGGCATCACGGTGAAGCCGGGCTGGCCGGCGGACAAGGCGTTCGCCCTCGCGCACACGCGGGTCGGCATTCACTCGCGCGTGCTGCTGCTCACGCGCACGCCGTTCTGGAAGGGCGACTGGCCGAGCATCAACCTGCAGACGGGCAACCCGAAGATGGGTTCGACGTGCGAGACGGCGGAGGAGGTGCCGGGCGACCAGCGGTTGCTCTTCGGCACGGGTGGCGCGGTGCAGACTCCGGAAGAAACCGTGGCCGCGTTTCGCAGCTTTTATCCCGGCAAGGCGAAGGACACCATCGAACGCGGCATCGTGCACCAATGGTGGAAGGAAGAACCGACGTGCGCCGGCTGCGAACGCGAGCCCTTCCCGTTCGGCCAGTTTGCCCGCATCTGGCCGTCCCTCACCGAATCGGTCGGCCCGGTGCATTTCGTGGGCGCCGCCTACGACAGCCTCTGGCGCGGCATGGAAGCGGCCACGCGCACCGGCCACCGCGCGGCGCAGCGCATCCACGCGGCGTAAGGCTCACATCATGATCCTGCCTCGCCGCACGTTCATCAGTTCCGCGCTTGGCGCGGCGGCGGGCGCCGTCCTCGCACGGGGCGCGTCCGCTCCGGCCCCGGCGGCGACGCTCACCGGCCAGATCGGCATCACGACCGGGTCTTTCTTCCGCCACCTGAGCCCCGAGCGGGCGGCGGGCAAGCTGCGCCTGCTCGATCTGCCCCGGCTCATGCGCGACGAACTGGACATGCGGGTCATCGACCTCATGACGGCGACGCTGGTCGACCTCACGCCCGCGTACCTCGACGCCCTGCGCCAGGCCGCCGCCGACGCTGGGTGCGTGCTGACCAACCTGAAGATGAACCAGCCCGGCCTCGACCTCGGGCATCCCGATCTCGCGGTGCGCCGTCACGCGATCACGTCGTACAAGCTGACCATGAACGCCGCGGTTCGCCTCGGCGTGCGCTGGGTCCGTCCGCTGCCCGCCGCGAAGCGGCCGGACTACGCGGTCCTGGCCGAGGGGCTGCGCGAGCTGATTGACTACGGCGGCGAACGCGGACTGGGCGTCCTGATCGAGAACTTCGGGTGGCTCATGGACGATCCCGACGCGATCCCCGCTGTCATCCGGGCGACCGGACCTGAGTTGAAAGCGCAGCCGGACACCGGCAACTGGACCGACACCGCACGTTACGAGGGCTTGGCGAAAGCGTTTCCGTTCGCCGTGTCGTGCGACTTCAAGGCCTTCGAACTCGATGCCAGCGGCGAGCACAAACGCTATGACCTGAAGCGCTGCTTTCAGGTAGGTTGGGACGCCGGCTATCGCGGGCCCTGGTTCTTCGAACACTTCCATTCCGATCTCAAGGAACTCGTGCGCGAGATGGGCGTGCTCCGCGACCGGATCACCTTGTGGACGCGCGAAGCCCAGACGCGATGAAGTGGCGACTGAATTTACGCCGGCTCGATGTAGGCGGGGTGCCCTCACCCCGCGGGGTATCGGTTTCGCTCCGCCATGGAGCGGGGTGAGGGCACCCCGCCTACACTGGAACTGCAACGCCACGATCGACGAAATCTCCTTTATGAAAATGCCAACCCATGTCCCCCGTGTCCTTCGTCCGCTGATCGCACTTCTGGGTCTGTACTTCGCGGTCGCGGCCGCCCCCGCCGCCGACAACACGGCCGCCACCGGCAGCATCACGGGGCGGGTGCAGAACGTCGTGACCGGACAGTACCTCGCCCGGGCACGCGTGGCGGTGAAGGGGACGGACATGGTGACGTTCACCGACGACTTCGGCACGTACCGGCTCGCGGATGTGCGCAGTGGCCAGGTGGTGCTGGAGGTGTTCTACACCGACCTGGACGCGCAGGAGGTCACGGTCGAAGTCCCCGCGGGGCGTCTCGCGGAGCGCGATGTGGCCCTGACCAGTGTCGCGCGCTACGGCCAGACCGGTTCGGTCGTGAAGCTTGATCCGTTCAAGGTCGCGTCGAACAAGGAGACCGATGCGCAGGCCATCGCGACGAACGAGCAACGGTTCGCGCCCAACATCAAGAACGTCATCGCCACCGACGCCTTTGGCGAGGTCTTCGGCAGCAGCGCGGGCGATTTCCTGAAGTTCCTGCCCGGCCTGGCGGCCGATTACGACAACGCCGAGGTGAGCACGATCTCCGTGCGCGGCATGGGCGGCGACAAGACGAGCATCATGTTCGATGGCGCCCCGATCGTGACCGGCTCGAACGTCGGGCCTTCCCGCGCGGTCGAGATGCGCACGCAGGCGCTGAACAACGTCACGCGCATCGACGTGACCAAGGTCCCCACGCCGGCCACGCCCGCCGACACGCTCGCCGGGTCGATCAACATGGTCAGCAAAAACGCGTTTGAGCGCAGCCGCGCGGAACTGCGCTATGGAGTCAGCCTGTCCGCGACGAACAATACCCTGCGGTTCGACAAGACGCCGACGTCCTACAAGGACGAGGAGGTCTACAAGATCAAACCGGGCTTCGATTTCGATTACACCCTGCCGATCGGAAAGAACTTCGGCCTCGTGCTCACCGGCGTGTACGCGCAAAAATTCAACGAGCAGAACATCTCCCGGAAGACCTGGAACAACGCCGGCACCGGCACGGGTGCGAGTGTCGCGAACCCGTTCCTGCAACAGTTCCTGATCCAGGATTCGCCGCGGTACACCAACCGCGCGATCTACAGCGTGAAGGCCGACTGGCGGGTGACACCGAACTCGGTGCTGACCCTCGGTTCGCGCTACGGCCGCAACGTCCGGGCGAGCACCGGACACACCACGATGACGCCCAGCGCCGGTACGATCGCCGCGCCGCTGCCGGCCAACGGCACGCCCTTCAGCTACGGTCCTGACTTCACGGTCGGCGCCACGGGGCGCGGGGCCCTCACGGTGACGGGCGGCTGGCAGTACAGCGTCGACTACACCTCGGGCACGAACCTCGGCTACCGTTTCGACGACGGGAAATGGCGGCTCGAGGCGGCCGCCAATTACTCGCAGTCCGAGACGTTGCTGCCGAGCACGTCGCGCGGGCACTTTAACAATGTCACGGCGGTGAACCGCAACCCGGTGCGCGTGACCTTTCGCAACATCGGCGAATCGCGCCCGGGCACGATCGAGGCCTTCGACAACGCCAACGCCGTGGTCGACTGGCTCAATCCCGCGAACTACCGGATCTCCGCCGCCACCCACGACGACCGCCGGCACGTGCTGAGCTCGAAGTACGGCAACCTCGACCTGCAGCGGCGCCTCGACGTCTTTCCGTTCCCGTTCTCGGTCCAGGGCGGCGGGCAGCATCGTATCCAGAATGTCGATGCCCGGCGCGAGTCGGCGACGTACACCTACACCGGCGCGAACACCGCGGTCGAACCGTACCTCTACACCGTCTACCGGAACCAGGACCTCTTCGACGGCTTCCGGGATCCGATCGGCATCAATCCCGGCAAGGCGTGGCAGGCCAACCAGGCCAACCCGACGCTGTTCACGATGACACCGGCCCAGATCGTCGCCGCGGAGAATTTCCGCCTCAACGCGTCGCAGTTCGCCGAGGAAACCGTGTCGGCCGGCTACCTCCAGGCGGACGCGCGGCTGCTCAAGGGCCGGCTGCACGTGCTCACGGGCGTCCGCTTCGAGCGCACGGAGGTGACCGGGCAGGGCATGCTGTTCGACCCCAACGCCGTGTTCGTGCGCAACGCCGACGGCACGTTCGCCCGCAACGCCCAGGGCGCGCGTATTCGCCGACCTGAGGCCGGGGCCGCCGGTTCGCTCGAGGAGACCCGTCTCACGCGCAAGGAGCGCGCGTACACCGCCGAGCGGGACTACGACGGCTTCTTCCCGAGCCTGCACCTCACCTACAATATCCGGGAGAACTTCCAGGCCCGGCTCGCCTGGGCGCGGACGTACGGACGCCCGAATTTCCCGGACATCATTCCGAGTGCCACGATCCAGGAGGCGGACTTGACGACGGGTGAGCTGAACGATCCGTCGATCGCGCGCGGCAACATCACGGTGACCAACACGGGTCTGAAACCGTGGACGGCCGACAACTACGACCTCTCGCTCGAGTATTATTCGCAGCAGGGCGGCGTGATCAGCGCCGGCGTCTTCCTGAAGGAGATTCGGGACTTCTTCGGTGACGCGGTGAAGATCGCCACGGCCGCGGACCTTGCCGCGCTCGACCTCGATCCGCGCTACGTCGGCTGGAATCTCTCGACCAAGTTCAACTCCGGCAACGCGCGCATCCACGGCTTCGAGTTCAATGTCCGGCAGCCGCTGCGTCCGCTGGGCGAATGGGGCCGCTTCTTCACCGTCTTCGCCAACGCGACCAAGCTGCAGCTGAGCGGCAACCCCAACGCCTCGTTCACCAGCTTCGTGCCCGAGACGGCGAACTGGGGCATCCAGTTCAACTGGAAGCGCCTCACGGTCATGCCGCGTTGGAATTACCGCGGGTTGAACAAACTGCTGCCGCAGCCCGCGTGGGGGCCGGATGGATACCAGTACATCAAGGAGCGGCTGATCCTCGACGTCAGCCTCGCGTACCAATTGTCCGCGCGTTTCTCGCTCGTCGGCAGCATCACCAATCTCACGAACGACGAGCTGACCCAGATGCACTACGGCTCGGCGACGCCCGGCTACGCGCGGCGCTCGCTCAACGGCGAGTACGGCTCCTCGATCTCGATCGGCATCAAGGGACGTTACTGATGAATTCCGGGCCGACGGTTGCGAAGGGAGGCCGGGCAGCCGACGCTATGTCCGAACGATTCACCCTCGCGCGTGCGGCCGCCGCGTGCGGCCGCCGGGTCCGGGCTGTCGCGCTGCTGCTGGCGCTCGGCGCCGGCGTGGCCGCGGGGGCGGAGGCCGCCGGGATCAAGGCGGGCTTTGCAGAACGCGACATCTCGCCCGCCATCGGCATGCGCGAGGCGCACGCGGTGGCGCGGCACGTGTTCAAGGTGTTTCACGATCCGTGCAAGGTGCGCGTGGCGGTCTTCGACGACGGGCGCAGGCGGATCGCACTGGTGGGGCTGGATACGTTGATGGTGCCGCGGTCGGTCGTGCAGCGCGCGCGGGCCGGGATCCAGCAGGTCTGCGGACTCGCGCCGGAAGCGGTGATGATCGCGGCCTCGCATTCCCATTCGTCCGGGCCGGTCGGCATCGTGATGCCCGGGCAGTTCGATCACGCGTCGCCCGAGATCCAGCAGCTCGCCTACCAGGAATCGTCGCTGGCCGACCCGGTTTACTTGGAGCAACTCACGCGGGAGATCATCGAAGCCACGCGGCTGGCCACGACCCGGTTGACGCCCGCCCACCTGGGTTTCGGGTTCGGTCACGACGACCGGGTGGCGTTCAATCGCCGGCAGAAGATGAAGAACAACCAGAGCTGGAGTCACGCGGGCGCGATGAATCCGGACATCGTCGACTACGCGGGCCCGACGGATCCGCAGGTGGGCGTGGTCGGAGCCTGGGATGCCGACGGACGCCTGCTGGGCGCGATCGTCAACTTCGCCTGCCATGCGACGACAAACCCCGGCGGCATTTCCGCCAACTGGCCCGGCGAAATGGAGCGCACCGTGCAGGGCGCGCTGCGCGCGAATGTGCCCGTGGTGTTCCTGGCGGGAGCGTCCGGCGACGTGACCCAGGTCGACAATCTCAGTCCCTATGTGCGGCCCGATCAAAAGACCTGGATGCAGATCGTCGGCGGACGAATCGGGGCGGAGGCGGTGAAGGTGCTGTTGAGCGCCCCGCGCGGCACCGACGCGGCGGTCGCGGCGCGGACCAAGGTGTGGAACATACCGCGGCGGGTGCCCGCGCCCGAGCGCGTGGCCCGGGCACGCGAGGTGATCGCGGCGGGCAAGCCGAAGCGCGACCTGACCGAGTGGACGTTTGCGCGCGAGACCTTGCTGCTCGACGCGATCCTTGCGCGGGAGCCGGCGGTGGAGGTCGAGGTCCAGGCCTTGCAGGTCGGCCCCGCGGTGTTTGTCAGCAGCCCGGCCGAGTACTTCGTGGCCTACGGACTGGAGATCAAGCGGGGGAGTCCGTTCCCCTTCACGTTTCCGGTGTCGCTCGCCAACGGTTGCGTCGGCTATGTGCCCACCGAGGCGGCGTTCGGTCCGGAGGGCGGCGGCTATGAGACGCGGCTGACGTTCTACAGCAACCTCGAGATCACGGCCGGACGCCAGTTCGCGGAGGCGGGCCTCGGGCTCGCGCGGCAACTGACGCCGGGCCCGGTACCGGAATTTCCGCGGATTCCGGCGCCCGGGCAACCTTGGCCGTTTGGCCGCGTCGAGCCGCAGATCCGATGAACGCCTCCCACTTCCTCCGGTTTGCGCGCGCGGTCGTGGCCTCGGCGTGCCTGGGCGGGAGTGTCGCGTCCCAGGCGGCATCGACGCCGCGTCCGACGAACGTCGTCTTCATTCTCACCGACAACCAGGGCGCGTGGTCGCTCGGTTGCTACGGCAATCCCGACATCCGCACGCCGCACATCGACCGGCTCGCGGCGGAAGGCATCCGGTTCACGCGCGCGCTCAGCAGCAATCCCGTGTGCTCGCCGACGCGGGCCACGTTTCTCACCGGCGTAATGCCGTCCCAGCACGGCATCCACACGCCGCTGAGCCCGGTGTTCATGATGGGACCGCGGGCGTACAATCCGCTGCAGGACTTCACGTCGCTGGGCGAGGTGCTTCGCGATGCGGGCTACACATGCGGGTTGAGCGGAAAGTGGCACCTGGGCGACAACCTCAATCCGTCCGAGGGTTTCTCGTTCTGGATCACCAAGCCCGAGGGCCACACGCATGAGTTCTACGACCAGCCCGTCATCGAACACGGCAAGGTGCGTCAGGAAGCTGGATACACGACCGACCTCTGGACCCGGAAGGGCATCGAGTTCATCGAACAGAACAAGGAGCGGCCATTCTTCCTCTACCTCGCCTACAACGGCCCGTACAACCTGGGCGCGCTCATGCTGAAGGCGGCGCGCAACCGCCACGCCGAGTACTACCGGGGCCGGCACTTCGCCAGCTTTCCGGTCGACGCGATGCATCCCTGGCAGCTGCACAACAAGCAATTTCACAACCAGCAGGTGGCGATGGAGCGTGTGGCCGCGGAGACCAGCGGCGTCGACGATGGCGTCGGCGAGATCATGGCCACGCTCAAGCGGCTCGGCCTCGATGAAAACACCCTCGTGGTGTACGCGGCGGACCAGGGTTGGATGGGCGGACAAAACGGCATCTGGGGCATGGGCGACCACACGCGTCCGTTCGGCGCCCACGAGCTCATGATGCAGATTCCGCTGATCTTCCGCCACCCGGGCTCCATTCCGGCGGGCCAGGTCAATGACCGGCTGGTGAGCAACTATGATTTCCTGCCGTCGGTGCTGTCGCACCTCGGCCTCGGCGAACGCATGCCGCGGCAGAACTCGCCCGGCCGGGATTTCTCCGCGGCGCTTCGCGGTCGGCCGCTCGCGTGGGACGACGTGATCTTCTACGAGATGGAAGACACCCGTGCGGTGCGGACGGACGGCTGGAAGTACGTCGCGCGCTTTCCCGACGGACCCTACGAACTCTACGATATGAAGGCGGACCGCCAGGAGCGGTTCAACCTGTACGGCCAGCCCGGGACCGAGCCCAAGCGCGCGGAGCTGGCCCGACAGTTGGACGCGTTCTTTGCCCGACACGCCGACCCGCGCTACGACGTGTGGAAGGGTGGGCGGTCCCGGGCGCGATGATTTATTTCTGGAACAAAGGCGCAATGTTGCGCACATGGATTCCAGTGTTCGTCTTTCCCTTATGTACGAGCTGATGCCGCCCCTGCGCCTTGTCCTTGGCCTCGTGATGCTGCTGCTGATGGGAGGGCCGCTGCGCGCGGCGTCCGCCCCTGGCACCCAGCGTCCGCCGAACATCCTGATCTTCTTTTGCGACAACCTCGGCTATGGCGACATCGGGCCGTACGGCTCGACGCTGCACGCCACGCCGAACCTGGACCGGTTCGCGAAGGAAGCTCGGAAGTTCACGCATTTCTACACCGCCGCGAACGTCTGCACCCCGTCGCGCGCCGGCTTGCACACCGGAATCTATCCGCGGCGCCTGAACCTGCACCTGAACCCTCGACATGGCCCGGTGCTCCAGCCCGGCGAGTCGGTCGGCCTGCATCCGAGCGAGGTGACGATGGCGGAAGTGCTGAAACAGGCGGGATACGCGACGATGCTGGTCGGCAAGTGGCATCTCGGCGATCAGCCGCCCTTCCTGCCGACGCGGCAGGGCTTCGACCGCTACTGGGGTATTCCGTTCAGCGACGACATGACGCCGCGCGAGGGGCAAACCTGGCCGCCGCTCCCGCTGATGCGGCAGGAGGTCGTGATCGAGGCCGGCGTGGACCGCGATTATCTCACGCAGCGCGAAACGAAGGAGGCGATCGCCTTCATCGAGGAACACAAGGACCGTCCCTTCTTCCTGCTCATCTCGCACGCCATGCCGGGCAGCACGCCGACCTCGTTCGCCACGCCCGCGTTCAAGGCCAGGTCGCGCAACGAAACCTACGGCGCCGCGGTGGAGGAACTCGACTGGTCGGCCGGCGAGGTCCTTGGGGCACTCCGCCGGTTGGGGCTCGATGACAACACGTTTGTGATCTGGACGGCAGACAACTCCGCGGCGCCGCGCTCGCGCGGCAGCAATGCGCCGTTGTCCGGCAAGATGAACTCGCCGTCGGAAGGCGGCATGCGGGTGCCGTTCCTCGCCCGCTGGCCGGGGCGCATTCCCGCGGGGACGGTTTGCGACGAGTTTGCCTCGATGCTGGATCTGCTGCCGACGTTTGCCGGTGTGACGGGAACCCGCGCGCCCGGGCCCGACGTGATCGACGGTCGGGATATCTGGCCGCTGTTCGCCGGCACGCCGGGTGCCCGCACGCCGCACGAGGCCTTCTATTTCTACCACTACGATCAGTTGCAGGCGGTGCGCTCGGGGCCGTGGAAGCTGTTCGTGCCGCTCGTGCACCAGCGGTTCGGGCCGGCAGCGGAGCCGCGCGAGGTCAACTCGGCGCCCCGGCTTTATCATGTCGTCGACGATCCCGCAGAACTGAAGGACGTCGCCGCGGCCAATCCCGAGATCGTGGCCCGGCTCAACCGGCTGGCGGAAAACGGACGCCGGGAGATCGGTGACCTCAACCTGCGTGGGCGCGGTGATCGCCCGGCGGGTTTCGTTCTTTTTCCCGAGCACCAACGTCTGCCTGCCGCCCGATGAACCCCGCTCCGTCCGCTCGTGGCTCTGAAATGTCCGCGGCTGCGCGCCCCGCCGGGAGCGCCTGGCGCGGAATCCGCGCCCTCGCGGCGCTGGCCTTGGGCCTGCTTGGGCCCGCCTTGTCTGCCGCGCGTTTCTCCGGTGAGCCGGAGATCCAGGCGCGTCCGCTTTCGCCGGAGGAGGCGTTGAAGTCGTTCCGGCTCGATCCCGGACTGCGCATCGAACTCGTCGCGGCGGAGCCGCTGGTCACGGATCCGGTGGATATCGCGTTCGACGAGCGCGGGCGGCTGTACGTCGTCGAATGCAACGGCTACAATCGCGACGAAAAGCTGAAGCCCCGGTCGCGCATCCGGCTGCTCGAGGATGTCGATGGCGACGGGCGCATGGACCGCGGCACGCTGTTCGCCGACGACCTCGACTACGCGCAAGGCATCATGGTGATGCAGGGCGGGGTGGTGGTGACGACCAACTCCGGCATCCTGTTCCTGCGGGACGACAATGGCGACGGGCGCGCCGACCAGACCAAGGTGCTGTTCGAGTGCAGCACCTCGATCTACACCGACCGGCAGATGTCGGCGCCGCGTCGCGCGCTGGACAACTGGATCTACGTCAACCTCGGGCTGCAGAAGAAGGAACTTTCGCCGCCCGGACAGCGCGACCGTCAGATCAGCCTGACGAACAATTTCCGGTTTCATCCCGGCACGGGCGAATTCGGCCCCGCCGCCGGCGCGGGACAGTTTGGCCGCGGCGATGACGACTGGGGGCGCGCGTTCTTCAGCATGAACCGCAATCCCGGGCTCTTTGCCGTGCTGCCCCTGCCTTACCTGCAGCGAAACCCGCTGGCGTTCCTGACGAAGAGCGACGAGGACGTCGTGCCGGCGGGCGGTGACGGCAAGGTGCATCCGCTGCAGAACTTTCGCACCACCTCGAGCGCGCACGCCGGCACGTTCACCGCGGCCTGCGGCGCCTACGTCTATCGCGGAGACGCGCTGGGCGAAGCATACGCGAACAATCTCTTCGTCTGCGAGCCCACCGGGGCGCTCGTGACCCGCTGGATCCTCGAACCGGCGGGGCCCAGCTTCCGGGCGCGCCGGGCGACGCCCGGCCGCGAGTTCCTCGCGAGCACCGACGAGTGGTTCCGGCCCGTGAACACGCACTCGGGGCCCGATGGGGCGTTCTACGTCGTCGACATGTATCGACGTTTCCTGGACGGCACGCGCTTCTTCCCCGACGACTACGTCGCGGCCAACGACATGGGTGCGGGCTCCGATCGCGGCCGGATCTACCGCATCGTGCGCCAGGATCAACCGGCCGTGCGCAAGCCCGCCGCGCTGCCCACGGAGCCGGCCCGTCGCGTCGCACTGCTCGAACACCGCAACGGCTGGCACCGCGACAACGCCCAGCGACTGCTGGTTGAGGCCGGCGATCGCGCCGTGCTGCCGGCCGTGGCGACACTGCTGCGTGACAGCCGCCTGCCCCAGGGCCGGCTGCATGCCCTGTGGACGCTCGAGGGTCTGGGCGGCCTCGAGGCGGCCCACGTGGGGCGCGCCCTGGGTGACGCGGAGCCCGGCGTGGTGGAGAACGCGCTCTGGCTCGCGCCGCGGTTCCTGCGCGCCGACGCCGCGATCCGGCGGCAGGTATTCGCCCTGGCCGCGTCCGGATCGCCCCGGGTGCGTTTCGCCGCCTTGCTGGCGGCGGGCGATCTCGAAGGCGAGGAACTCGAACGCCTGCTGGTGGCGGCCGCGCGCCGCGAGGGCGAGGATCCGTGGATGCGGGCGGCGATCTTCAGCGCGCCGACCACGCGCTCCGGGCGTCTGCTCGCGGCGTTGCTGCGCGAGCCGGAGTTTGCCGCCCACGGCTCGCCCGGCCGCATCGAGCTGGCCTCCGGCCTGGCCATGATCGCCGCCGCTTCGGGGCAGGCGGGCGCGCTCCAGCCGGCGTTTGCCTTGCTCTCGTCGACCCAGGGGCGGGGCGAGTCGGGCTGGCTGACGATGGCGGTGCTGGGGGGAGTGGCGGACGGACTGCGCCGCCAACCCGAGCCGAAGCTGCCGCGCACCGTTTCCGCCCTCCTGGAATCTCCGCCGGCTGAACTGGCCGACTCGATCGGCGGCATCCGGCAGGCCGCCACGCTCGCCGTCGCGGTGGTGAAGGATCCGAAGCGTCCGATCAACGAGCGGCTCGCGGCGGTGGCGCTGCTCGAGCACGGACCCAAGTCGGAACTGTCCGCGGTGATCCCGCCGTTGCTGCACCGCCGGGAACCGGCCGCGATGCAGCAGGCCGCGGTGGCGCTCCTGCGCCAGGCCGATCGCGCGACGCTGACGCCGGTGTTGTATCAAAATCTTGGTGACATGGGGAGCGTCGCCCGTGCCGGCGTGCTCCAGTTCCTGCAGCAGAATCCGATGGAGTTGATGAAGCGGATCAAGGCCGGTGAACTCAATCCGGCCCTGATCGACGCAGCGGGGCGCTGGCTCATCCTGAATTCCCGACTCGACGAGGTGCGGGCAATGGGACGGGAGATTTTTGGCCAGACGGAAGGGGACCGTAAGGTGCTTGTGCGCCGCTACGCGACGGCGATCAAGAACCTGACCGGCTCGGCCGCGCGCGGTCACGTCGTTTTCACCCAGACCTGCGCGGTATGTCACCGTTTCCGCGGCGAAGGCAAGGAGGTGGGACCGGACATCACCGATGTGCGCATCAAGACCGCGGACATGCTGCTGTCCGACATCCTGGACCCCAACAACGAGGTCGATCCGCGCTGGGAGGCGTTCACGATCCAGGCCGACGGCGGTCGCGGCCTCGTTGGACTCATCGCTTCGGAAACGAACGACGCGCTGGTCGTGCGTGGCCTCGCCGGCACGGAGACCCTGGCGCGGAGCGCGGTCCAATCCTACACCCCGCTCGGCTCTTCTCTCATGCCGGAGGGACTCGAGGGCACGCTCGATGAACAGCGCATGGCCGACTTGATCGCCTTCCTCCGCAGCACTCACGAAGCGAAATGATCTCCCTGCCCAATCGAATCCCGGTGCGTTCCGTCCTCCGCGTGGTGTGGCGCGCCGTCATCGTCCTGCTGGCGGTATTTGTTGCGACGCAGACGCCGCTGCCCGCGGCGCCCGCCGCGCGGCCCAACATCGTCTTCATCCTCGCCGACGACCTCGGCTACGGTGATCTCGCCTGCTTCGGTCACCCGGAGATCAAGACGCCTCATCTCGACGCGCTCGCGGCGGAGGGACTCCGGCTCACCGCGCATTACTCGGCCGCCGCCGTTTGTTCGCCGGCGCGTGCGGGCATCATGACCGGTCGGACACCGAACCGGGCCGGCATCTACGGCGCGATCCCTTACGTCAGCCCGATTCACCTGCGGCCCGCGGAGATCACGCTGCCGGCGCTGCTCAAGCAGTCGGGTTACGCGACCGCCCAGGTCGGCAAGTGGCATCTGAACGGCTTCTTCAATCTGTACGGCCAGCCGCAGCCGGCGCATTTCGGTTTTGATCATTGGTTCGCGGTCCAGAACAACGCGCTGCCCAACCACCGGAACCCGGAGAACTTCGTGCGCAACGGACTCTCGCTCGGCCGGATCGAAGGCTATTCGGGCGGCATCGTCGCGGACGAGGCGGTCCGCTGGCTCCAGACGGGACGGGATCGGGCGAAACCCTTTTTCCTTTATGTCGCGTTGAACGAACCGCACGAACCCATCGCGACCGAGCCCCGCTTCAGTGCGCTGTATCAGAAGCAGCATCCCGACGATCCCAGCCGCGTGGCCTACTACGGCAACGTGACGCAGATGGACGACGCGGTCGGGCGCGTGATGAAGGAACTCAAGGCCCAGGGCCTGGCGGAAAACACGCTCGTCTGGTTCACCTCCGACAACGGCCCGGCGCGGACCGCATGGCACAACGTCGGTTCGTCGGGTGGCTTCCGTTCCTACAAGGGCAACATGTACGAGGGCGGCATTCGCGTGCCGGGCATCGTGCGCTGGCCGGCGCGGATCAAGCCGGGTTCCGTCAGCGGGCATCCCGTGAGCGGAGTCGATGTTCTGCCGACCTTGTGTGAGCTCGCGGGGGTGCCGCTGCCCGCCAACCGTCCGCTCGACGGCGTCAGCGTCACGCCGGTCTTTGCAGGCGGCGCGCCCGTGCGCACCAAGCCGCTTTATTGGCAGTACCTTTGGGTGCCCGCGGGGCCGCAGGTCGCGTTGCGTGATGGACCGTGGAAGATTCTCGCCCGGATCGAAGGTACGCGCCCGCGCGGCGGCGGCATCTCCGCGGAGATCATCACCACGATCAAGAGCGGGCCGCTGTCCGGCTTCGAATTGTATCACCTGGAGAATGACCCGGCGGAAAAGACCGAGCTGAGTGCGCGCGAGCCGGATCGCCTGGCCGCGCTCAAGGCGGCGCTCATCGCGTATCACGCCAGCGTCGCCGCCGACGCCCCGGTCTGGCCCGATTTCCAGGACCCGCGTTACGAACAGGCCGTGATCCAGTGGCCGGACTACAAGCCCAAGCCGCTCCAGCCCTGAAGCCCGGGAGCGTCCCCCGCGTCTTCGCCCTCACCCGCGATTTTTTGACCATGAAACACCAAGCGCTAAGCAAGTATGCCAGTCTGCTGACGGGAGCCCTGGGGCTCTGTGTTGTCTCCCTGCCCGCGGCCGAACCCAATCGCCCCGCCGGAGGAGCGACGGATCCGGTGGTGCTGTCGATCTTCCAGGTCAGTTCCGACAAGGATGAAGGGTACCGGTCGTCGCAGACGATTTCCGGCTCCCGCACGCTCGCCGAACTCCGCGACACGCCGAATTCGATCTCCGTGCTGAACCGGGAACTGCTCGACGACCTGATCGCCACGAAGCTCGCCGACGCGATGTATTTCAGCGTCACGGGTGAGATCGACACGAACAAGGAGAACGCCAACGAGAGCTTCGTCTTCCGCGGCATCACGGCGAACCTGCGGCTGCGCAACGGCGTCACGTGGTACGGTGGGGCGACGGACAGCTACAACATCGAGCGTGTGGAACTGCTCCGCGGTCCGCAGGCCTTCCTCTACGGCGAAGGCACGGCGGGCGGGCTCCTGAACCAGCTCACGAAGCAGGCGGGGTACCGGGACTTTCAGCGCGCGAACGTGATCCTCGGCTCGAACGACCTGTACCGGGCGGAGCTCGATGTGAACCGGCGCATCGGCAAAAGTTTCGCGCTGCGGACCGCGATCGTCTTCACGACGGAGGGCACGCAGCAGAATTTCGCGGGCCGGGACATGCAGGGCTATTACCTGACGGCCAACTGGCGGCCGTTCCGAAATACGAACATCAACACCGACGTCGAATACCGGAAGCAGGTGGGGGTCATGGGCAGCAACATGCTCGCGGACCAGTTTTCCACCACGGCGCGCACCGGGGCGACGACGGCGCTGACCGCCACCACGGGCGGGCGCACCTACGTTCCGGCGCTGGGCATCACGTACGACTCGACCGCCCGCCGGCGTTCCACCGGCACGGGAATCGTCCTGCGCGACGAGCGGATCATGCCGCGGGAATTCAATTTTCTCGGGCCCGACACGGTGCAGGACAGCGAGGAGTTCACGTTCGGCTTCCATGTCGATCAGAAGTTCTCCGAGGTCTTCAATGTCCAGGCCAGCTTCACCTACTTCGACATTGAGAAGTGGAACACGGAGCGCGTCGGCAGCTCCGCCGGCGCCGTTTATCGGGACACGAACGCGACGCTGCCCAGCGGCCAGCCCAATCCCTATTTCAACGAGCTCTACACCGAATACTACAGCCGGCGGAACAACGGCCGGCAGCCGGTGCACAACGCGCGCATCACGGCGGTGTATGAGCTGAAGCTACCCTACAACTCGCAGAAGATCGTCGCCAGCGCCGTGTATCACGACGCCGAGCCGGGGGATTTCCGTTACGCGGAGTTCGTCGATCCCGCCAGTGGCAACTTCAAGGGCACGCTCACGTCGGCCAACACCCTGGCGGCCTACACGGCGAACAATACGGTTCTGACGCAGAATTATTTCTACCGGCGATTCTACCTCAAGGATGGCGACCGGACCGCGCTGACCCGGGGCGGCCCGATCGCCGGGCAGTCGCAGATGCGGCGCGACCTGACGGCCGACGGCACGACCGGACGGCTCTCGAGCCGGTTGTATCGGACGCCGGCCTACGGCATCGGCGCCGACGGTTCGTACTTCGGCGGCCGGCTGCACACGCTCGTCGGCTGGCGGCGCAGCTCGTTCAATCAGGATCCCAGCCGTGACTTCTACAATCCGGTCACGGGCGAGACCTTCAAGTTGGACACGCCGCTGAGCTTCGTGCGCACGCGGATCACGGAGGATTCGTACAACTACGGCGCGGTCCTGCACCTCGCGAAATTTGTCGGCGCCTACTTCAACTACGCCGAGAGCGTCTCGCTTTCCTCCGGCGTCGGCGGGGCCCAGCTCACGCCCGGCCTGCTGCGGGGCCCGCTGATGGGCGACGGCCAGGAGATCGGCCTGCGCTGGTCGTTCCTCGGCGGCCGGCTCGAATCCAACTGGACCTACTTCATCACCAACGCGACGAAGAACGCGGCCAACCCGGCCATCCCGGCCAATGTCCGGCAGACGGAACTCGGCCCGATCTTCGGCGCCGATATCGACACGACCGGAGGCGACCTGCAGACGACGAAATCGACCGGACTCGAATTCGAGACCGTCGCCAACCTGACGAAGAACTGGCGCCTCACCTGGAATTTCGCGAAGAACGACCTCGCCACCTCGGATCGCTATCCGCAGCTGAGGGGCTTCCAGGCGGCGGCCAAGGCACGGAATGTTCCGACGCCCGACACGGACGCGTTTCTCTCCACCGTGCCGGACGGCACGCCGCTCCCCGGCTTCACCAAGCTGCGCTCCAATCTCGTGACGATGTACCGCTTCGACACGGGCCCGCTGAAGAACCTCTCGGTGGGCGGCGGCGTGCAGTTCCGCGACAAGTCCTACCAGGGCAACTTCGACCTGAACCTCGACGGCGTGGCGGAGGAGTTGTGGAGCTCCGGCTACACACTCTGGAGCGCGATGTTCGGTTATCGGATGCGCTTCGGGGAGCGACGACTCGATCTCAGCCTCAATATCAACAACGTCACCGACAAGGACTACTTCCGTTCGTTCGCCCTGGCGACAGGGGCGTGGGGCGAAGGCCGCAGTTTCCGCCTTGCGGCGCGGATGGAGTTCTGAGCGGAGCTCATTCAGTTGAAGGTTGAAAGGTGAGAGTTGAAAGGCGCGCCGCCGCGGGCGCGGACGGAGATCGCTGCCAGCCGGCAGCCCGCACCGAAGGGTGCATTCGCCTTCCGTCTGCCCACCGGTTGTTCCTCCCGTCTGGTTAGGCCCTTTCAGCTTTCATCCTTCAACGTTCAACTGCAGGCCTCCGGCTGAGCGGCGTCGATCCAGAGTGGCGCGCGCCTCCGGCTCGCGATGATGGCCGATCGAAAGATCCGGCCGACGGGAGTACGATGCTCCCGCCACGGTGGAGGCGGACGTTGCGGCCGTTGCGGGAGTGACGGGCGTTAGCTCGTCCAGCCCTCGGGCCACTGGGTGCCGGGCACGGGACGCCAGTAGATGTTGCGATCGATCCGCGGCGCGTGATGACGGTACTGCTCCGTCAGACGGAGCCGCGTGCGCAGGTGGTCGACGAGGTTCTCGCCGTACAGGAACGTGCTTTCGGCCACACCTGAAACCGCGATGAACTCCGTCGACGTCGTTTCGATGAGCTCGATCAGCCCGCGCGTGTTCTCGAGGTCGAGGTCGATCGCGGCCTGGAGTTTCGTGAAACACAGGTCGCGGGCGGCGGTGTCGCCGGCGTCCTGGGCGGCGAGGTAGCCGTAGACGTTCTCGCACCACGCGCACACGCCCCGGAGCGCGGTCGCCCAATGCAGATATCCGCGCACCCGGTCGCGCAGGTCGACAAACACCGCGTGCGCCGGGGCGCCGACCGCGATGCCCGCCAGTTGGGCGTCGAGGGAGAGAATCAACTGCCGCAGCCGGGGCAGCAGCTCGCGATCCATGTCGGCGGCCATCTTGGCGCCCGACTCGCGTGTGATCAGGTCGAAGAGCACATCCTTGCCGAGATCGTTCAGCCCGGGGTTATTGTGCTGGAAGCAGCCGTGCCGTTCGTAGTACTCGCGCTCGGCGGCGGGCACGGCCTCGATATCCGGCACGAACGGCCGGTCCCACGTGCGTTGCCAGCAGAAGCCGAAGGCGCAGTAGAGCGGCACGAGCGGCTGCCAGATCAGCGCGTCCTCGCACTGGCGCCAGGCGTCGACCAACGCGGCGGCGTGCGGCGCGCCCGCGATCCGCGTCGCATAGGCGCGAAGCACGGTGTCGATGGGTTCGTCCGGCAGGAACTGGGCGGCCTGGATCGCGACCGGGTTGGGCCAGTAGGGCGTCGCTTTGGTGTGCGCGAGGCCGCCGAGGGCGCTGACGCGGCCAATGCCGGCGTCGCGGGCGGCCAGCAGCTTCGCGTGGATGAACCGGGGAAACGGCAGGCCGAGCAGCGGTTCCTGGTTCCACACGGCGCAGGCGGAATACTGCAGCACCGGGTCGACGCCCTGGGCGCGGGATTCGTCCATGACCTTCTTCTCGGCCGGATCGAGGCTCGTGTGGAAGATGCTGCCCGCGACGCCCATGTTCTCGGGGTACTTGGGATGCGGATACGGCAGGGAGTAGCCGCGGACGAGCAGCGAGGGCGCCTCCCAGGTGACGTGCGGCCCGAGGCCTGCCTTTATGTGGTCGTGCTCCACCTTGAACGACTCGATGCGCAGGATGACGTCGAAGTCGGGGTTCAGCTCCGCGGCGGCGTTCCGGAGGTTGCGCAGGTAACGGACGATGCTCTGGCCCGCGGCCTCGGCGACCTTGTCGTGATTGCGCCACTCGCGGATCATGTAGGGCCCGCCGTTCCGGCCGACATAGAGCGACGCGGTGTGCTCGAAGCCGGCGCCGCTGTCGTTCGCCCAGACCGACATGTAGCTCAGGTCCGGCACGGCCCGGATGAGCTTCTGCAGCGCCTCGCGATAGTGGCGCTGCACGATCGGATGATCCTGCGCCATGGTGTAGCGCGGGAGGCGGGAGCGGAACGGATGGTCGACCCGCGCGCCGCGCAGCGAGGGGTATTTCTGGAAGAAACGCTCCGGCATCGTCCGCGGCTCGAACATGCACACGCCCGGCTTGAGGCCGTACTGGCGGCCGAAGCCGGCGAGCTTTTTCAGATGCTCCAGGTTGGCGTCGAGATAGAGCGCGGGCCACAGGCCGCGCGTCAGCGGCGTATCCACAAAGTGGTTAAAGCCGGGCGCGTAGGTGTAGAACTGCGGGTAGTACTCCCAGGCAACGAGGTCCTCGTGCGGCATGTGGACCTGGAGGCCGTTGACCTCCACGTGGGTGAAGCCCGCCTCGGCGAGGGCCGCGACATAGTGCTCCGGGTCGAAGCCGCGGGCGCTGCGCCAGTAGCCGGTGAAGCAGGCGTCCCAGTGCGGCCGATGCCAGCCGAAGGTCGCCGGGAGCAGCAGGCCGGCGGCGAGTTTCTCGCGGGTCAGGGTGCTGAGTCCGGGGCCATGTGACGCCAGCAGCCGGACGGCGGAGAAGAGGAACGCTCCGTGGGTGGCGAGAATCTCCCCATGCCCGGAGTCGTCGATGCGCAGCCAGATCCACGCGGACCTGTCCGCGGTGGCGGCCGGCAGGCGGAAGGACTTCAGGCGCTCCCGGGTGGCGACGGCCACGCGGACGCCGCGTCCGGCCGAGCCCAGGTCAAGCGCCGGCGTGACCGTGCAATCCGGGGCCGCGTGGCCGGCGAGTTCACGGGCGGCGGTGATTTCGCCGGACGAGGCGTCGGCGGGATGCAAGACGGAGCGGATGCTGCTCAGTGAAGGGGTCATCGGGCAAAGGGGGAAAGGTGCGCGAAAGCTCAACGGCGGGAGAGCCGAGTCAAAATGAACATTCCTGAAAATTCAGGGAATGTTGTCCCGGGAGCGCGACCGTCACCGGCCGCCCTTCAATCGGATGCGGACGAGGACGTGCTCGCTCCCACGAGGAGAGTGGCCCCGACCTTACCGGCCGAGGTACTTGTCGCGGCCGCGGACCAGGGCCTCCATCTTGCGGTCGGCGATCGAGCGCTTGAGCATCCAGAAGCCGCAGTCGGGGTGCACCCAACGAACGCGGCCGGCGCCGACTTTCTTCTCCACCGCCTCGATGCTCGCGGCGATCTCGTCGGGCGTCTCGATGTGGTTCACCTTGATGTCGATGACACCGACGCCGAGCGTGATCTTCTTGTCGATGTGCTTCAGTGCATCGAGGTCCGCCTTGGGCCGGTGCGCGAGTTCGAGCACGAGGTGGTCGGTGTGCAGTGCGTTGAGGAACGCGATCAGCTTCTTCCAGTTGCCCTTCTGGATGGTCTGACCGCCGTAGTTGCCGAAGCAGAAGTGCACGGCGCGTTCCGTGCCGGCATCGATGGCGTCGAGCACGAGGTTCATCGACGCGGCGGCCAGCGGACCGTCGGCGGGATTGCCGGGGATGTTGGCTTCGTCCACCTGCACGCATTGGGCGGGCAGCCCGGTGACCTGGCCGGCGAGCACCTCGCCGAGGGCCATGGTGAGCGCATCGAAGTCGCGGTAGTGATGATCGAGCAGCGTGCGGGCCAGCATGTACGGGCTGGTGACGGTGAACTTGAACGGGCCGCCGGCGACGGCCGCGGCGCGCTGGCAGTCGGCGAGCAGGTTGAGCGAGCCTTCGCCGAGCGCGCCCGTGACGACGCCCGCCGGTTTGCGGCGGAAGCCCATCGGGTGGTGGCGGGAGAACTCATCCGTGATCGAGCGGCCCACTACGGACGAGACGCCGGCCATCGGCCGGATGAAGTACTCGATCATGCCGTTGGTGTCGGGATGGTTGACATCGAAGCGGTAGAGCTCGCCGTCGGTCGGCAGGTCGATGCCGGCCTGTCGTTGGATATCGAATACAACCCGCGTGGCATCGATCACCGCCTGCTCGCTCGGCAGGGCGGCGAGCCAGTCCGGGATCGGATAGGAACCGACGGTGGTGGTGAGGATGCGCGGCGACTTGGGGAGTTTCGGATTGGGCATGGAGAATTGAGGCTAGAGGTGAGAGGCGAGAGGCGGCCGAAGTTGGTCTAGCTTAACGACCCGGGAGGCGGGTGTC
>JAEUHA010000131.1 GCA_016793535.1 Opitutaceae bacterium | reverse complement strand
AGCGAGCCCAGCGTGTTGAGGACGTTGGTATCGCGCGGAGCGCGCGTCGCCGCCTCGGCTGCCAGCAAGAGCGCGGTTCCCGGCGCGCCTTGCACCCAGGCAAAGGCAGCACCGCTGGCGAGGGCGCCCGGTTTGGAGCCAAACGTCTCGATCCAGCGCTTGGCGTCTTTCACGTCGTCCTGATCCAGCCCCGCGCGCAACCGTTTCGCCAAATCCGCCACATCACCGATGAGGCTTTGCTCGGTCACCACGCGGCGGTTCGCCATGGCGATCTCCGTCTCGTCCCGTTCCGGGATCGCGAGATCCGAAGGCCGCGTCGTCTTGGCCGTCGCCGCCGCCGTGCGGGCGCGGGCGGCTTCTTCCTTCGGTGCCGCCTCGGCCTGCTTCAGCGCTTTCTCCAGCTCGGCCAGGTACTGCTTGATCCCCTCCGGATCGGTGGGCATCGGGCGTTCGTAGATGGGAACTTCGGCGCCGCGGAGGTTGCTCCACGCGGCGAGAAAAAGGGCAAATGCCAATCGTCGCATGGGCGTCGGAGCGTGCGCAGATCCGCGGGTGCGACAATGTTAAAGGTGGGGCCAGCGGAGGGGCCGTGGGACTGGCCGCAGTCGAAGGCCAGCGCAAGAGATCCGCGCGGCAGCGACGCACCGCCGGACTTCCCTGGCCGTGGTGAACCCGCGCGAGGCGCTCCGGTTACTGCGCCGGCGATGCCAGCGGGCGAAACCGTGCATCGGCGCCGCTGATCTCAGCCCACAACTCCTTCGCGCTCACCTGCCGGTCACGCGAACGGTTCACCCAGTCGACTTCGTTCGCCGTGCCGGGCGCGGTGAAGCGGATGCCCCAGATGGGATCGAACGCCTCGGCCGAAAGCGTGTAGCGCATGTCGGCCAGCACCGCGGCGTCGCGCGGGCTGCGCGCCACCCAGTGTTCCGAGAACCACGCGAAACGCTGAAACGATCGCCGGCCGTTGCGTGCCCGTTCCTCGGGCGAAAGGTCGCTCTCGCGCACGAGCGGCAGCGACCAGCCTTCGCGCACGGTGGCGGATGAGAACCACCCAACCCGGATCCGATCACTGTAGATCTGGCCTCCGTGGACGTAGAGCGCGCGCCAGATGACATTGTTGCCGAGGGTCGGCATGACTTCGCCGCGCTCCACCGTGTGTCCGCGCGAGCGGGCCAGGGCGTGCTGGGTCGACGTGGCGCGCGCGTGCTGCACGCCGCCGGCCACGAGATACGCGGCGGCGAACGTCAGCGCGATGCCCGCCGGGCGGACGTGCTGGCGGACGAGCGCCCAGATGAGTCCGGCGAGCAGCGCGAGCGTGAAGGGCGGGTCGATGATGGAGATGATGTCCCACCCCGTGCGCTGATCCGAGAACGGCCAGAGCAGGCGCGTGCCGTAACTGGTGGCCGCATCGAGCAGGATGTGGCTGACGTAGGCGAGGAGGCAGCATGCCCACAGCGGACGCCAGCGGGCGGCGTATCGCCAGGCTGGAGACACCAGCCAGAGCGCGGCGACGATCGCGGCCCCGATGGGGGCAAAGGCGAACGAGTGCGTGAACCCGCGGTGGTATTCGATCGCGATCAGCGGATCGGTGGCGCTCCGGATGAAGACGTCGGCATCCGGCACGAACGCCGCCAATCCGCCGGCGGCCGCGGCGGTGCGACCGAGGCGACGCGAGAAGGCCGCGTAGCCGAGGCTGGCGCCAAGGACGACATGGGAGACGGGATCCACGAGGGCGGAAGAAAGCGGGTGGGACGTGGGACGCAAACCCCGTGAGATCTTCCTGGGAGCGCGGACGTCCTCGTCCGCAGGTCGATGGAAGCGGACGGGGACGTCCGCGCTCCCAGGGGGAGAAAATAAAAAAGGCGGGTCGCAAGGACCCGCCTTTTGCAGAGAGGCCGCTATCCCGGCTCAGACCGTCGTCAGCTTGCGCTTGGCGTGATCGTACTTGGTCTTCTTGCCGGTGTCGTAGGAGACGACCGCCATGAGGACGGCGACCGCGTGCTGGTAGCCGGCATCGATCGAGGCATGCGGCGTCTGATTGCTGCGCATGCACTGGAGCCAGTTGAGGAAGTGGTCCGGGCGTTCGATCGGAGTGACGTCGACCTTGCCGCGGATCTTGCCGTCGCGCTTCGGTCCGCCGTCGGCCGAATAGGAGGGGACGTTCCAGTTGTCGACGGAGAGCGTGCCCTTGTCGCCGAAGAATTTCCGGGTGTTGCCCGCGCTGTTGGCGAAATTGTTCGAACTCGTGACCATGAAGCCCTCCGGGTACATCCAGGTGGCGATCACGTTGTCGGGCACGGTGAACTTGTTCTCGTCGTTCCAATAGGTGGAGCCGCCCATGCACATGCACTCGGTCGGGAAACCGCAGTCCATG
>JAEUHA010000033.1 GCA_016793535.1 Opitutaceae bacterium | reverse complement strand
CATCCTCGCTGACATCGAGGCGGGCAAGTTCACGTGGGAGACGAAGCTCGAGGACGTGCACATGAACATCGAGCAGGCGCTGACGAAGCGCGTGCCCGCGGCGGCGAAGCTGCACACCGCGCGCAGCCGGAACGACCAGATCGCGACGGACATGCGGCTCTTCTTCAAGCATGCGTGCGGCGTCCTGGGGGAAAAGATCAAGGCCGCCGAGCAGGCGCTGCTGGCGGTGGCGGACGCGAACCGCGACGTATTGATTCCTGGATACACGCACCTCCAGCGGGCGCAGCCGGTCTTCCTCGCGCATCACCTCTTCGCCTGGATGGAGATGCTCGAACGCGACCGGACGCGCTTCGCCGAGGTCGCGGCCCGCGCGAACTGGTGTCCGCTGGGCTCCGGCGCCATCGCCGGCACGACGCTGCCGATCGACCGTGAGTTCACGGCGAAGGCGCTCGGGTTCGTCGATGCCCGCGGCCGGCCGCAGGTCACGCAGAACTCGATGGACACCGTGGCCGACCGCGACCTCTTCATCGAGTTCGCCGGCGCCTGCGCGCTCTTCGGCGTGCACCTGTCGCGCATCGCCGAGGACCTGATCCTCTGGAGCAGCGCGGAGTTCAAGTTTGTCGAACTGCCCGACGCCTTCTGCACCGGCTCGTCGCTGATGCCGCAGAAGAAGAACCCCGACTCGTGCGAACTCCTGCGCGGCAAGTCGGCCCGGCTCCAGGGCAATCTCCACACCCTGCTCACGCTCGCGAAGGGACTGCCGCTCACGTACAATCGCGACCTGCAGGAGGACAAGCCGCCGGTCTTCGACAGCTTCGACCAGACGGCGCTCTGCGCCGACGTGCTGGCCGGAACGGTGGGTGGCATGACGCTGAATCGCGAACGCTGCGCGGCGGCCGTGCGTGACCCGGCGCTGCTCGCGACGGACCTGGCGGACTACCTCGTGTTGAAGGGCGTGCCGTTTCGCGACGCGCACCATGCCGTCGGCGGCGTCGTCCGCCTGGCGGAGAAAAACAACGTCGCGCTCGACCACCTGTCGACCGCGGACGTGCAGCAGATCCACCCGGCGTTCGAGGCCGACTGGGCGGACATCTTCGACCTCAACCGCGCGCTGGCCAAGCGGGAGGGCACCGGCATGCCGGGGCCGAAGCAGGTCGCGAAGCAGTTCGCGCGCTGGAAGAAGGTGCTGGCGTAGGATCGGGTGCAGGCGGGCGGCCGGGGACGGCCGCGCTCCCAGGGAGAATCATGGCCTCGCTTTTCCCGACCGCGAAGCACGAGCCGGAACTGATGCCGTTCCGGCCCGGGCTCGTGTTCGCGTTCTTCAACGCGCTGGCCTGGCAGATCGGCATCGGGACGCCGATGGTGCTGTTCGCCGAGGAGCTCGGGGCGTCGCCGTTCCAGGTCGGGCTGGCGTACTCGTTCGTCTTCGTGCTCACGCCGGTGCAGATCGTCGCGACCGCGCTGCTGCCGCGCTTCGGCTTCAAGGCGCTGATGCTGGGCGGCTGGCGCACCCGCAGTTTCTTCCTCGGGGTGCCGGCCGTGCTCGCGCTCCTCGTGATGCAGGGCGGGGAACGGCCGTGGATGATCGACGCGATGGTGTGGAGCGTGTTCTTCTTCTGCCTGTTTCGCTCGATCGGCGCGGCGTCGGGCACCTCGTGGTTCTATGCCATCCTGCCGGAGGCGATCCGCGGACGTTATTTTGCGAGCGACCAGTTCGTCTCGGCCGTCGCCGGCGTGGGCACGCTGCTCGTCAGCGCCGCCCTCTTCGCGCTGCTGCCGGTGTATCCGGCCCTGCTCGCCCAGTACGTGATCGCGCTGCTCGGCTCCACGATCAGCTACTATTCGCTGAAGCAGCTGCCGGATGCGGAGCGCCCGCGCTCGATCAGCCTGCGCACGGTCCTGCGCGACACGCCGCGGCACCTCTTTGCGCCGTCGACCTTCCGCACGTACGTCTGGCTCGCGGCGGTGTGTGCGGTGCTGGCGACGCCGATCCCGCCGTTTGCGGCGTACTATCTCAAGGTCGGGCCGCAGCTCGCGACGGGCCAGATCATGCTCTTCGAGGTGCTGCGGTATGCCGGTGTCATGGTGGCGGCCTGGGTGCTCCGGCGCCGGATCGATGTCACCGGCGCGCGGCCCTACTTCCTCCTCGCGCTCGCCCTCTACGCGGTGGTCGGCGTGTACTGGTGGTGCTATCTCGAGAACGGCTTCGGTGGCATCGTAGGGATCTACGTCGCGTATTTCCTGCTCGGCCTTGGCGTGGCGACGTGGTCGATCGCGAATCTCAATTACCTGCCGAAGATCGTGTCCGCCGATGAACGCACCCTCGTCGTGTCGGTGCACGGCGCCGTGACCGCCTGCATCGGCGGGGTGTCGCCGGTGGTGTGGGGGCTTTTCCTGAAGACGGACGCCGGGACCGGGCGCGGCATCGATACGGACGTGTTCCAGTGGTTCTTCGTCAGCGTCGTGGTGGCGGCCCTCGGACTTTCCCCGCTGATCGCCCGCCTGCCGGAGGAGAAGGGCCAATCCGTGGAGCCGATCATGATCGGCAACGCGATCCTGCGTCCGTTCCGCGCCATGACCTACCTGGTTAACCTCGTGGAGCCCGGGCCGGCGGAAGCGAAGAAGAAACCGGGAAACAAGTAGCAGCCTGCCCTGGGAGCGCGACCGTCCCCGGCCGCGGCTCGCACCGATGCGAGCGAGGACGGCCGCGCTCCCACGCGGAGAGGCCACGGCGTCGGCGGTGTTGACCTGCGATGGGGAAACCCCGACCAACTGGGGGCTCACGCATGGCCAAAGTCCGCATCCTCCACGACCGGGTCGCCAACCAGATCGCCGCGGGCGAGGTCATCGAGCGACCGGCCGCGGTGGTGAAGGAACTGGTCGAGAATGCGCTCGATGCGGGGGCGACGCGGATCGAGGTCGAGTTCCGCCACGGCGGCCGGTCCCTCATGCGGATCGAGGACAACGGGCAGGGCATGTCGCGGGACGACGCGCTGCTCGCGCTCGAGCGCCACGCCACGAGCAAGATCGTCGAGGCGGCCGACCTCGACCGGCTGGCGTCGTACGGGTTTCGCGGCGAGGCGCTGCCGTCGATCGCCAGCGTATCCCGTTTCCTGATGCAGACGCGCGAGGCCGGCAGCGACGTCGGCAGCGAGATTCTCGTCAATGGCGGCAAGTTCGTGCACGTGCGCGAGTGCGGCCGGCCCGTCGGCACGCGGATCGAGGTCACGCACCTGTTCAACTCGGTCCCCGCGCGGCGGAAGTTCCTCAAGACCGACGCGACCGAGGCGGCGCACATCGTGCACTGCGTGCGCCTGTACGCGCTGGCGTGCCCGCGCACCGCGTTCACGCTGATCGAGGACGGCCGCGTGATCTTCCGTTCGCCGGAATGCAGCACGCTCGAGGAGCGCGTGACGGAGATCTTCGGCCGGCAGATCGCGGAGTCGCTCGTTCCCGTCGCCTGCGCGGAACCGGGCCTGCGGCTGACCGGGCTGATCGGCCGGCCCGGCGTCGGGCGCTCGACGCGACACGAGATGATCGTGTTCGTGAACGCGCGGCCCGTCGACAGCCGGACGCTCAACTATGCGCTGATCGAGAGCTACAGCGAGTCGCTGCCGAAGGGACGCTACCCGCTGGCGTTCGTGTTCTTCGAGTGCGACCCGGCTTCGGTCGACGTGAACGTCCATCCCGCCAAGCGCGAAATCCGTTTCCGCAGCGAACCGCAGGTGCGGAGCTTCGTGATCCGGTCGGTGCTGCAGACGCTGCGTCAGGGAGCGGAGCCGGCGCGGATGGACCCGCCGAGGCCGGTGGGGGAGCAGGCGACCGCGGTGTCCGCCCCGGTTCCGATGCCCGTCCCGTCCCGCGCGTTGCCGTCTCCGCCCGCTTCCGCAGCCCACGGTCCGGTGCCGCTGTCGTCTCCGCCGCGGGCGGCGTTTGCACCGGCCGGGACCGGGACGGCCGCGACCGCCGCGAGCATGCCACCGGCGACGCCGCCGCCGGTGCCGGCCGCGACCGCGGTCCCGGCGTGGACGTTCGTGGGACTCGCCCACGGCACGTTTGCGCTGTTTGAGACCGCGGCGGGCATTGTGCTGCTGGACCGCCGCGCGGCGCACGAGCGCGTGTGGTATGAACGCCTGCGCGAACAGTTCCGCGCCGGCGCCGTGCCGAGCCAGCGTTTGCTGCTGCCGGTGCCGCTCGAACTCGACGCGATCGCGGCGGCGTTGTTGCTCGACCGGCTGGCGTTCCTGCGGACGCACGGGTTCGACGTGGCCGAGTTTGGCCGGAATTTCTTCCGCATCGAAGGGCTGCCCGCGTGGATGGAGCCGGCGGACGCCGAGCCGTTTCTCCGGGACTTGATCGGCGGGTTTCGCGATGGCTCGATTCCGGATCGCGACACGGACCTCGCCCGGGATGTCCTGGCCCGGCTGGCCGCGGCCAAGGCGATCAAGCTGCCGAACGCCGGGGAGGATCAGGTCCGGGCCCTCGTGGCGCAGCTCTTCGGCACCCGTTCGCCCCTGACCAGTCCGGCGGGTCGGCCGACCTATATCGAACTCAACCACGCCGAACTCGCGCGGCGCTTTCAGCGGTGAACTCCGGTCCCTGACCGCGCCCCGTTTCGGCCGGCCAGAGTGGCGGGGGCATCCTGCCCCCGGGGTGGGTTCAGTTCGGATTTCGATCACGGGAGCAGGATGCTCCCGCCACTCACCCGTCGCTGAATTTCCCTCAACCCGCGCTCGCGCTGGCACGATTCATTCTACAAGGTCCCGACTTCTCCCATGCCGCCTGCCGCCCGTTCCAATTCGTCCCGTTCCGCCAAGTCGTCCGGTGTTGCCGCCTCCGCGCCCGTGCCGGCGGGGCTCGCGAGCACGTCGCCGTTTGATCCGGCGCAGGGCGTCGGAGACATTCACCATCCGAGTGCCGGCAGCGACCGGCCCGACGCGGTCATGCGGTCGCTGATTCAGCGGCACCTGGTGTCGACCCTCGCGCGCCACTCGAGTTCGGCCACGCCGCGGGACTGGTGGGTCGCCACGGTGCTGTCGTTGCGCGATTCGATTCACGAGCGGATGATCGCGACCCAGGCGGTGCACAACGCGCAGAACGTCCGGCGCATTTACTATTTCTCGCTCGAGTACCTCATGGGGCGGCTGTTCGGCAACAATCTCCTCGCGACCGGGCTCTACGACACCGCGCGCGAGGCGCTCACGTCGCTGGGCCAGGATTTCGAGAGCGTGCGCGACACCGAAGTCGACATGGGCCTGGGCAACGGCGGCCTCGGCCGTCTCGCCGCGTGCTTCCTCGATTCGCTGGCGACGCTGGACTATCCGGCGCTCGGCTACGGCATCTACTACGAGTTCGGGCTGTTCAAGCAGGCCTTCGTCAACGGGCACCAGATGGAGCACCCGGACAGCTGGACGATTTTCGGCGACCCGTGGGAAATCGTCCGGCCCGAATACACGCAGGAAGTGCGGCTGTACGGCCGGGTGGAGAATGTGTTCGACGACCGCGGCAACTACCGTCCGCGCTGGGTCGACACCAAGACGATTCTCGGCGTGCCGCATGATATTCCGATCGCGGGCTACGGCACGAAGACGGTCAACCTGCTCCGGCTGTGGGCGTCGAAGGCCACCGAGGACTTCGACCTGGTCGCCTTCAACAGCGGCGGCTACGTCGAGGCGGTGCGCGAGAAGGCGGTCGGCGAGACGGTCTCGAAGGTGCTTTATCCGAACGACAAGACCGAGAACGGCAAGGAGCTGCGGCTGGTGCAGCAGTACTTCTTTGTCGCGTGCTCGCTGCGCGACATCCTCCGGCGCCACTTCCGCACGCCCGGAAACTCCTGGGACAACTTCGCCGACAAGGTGGCGGTGCAGCTCAACGACACGCACCCGGCGATCGCCATCGTCGAGCTGATGCGCATCCTGATCGACGAGCATCACGTCGCGTGGGACCCGGCCTGGGACATCGTCTGCAAGACCTTCGCCTACACGAATCACACGCTCCTGCCCGAGGCGCTGGAGAAGTGGAGCGTGGGCCTGTTTGAGCGCGTGCTGCCGCGCCATCTCCAGCTCATCTACGACATCAACGCCCGCTTGATGCAGACGGTCGAAGTCCGGTGGCCGGGCGACAACGAGAAAAAGCGCATCTGCTCGCTGATCGAGGAGAACCACGGCAAGGGCGTGCGCATGGCCAACCTCGCGGTCGTCGGCTCCCACGCGGTCAACGGAGTCGCCGCCCTGCACACGGCACTGCTGAAGAAGGACCTGTTCCCCGAGTTCGACGCGCTCTACCCGGGCCGTTTCCAGAACAAGACCAACGGCATCACGCCGCGCCGCTGGCTGCTGAAGTGCAATCCCCGGCTGTCCGCGCTGATCAGCGCCAAGATCGGCGACGGCTGGGCCCGTGATCTCGACCAACTGCGCCAGCTGGAGAAGTTCGCCGACAACACCGCGTTCCAGCGCGAGTTCATGGCGATCAAGCGCGCGAACAAGGAAGACCTCGCCGCGGTCATCGCGGCCGAGTGCGGCGTGACTGTGTCGCCGGACGCCCTGTTCGACGTGCAGATCAAGCGCCTGCACGAGTACAAGCGGCAGCATCTCAACCTGCTTCACATCCTCGCGCTCTACCGCCGGCTGCTCCAGCAGCCGAACCTGGACATCGTGCCGCGGGTGTTCGTCTTCGCGGCCAAGGCCGCGCCGGGCTACGATTTGGCGAAGAACATCATCCGCGCGATCAATGTCATCGGCGCCCGGATCAACGCCGACACCCGCGTGAACGGCAAACTCAAGGTCGCCTTCCTGCCCAACTACCGCGTGTCGCTGGCGGAGAAGATCATCCCGGCGGCCGACATCTCCGAGCAGATCTCCACGGCCGGCAAGGAAGCGTCGGGCACCGGCAACATGAAGCTCGCGCTGAACGGCTCGCTCACCATCGGCACGCTCGACGGCGCCAACGTCGAGATCCGGGAGGAGGTCGGCGACGACAACATCTTCATCTTCGGCCTCACCGTCGAGGAGGTCGAGGCCCTGCGCGCGCGGGGTTACAGCCCGTGGGACCTGTATCAACGGGACGAGGAGCTGCGCGCGGTGATCGACTGGATCGGCAGCGACTATTTCACGCCCGGTGAGCACGGGGCGTTCGGCGCCCTGCACGGCAGCCTGATGCACGGCGGCGATCCGTATCTCGTGCTGGCGGACTTCCGCAGCTACAGCGACTGCCACGCCCGCATCGACGCCGCCTATCGGGACAAGACGGCCTGGGCGCGCATGGCGATTCTGAATACGGCCCGCATGGGAAAATTCTCGAGCGACCGCACGATTCGCGAATACGCCAACGACATCTGGGCCCTGAAGCCGGTCCCGATCAAGTAACGTGCGCGGCTCCGCCGCCACGCGAGCGGTCGTTTCTCCGCGCTGCCTCCTGCCGTTGCCGGCGGTGTGGCAGCAGGAGCGGCTGCAGGGTTGAGTTGCGCCGACCGCGGGGACAGATTGCCCGCTGCCATGGTTTCCGTGTGATTCGCATCCTGCGTGGTGATCTTCCGCCGAGCTTTCTCCGGTCTGCTCCTGACGGCGGCGCCATGGCTGCCCGCCGCTGACGGTCCGCTGCTGCCGCCCTTGGACGGCGAACTGAAGGGACGCTTTGCCGCCACCGTGCTGGGCGGTGCGCCGGAGCTCGAATGGACGGTGCAGGTGCAGTCGACCCGGCCGCTGGAACGCAAGATCGCCTTCGCCGTGACCGGACGCGGCATGCAGGTGCGGGGCACGGCGGTGCTCGATCCCGCTGGTGAAGGCACCTGGGAGATTGCCGCGGCGCAGATCGACGTCGGCGAATGGTTCGGCTGGCTCGCGCCGCGGTTGGGGCCGGCGTTGTCCGGCGTGACGGTGGCCGGTGCGCTGGAAGCGAGCGCGCGGGGCACCTGGCGCGGCGGCAAGCTGGGCGGAAGTGCCAGCCTGAGCCTGCGCGAAGGTCGATTCGACGATCCCGGCCGCACGCTGCTGCTCGAGGGCATCTCGTTCGACATCGACGTGGCGGATCTGGCGGCGCGGCGAACCGAACCGGCACAGGTGTTCACGTGGCGGAGCGGCCGGTTCGACGTGGTGCCGCTGGGCGTGGGGCGGATCGAGTTCCTGCTCGACGGTGACCGGCTCAGCGTCAACCAGGCGGCGATCGACGTGTTCGGCGGCGAATTGTCCACCGGCTCACTCGTCATGTCGACGAGCCGGCCGGAGTTCTCCGTCGTCGCGCGGATGCAGGGCGTCGCGGTCGAACAGATCCTCTTTCTCCTGCCGCCCGTGCTCGCCGAGGGCGTCGGGCGGCTGGACGGCGAAGTCGCCCTCGAGCGCGACGCGAGCGGGCTGCGCATCGGCGACGGCCGGCTGGCGTTGCGCACGGGTGAGACCGCCGACCTGCGCCTGGCGGTGAAGCCCGGCTGGCTGTCCACCAGCCTGCCCCCGGACATCGTGAAATACTTTCCCGGGTTCCGGAAAGTCGAGACGGGCGAAATCCCGCTGCGCGCGCGGGTGCTCGAAATGACATTTACGCCGCTCGGCGACGCCGAGGGTCGCACCGCCTGGGTGCATCTGGTCGGCGGGCCCAGCGACCCGGAACTGACGGCACCGATCGACACGCGGGTCAACGTCCGGGGGCCGCTCGACGAACTGGTGAAGATCGGCGCCGACATGAGCACGGATTCGCGCCTGCGTTTCAAGGGCGCGAAGTAACCGGAGGAATTGGATTGGCCCACGGAACACACGGAGCACACGAAACTGACGATTCTTCCGTGTGCTCCGTGTGTTCCGTGGGCAGTTTGCCCGACGCGTGGCCAGCCCGGCCCTGATTTCTTTTTGAATGCGGCGTTGATCGGCAACGTCTCAAGGGACAGCCTGATTCCACCATGAAGCGCTTTCTCCTCCTCGTGCCGCTCGTACTCCCGCTGGCGGGCTGCCTGAACATCAAGACCCACCACACGGTGGATCCGATTCAAATCAACGTGGACGTGAACGTGAAGGTCGACAAGGCGCTGAATGACTTCTTCGGCGACCTCGACAAGAAGGCCGGCGCCACGCCCTGAACCACGTCCTTACCAACCCGCTTTATCGTCATGAAACTCTCACTCTTGGTTCGTCTCCTTCTCGTGGTGGCCGGTCTCTCGGCCGGGTCGGTCGCGCCCGCAGCCGAAAACCTGAACGCCGTGCGGGCGCGCATGGAGCAGCGCCTCGGCAGCTTGAATGAACTGAAGGACCGCGGCGCCGCCGGCGAAAACAACCGCGGCTACCTCGAGGCGCGCGGCGCGGCGCAGGCCGCCGACCAGAAAGTCATCGCCGACGAAAACGCCGATCGCCGCACCGTCTACGCGGACATCGCCGCCCGGACCGGCGCCAACCCCGACACCGTGGGCCGGCAGCGTGCCCAGCAGCTCGCCTCTCTCGCCCGGCGCGGCCACTGGATCCAGGACGCCAGCGGCGCCTGGAAACAAAAAGGCTGATCCCCCTGGGAGCGCGGCCGTCCCCGGCCGCAGGGATTGAATCAGCGGACGAGGACGTCCGCGCTCTCAGGTATCAGATCAGAACCGCCGCCACGCACGCCGTCAGGAAACACGCGATGCTGCCGCCGAGCAGGGCCTTGAGCCCGAGCTGGGCGAGCACGGGCCGCTGGTTGGGGGCGAGCGCGCCGATGCCTCCGATCAGGATGCCGATCGAGGCGATGTTGGAAAAGCCGCACAGCGCATAAGTCAGGATGACTTGGGCGCGCTGGTCGGAAAGCACGCCGGAGTCCTTGAGCTTCGCGAGTGTGCCGTACGCGTAGAATTCATTCAGGATCGTCTTCTCGCCGATGATCTGGCCGGCGACCATCAGGTTGCCGGCATCGATGCCCATCAGCCAGGCCAGCGGAGCGAAGATCAGGCCCATGATGTACTGGAGCGAAAGCTCCGTGTAGCGCCCGCTGGTCGTCTCGGCGATCCATGCATTGAGGCCGGACCAGCCGCCGACGCCGGCCGAGAGTATCCAGTTGGCGAATGCGACCATCGCCGTGAACACGATCAGCATGGCGCCCACGTTGACGGCGAGCTTCAGCCCGTCGGTGGTGCCGTTCGCGATCGCCTCGAGGGCGTTGTTGCCGATCTTCTCCTTCGGTACTTCCACGTGGCGGTTCACTTCCTCGGTCTGCGGCTCGAGGATCTTGGCCGTCAGCAGCGCCGCCGGAGCGGAAAGCACCGACGCAGTCAGCAGGTGCTTGGCGAACAGGAGCTGTCCGGCCTCGGTGGGCCCGCCGAGCATGCTGATGTAAGCGACCATCACCGCACCCGCGATCGTGGCCATGCCGCCGACCATCACGGCCAGCAGTTCGGAGCGCGTCATCGTCGCCAGGTAGGGCTTGATCAGCAGCGGGGCTTCAGTCTGGCCGAGGAAGATGTTGGCCGACGCGCTGAGGCTTTCCGCCCCCGAGAGCTTCATCGTCTTGCTCATCACCCAGGCAAAGACGAAGACGATGCGCTGGAGGATCCCGAGGTAGAAGAGCAGGGAGGTGAACGCGGAGAAGAAGATGATCGTCGGGAGGATCTTGAAGGCGAAAAGGAATCCCCAGGATTGCGACGCATCGATCAGGTTGCCGAAGAGAAAGCGCGCGCCCGCCTCGTTGAAGTCGAGGATCCGCACGAAAAAGCGGCCGACGGCATCGACCCCGACGCGCACGGCGTCGACCCGCAGGACGAGCAGGCCGAAGACGAACTGCAGCGCCATGCCAGTGACGACCAGCCGCCAGGGGATGGCCCGCCGATTGGCGCTGAAGCACCAGGCGATGCCGATGAAGACGACGATGCCCGCGAGGCCGCGGGCGACGTTGATCAGAGTGTCCATGGCGGGTGGGATAGCCGGAAGGATGCCGAGCTTGCGCACCGTGGCGGGCCCGGCGAGAACCAAGTGCATCATGACCGTACAGGATCGCCTCGCGCGCCACTTCGGGCGCACCCCGGACGTCGCCCGCGCGGCGTTTGTCGCTCCCAACGCCACGGTGATCGGCGATGTCACCCTCGGGGAGCGCAGCAGCGTATGGTACGGCTGCGTCCTGCGCGGCGACATCAATTCCATCGTGATCGGCGAGGGCACGAACGTGCAGGACGGGACGATCGTCCACCTGGCGGACGACTACGGGGTAAAGGTGGGCAACTACACCACCATCGGCCACGCCGCCATCATCCATGCCTGCGAGATCGGGCACGAGTGCCTGATCGGCATGGGTGCCACGGTGCTCGACGGAGCGAAGATCGGCGACCACTGCATCGTGGGCGCCAACGCACTCGTGACGCAGCGTTTCGTGGCGCCGCCCGGCTCGATGATTCTCGGCGCGCCCGCCAAGGTGGTGCGGCCCCTGAAGCCGGAGGAGATTGCCTCGCTGCGCCCCTGGGCGGAGAAGTACATCGCCGTTTCCGCGGCGCACGCGGCCCGGCGTTAGGATGTAGGTAGGCGGGGTGCCCTCACCCCGCAGGAGATGCGGTTTCATCGCGGACCCCCGACGGGGTGAGGGCCCCCCGCCCACAGGCGGATGAAGTGCGGACCGGGGCGTAAAGCCCCTCTCGCCCACGAATCAAACCGCCACCCGATCCAGGGTCAGGAACGTGTACCGGAAGTTCGTATCCGCACTCTCACGACGCCCGATTTCCTGCCAGGAAAGGTGCCGCCACTCGGGAAAAAACGTGTCCCCGGGGATCGTGGCGTGAATGAGGGTGAGGTGCAGGCGCAGCGGGCGGTCGAGCGCGAGCGTTTCCTCGTAGATGCGCTGCCCCCCGCAGACGTAGACCTCACCGGGCAGCGTCTCCGCGATCGCCAGGGCCGCGTCGAGGGAGCCGGCGACGCGCACCCCTGGCCCCGCCAGGGAGGTCGCGCGTGTGATCACGACGGGCCGGCGCTGGTCGGCCTGGACGTGCGGCCAGGTCTCGAAGCAGATCCGGCCCATGACGCAGACCTGGCCGGCCGTCGCCGCGTGAAAGAACGCGAGGTCCTCGGGAATGTGCCACGGCAGGCGGCCGGCGCGACCGATGACGCGGTTTTCCGCGCAGGCGACGATCACGTGCAAGGGCGGTGCCCCGCGGTCCATTCTGGGCGTGTCTTTCACGATGTTCGTGATTCTGTTTCGGCCATGACGATCGGAGTACCCAAGGAGATCAAGATCGGTGAAACCCGGGTCTCGATGACCCCGAGCCTCTGCCGGCGTTGCGTCGGCCTTGGCGCCCGAGTCCTGATCCAGAAATCGGCCGGTGTGACCGCCGGATTCACGGATGCCGAGTACCGCCAGGCTGGCGCGACGCTCGTTGGCGACGCCGCGAAGATCTGGCGCGCGGCCGATCTCATCCTGAAGGTGAAGGAGCCGCTGCCCGCCGAATACGACCGGTTGCGCGAAGGCCAGGCGCTGTTCACGTATCTCCACCTCGCGGCCGGACCGGAACTCGCGCGCGTCCTACTGAAGAAGAATATCCTCGGCATCGCGTATGAAACGGTGGAGGGAGCCGATGGGAGTTTCCCGCTGCTGAAGCCGATGTCGCAGATCGCGGGCCGGCTCTCGATTCAGATCGGAGCGTATTTTCTCCAGACCCAGCACGGCGGGTCCGGCGTGCTGCTCGGCGGCATTCCCGGCACGATGCCGGGCCACGTGGTGGTCGTGGGCGCAGGCAATTCCGGCAGCCATGCGGTGCAGATGGCCGTGGGCATGGGGGCGCGCGTGACCGTGCTCGATCTCGACCCGCGCCGGCTCGAGACGCTCGACATGGAGTATCGCGGCCGGGTCGTGACGCTGATGTCGAACCCCGCCAACCTGCAGAACGAGGTTGCGGATGCCGATTTGCTGATCGGCGCGGTGCTGATTCCGGCCGCGAAGGCCCCGACGGTCGTCACGAAACGCATGGTGGCGCGGATGCGTCCGGGCAGCGTGATCGTCGACATCGCAATCGACCAGGGCGGTTGCATCGAGAGCATCCGGCCCACCTCGCATGAAAAGCCAGTCTACCGGGAACACGGCGTCATTCATTACGCGGTGCCGAACATGCCCGCGCTGGTCGGCCGCACCTCGACGCTCGGTCTCACGCAGGCGACCGAACCCTATGTGGTGACGATCGTGAGCCGCGGTCTGGAGCGGGCCCTGGCCGAGCAGGAAAGTCTGCGCCGCGGGGTCAACACCCGGGGTGGAAAAATCACCTATCCGGCGGTGGCGAAGGCGCTGGGTTATGCTTAATTCACCCATGACTGCCTGCAAATCCGGGTTCCGCGCGCTCGCCCTGGCGGTCGCGTTCATCCTGTCGGCCGCACTCCGCGCCGAGCCATTGCCGAAAGGTCCGGGGCAGGTCGTGTTCGCCAACGCCGGCGAGCCGCTCACGCTCTTCACGTACAAGCCGCCCACCTACCGCGACGGCCCGCTCCTCGTGGTGTTTCACGGCGTGCAGCGCAACGCCGAGGACTACCGCAATTACGCGATCGCGCTGGCGGAGCGCTTCAAGGTCATCGTCGTCACGCCGCTCTTCGACCGCGACCGCTTCCCGCTGGCCCGCTATCAGCGCGGGGGAATCGTGGATGCGCAGGGCCGCGCGCAACCGCCGGAGCAGTGGACCTACGCCGCCGTGCCGCGGATCGTGGCGCATGTGCGCGGACTCGAGGGGCGCGCCGATCTTCCCTACTACCTGATCGGGCACTCGGCGGGAGGGCAGTTCCTCGTCCGGCTCGCGGCCTTCATGCCCGGCGAGGCGAAGCGGATCGTGGCGGTCAACGCCGGCTCGCACCTCTTTCCGACCCGCGAGCGCGAGTTCGGCTACGGCTTCGGCGCGCTCCCGCCGGAACTCAGCGGCGACGATGTCCTCCGGCGGTATCTCGCCGCGCCGCTGACCCTGTATCAGGGAACCGGTGACGTCCTGACGTCGCCCAGCCTCGACGTGAGCGAGCCCGCGATGCTGCAAGGCCCGCACCGGCTGGCGCGCGGGCGGGCGGTGTTCGCCTTTGCCGAGGCGCTCGCCCGGAAGAACGGCTGGCCCTTCAACTGGCGCAAGGTCGAGACGCCGGACATCGCCCACGAGGCCGCGTTCATGTTCGCCGCCCGGGAGGTGGAGGATGCACTGTTCGGGCGCAACTGAACGGGCGCGCTCCCGGGGCTGGGTGGCGGTGCTGCTCGGTGTGACCCTGCTGGCCGGCGTCGCGCGCGGCGCCGAGGAGACGTGGATCAAGGCGGTGACCGACCGCTTCACCATCCTCACGACCGAGGGTGAAAATGTCGCGCGCAAGTGGGCCATCGAGCTCGAGCAGTTTCGCCGGGGCCTGCAGACCGCGGTGCCGGTGCCGGCGGAGCGGCTGCGGCCCGTCACGGTGGTGCTGTTCCGCAACGCCCGCGCGATGGAGCCCTATGTGCCGCTCGAAGGCGGCAAGCCGGCGAAGATCGGCGGGTTTTTCGTCCGCGCCAACGACATCAATACGATCATGCTCAGTGCCGCGCGGAACGCGGCCGAGACGCGGCGGGTGATCTTTCACGAGGCCGTGCACTGGCACCTGAGCGCGCGCGAGGGCTATGTGCCGCTCTGGCTGGGCGAGGGGCTCGCGGAGGTGTACGCGACGTTCGAGCTGCCGAATGCGCGGAGCTATGCGTTCGGCGCCGCGATGGAGGAGCACGTCGAGCTGCTGCGCGAGGAGAGCCTGCTGCCACTGCCGAAACTGCTGGGCCTCGGCCGCGATTCGCTGCTGTACAACGAGGTCACCCGCAGCGGGATCTTCTACGCCCAGTCCTGGGCTTTGGTGCATTACCTCCTGTTCGGCGAGCAGGCGCCGGGACGCGCGGCGGTCCAGCGCTATCTCGAGCTGCTGCCGGTGGTGCGCTCGGCCGACGATGCGTTCCTGGCGGCGTTCGGGGCGGACCACGCGACGCTCGAGGTGCGGCTGCGGCGCTACATCGCGGGCGGCACCTATCACAAGCACGTGTATTCCCGTTCGACCGCCGACATCACGCGCATGGTGAAGATCGGACTCGCGGGCCCCGCGGATGTCGCGCTGGCGAAAGGATCGCTGCTGCTTGGTGCCCGCAGCGCGGACGAGGCCGAGTCGTACCTTGGGCAGGCGGCGGAACTGGCGCCGCTCGATCCGCGGCCCTGGGAGCTGCTGGGGCATATCGCCGTCGAACGAAAGGACTTTGCCACCGCGCTGTCGGTGCTGACGAAGGCCGCCGCCGCCGGTTCGACCAGCTATCTCGTGTACCACAACCTCGCGGTCTCCCGGCTGCCCGAGCTGCTGCAGCCCTGGCTGCCCGACGTCCCGGTCGATCCGCAGGCGATGGACGAGGCGGCGGCCGACTTTCGCCGCGCCATCACGCTGTCACCCTCGCACGTGGCCTCGTACGAGGGACTCGCCGGTGTGATGCGCGGGATGGCGACGTTTGTCCCGGGTGACCTCGACCTGCTGGCCCGGGGCAGCCAGCAATCACCGGGCAACACCATGATCGAGGCCGGCGTGGCTGCGGCGGAGATTCGCGCCGGCCGGGGCGACGACGGGCGGGCGCGGCTTGAGCGCCTGTGCGCACGGCATCCCAACGTCACCAGCGCGGGCATGCTCTACGCGCGGCGCCTGCTCGAGAACGAGCGCGTGCAGGGGGACATTGCGGAGATCAACCGGTTGTCGGCGCTGAACCGGCTCGAGGACGTCCTGGCGATCACGGACCGCGCCCTGGCCCGGGACCTGGATCCGGCGGCGCGCGAGTTCATGGAAAGCGTCCGCCGCCGGATGGGCGACTACCAGCGCGTGCGGGAGGCGGTGGAGCGGGCCAATGGGGGCGACGCGCCGGCGGCGGTGCGACTGCTCGACGAGCTGCTCGCGGGCAGTCCGGATCCGGTCGTGGCCGAGGAGGCGACGCGTATCCGGAAGAAGCTTACGCCGCGCGGGCTCTGATGGCGCGACGCGGCCTCCCGTGGCGACCTTCCCTGGCAGGCGCCTCGAGCGGCCTCCCGCGGCGGAGTTTCAGCGGGGCGGGGGCCTCCTGCCCTCCGGAAGGTTCCGGTGCGCGTTCCCCTGCACGCGAGCAGCAGGCCCGCGCTACGCCGGCAGACCTTCGTTTCTCCGGGCCGCCCAGAAGCGGCACTCGTCGGAGAAGTCCCGCACGGCGCGCGATTCGCGGGCGACCTCGGTCCGCATCGCGTCGAACGTGTGGCTCCAGCCCGTCGCGGCCAGGTCCTCGAGAATCTCCTTCCGGTCCGGCAGGTGCATGAAGGTGCGGCCGGTCTCGTCCTCGAAGTAACGGTCGCCGAATTCGACCAGCCGCGGGTCCTGTTCGCCGCGGACCCAGCGCAGCGTCTCGAGCCGCCAGAGCGCGCGTTCGGTCGGCGACGAATCCCGATCGTGCGTGGTGAACAGCAGCGGCGCCCCCGGCGCGCAGACCCGGTGCAGCTGCCGCAGCGCGTTCCGGCGGTGCGCCCGCCCCGGAATCTGCATCAGCCCGTTGAACATGAACAGCGCCCCCCGGAATCGTTCGTCGTCCCAGGGCTGGCCAGGGCCGGCAAGCAGGCGGGTGGCGTCGGCGTGGAGGAAGGTGATGGCGCCGGCCTGGCGTTCGGCGGCGAGGCTGCGGGCCTGGTCGACGAGTTCCTCGGCGAAGTCGAAGGCGGTGAGGTGACGGTAGCCGAGTTCCCACAGGCCGAGCGTCACGCGGCCCGCGCCGCAGCCGGCCTCGAGCAGCGGCGTGGCGCGGTCGGGAAAGAAGCGTTCGATGAGGCGGCGCTCGGACTGCCAGAGGCCGAGCTCGTGGGCCGCGCGGGTGTAGTGGACGACCGAGAGCAGGTCGTTGAAGTCGGCGCGGACGGTGGCGGAGTCTATTTTGCGCGTCTCCACGCGGCGAGAAACATGCCGTTGGCGTTGAGCTCGTGGGGCCAGAGAAGGAGCCGGGAGTTGAGCGTTGAGAGTTGAGAGTCGAACAGGCTGGCCGGTTCGAACTCCGGGTGCGCGGCCGAGAACGCGTCGGCGATCGCGGTCGTCTCGCTGCGGGTGAGGGTGCAGACGGCGTAGATCAAGCGACCGCCGGGCTTGAGCGCGCCGGCGACGTGCTCGAGCATGGCGCGCTGCGTGGCGGCCAGCTCCCGGACATCGTCGGGCGTGGTGGTCCAGCGCGCGTGCGGGTTGCGCTGCCAGGTGCCGACGCCGGAGCACGGGGCGTCGAGCAGGATGCCGTCGAATTTCGTCTTGGTGGGAAGTTTCGCCGAGCCATCCCAGAGTGCGCTGCGGTAGTTGAACAGCTGGGCCCGGGCGGCGCGGCGCTTCAGGACCTGGAGCCGGCGCTCGCTGCGGTCGCTGGCCCAGATCACGCCCTTGTTGACCATCAGGTCGGCGAGGTGCAGCAGCTTGCCGCCTTCGCCGGCGCAGGCGTCCCACCACGTCTCGCCGGGCCGGGGCGCGCAGCCGAGGCTCACGAGCTGGGAGGAAAGGTCCTGGATCTCGAACGCGCCGCGGTGAAACGCCGGGGTGACGAACAGGTCCTGCACGCCCTTGAAGCGCACGGCGTCGGGGGCGCGCTCGGAGACCTCGCAGTCGCCGAGTTCACGCGCGAGCTTCGCGGCCGTGCCCGGCCGGGCGCGCAGCCAGAGGGCGGGCTCGTGTTGCAGGTGACGCAGGTAGGCCGGGGGCAGCTCCATCTCGGCGTGGAGCCAGTCCGGGACGGCGCGGGCGGCGAGCGCCTCGGGCTTGACGGACTTTTCGTTGGCGAGGAAACGCTCGTGAAGGGTCAGCGCCTGTTCGACCTGCTTCTGGAACGACGCCTTCAGGTCGAGCCATTGCAGCCAGCGGAAGTACGCGAAGACCGCGCGGCTGATCGCGCGCTTGTCGCGCGGCCCGAGGTGGCGCAGCTCCAGGAAATAATGCCGGAGCGCCCGGTCGGCGGGAACGTTGTCCTGCGCGGCGGCGGTGAGGATGCGGGCGGCGTGGTTGAAGATGGCGTTCAAGAGACGGAGGTCGGGTTCAGGCCCGCTTCTTCCAGCGCCGGTCTTCCTTGAGCTCGACCGGACGGGTTTCGATCTGGACGCCGACCACGGCGGGGTGGGCGCGGAGTTGCTGGAAGGCGGGGGCGTTGAGCTTCCAGCTCAACGCGGTGCTCGTCTCGGCGATCGGGGCGATCCGGCGCTCGAACATGAAGCCGAGCTGGACCTTGGTGTCGCCGGCCTGGCGGTTGAGCGTCTCGCGCAGCGCGCGCAGGAAATCCGGTCCGGCCGGGTGCGCGGGATCGAGCAGCCAGGTCACCTTCTTCACCAGGCCCGCGACCTGTCCGTCGAGCGGATAGATCTCCTTCACGTTGATGCGCGGACCCTCCTGATTGACGATGATGTTGCCCTGCACGAGGACGGTCGCGTTCTCCTGCAGGCTGCGGCCGTAGGCCTCGTAGCCGTCGGCGAAGATGTTCAGCCCGATCGAGCCCTTCTTGGTTGCGAGCGTGAACATCGCCCACGGTCGATTATCCTTCTTCGAGAGCCGCTTCACGATGTTGCCGGCGATGCCGCAGAGCCGGAACTCGACGCGGTCGCCCTGCAGCAGGAGTTCCTCGATCGCGTAGGTGTTGAGGGCGTCGGCGAGGCCCTCGTAGGCATTCATCGGGTGACCCGAGACGTAAAAGCCGAGCAGTTCCTTTTCGAACTGCAGCCGGGTCGCGGCGGTGAGCACCTTGCGCTCGGTGGTCGCGGCGGCCTTGGCGCCGGTCCTCGCGGCCGCCGTGCCGGCACCGGCGCCGAGATCGAACATGTGATCGTCCGCGAACGCCCGGCCCGGCGCGGCGCCGTTGCTGGCCGCCGGCGCGCGGCGCGTGTGTTTGAGCAGGCGGAGAAACTCGGCGGCGAGTTCGTCGCGGTCGGGCAGGGCGGCAGGCGCGGTGGCGGCGGCCATGTCGAAGAGCATCGACTCGGCCGGCTCCTCGGGTTTCGCGGCGGCGGGAGCGTCCTTGCGCAGTGCCGGGTACTTGCGCTGCAGCTCGGCCAGGACGCCGAGTGCCTCGTCGATCTGGGCAAACAGCTCCTCGCGTTCCGCGCCGCTGAAGTCGAAGGCGCCGGTGGCGATCAGATTCTCGAGCACGCGCTTGTTGATCGCACGCGAGTCGGCGCGGATGAGGAAATCGGGATAGTCGCGGTAAGGACCGTTCTTTTCGCGCTCCTCGAGGATCTTCTGCGCGGCCTGCTCGCCGACGCCCTTGATGCCGGCGAGCCCGAAGCGAATCTGTGATTCGCTTCGGGCCGTTGAGAGTTGAGACTTGAGAGTTGAGAGACCGGGCCCTGCCGGATTCATGCTCTCAACTCTCAACTCTGAACTCTCAACTGCGCCGCCGCGGCGCCGAAGCACCGGCGTGAACATCTCCCGCGACTCGTTCACGTCCGGCCCGAGGACGGTGATGCCCATCGCCTCGCACTCGGCGATGAAGTGGGAGACCTTTTCCGCGTTGCCGAGCTCGGCGGTGAGCACCGCGGCCATGAACTGCACCGGGTAGTTGGCTTTCAGATACGCGGTCTGGTAGCTGACGAGCGCGTACGCGGCCGAGTGCGACTTGTTGAAGCCGTAGCTCGCGAACTTGTTCAGCAGGTCGAAGATCTCATTGGCCTTCTTCTCGTCGATGTTGTTCACGCGCTTCGCGCCCTCGACGAACTTGAGCCGCTCCTTCGCCATCGCCTCGGCGTCCTTCTTGCCCATGGCGCGGCGCAGCATGTCGGCGCCGCCGAGCGTGTAGCCGGCGATGATCTTGGCGCACTCCATCACCTGCTCCTGGTAGACGATGATGCCGTACGTCTCCTGCAGCGAGAGCTCGAGCAGCTTGTGCGGATAGGAGACGCTCGACGGATCCTTTTTCCCGCGCGCGTAGTCAGGGATGAACGCCATCGGGCCCGGGCGGTAGAGCGCGCAGATGGCGTTGATGTCGTCGATGTTCGAGACGCCGACCTGCTTGCACGCGTTCTGCATGCCGGGCGATTCGAGCTGGAACACGCCGACCGTCTTGCCGGCGTTGAGGATCGTGTAGGTCTTCGGGTCATCGAGCGGGATCTTCTCGATGTCGAAGGCCGGATCGGCCGTGCGGCGGACGTTTTCCACCGCGTCGGAAATGACGGTGAGCGTCTTGAGCCCGAGGAAGTCCATCTTCAGCAGGCCGAGCTTGCCGACGGCGTTCATGTCGAACTGCACCGTGACGTCGCCCTCCTGCAGCGTCAGCGGGACGAATTCGTCGAGCGGCTTGTCCGTGATGATGATGCCAGCGGCGTGCTTGCCGGTGTTGCGCACCATGCCCTCGAGCACGCGCGCCTGGTCGAAGATCTTCTTCGCGACCGGATTCTTGTTCACCTCGTCGCGCAGCTCGGCGCTCTTCGTGATCGAGTCCTCGAGCGTGATGTTGAGCTCGTCGGGGATCATCTTCGCCAGCCGGTCGGCGTCGGCGAACGCGAGGTTGTGCACGCGCGAGATGTCGCGGATCACCATCTTCGCGCCGAGCGTGCCGTAGGTGATGATGTTCGCCACGCAGTCGCGGCCGTATTTTTCGCGGACGTAGTTGATGACCTCCTCGCGCCGCCGCATGCAGAAATCGATGTCGAAGTCCGGCGGCGACACGCGCTCGGGGTTGAGGAAGCGCTCGAAGAGCAGCTTGAACCGGATCGGGTCGAGATTGGTGATGCCGAGCAGGTAGGCGACGAGGCAGCCGGCGCCGGAACCGCGGCCGGGGCCGACGGGCACGCCGTGTTGCTTTGCCCAGGCGATGAAATCCCAGACGACGAGAAAGTAGTCGATGAAGCCCGTGACATTGATGATCGCGAGCTCGTAGCCCATGCGGACGGCGAGCTCCTCCTCGAGGGCGAGGCCGCCGTAGTCGGGCGGCTGCGGCTTCTGTCCGGCCGGCAGGTTCGTGAGTTTCGCGAGCCGCTCGGCGACGATGGGGCGCTGGGCGACGGCGTTGAAGTCGTAGCCGTAGCGCGTCGTCAGGCCCTTCACGCAGAGCTCGTGCAGGTACTGGGCGGGCGTAACCGTGCTCCGGATTTCCGGCGGGAGCGGGTAGCGCGGGTAACGTTCGCTGCCCTTGGGAAACGGGATCGCGAGGTCGCACATCTCGGCGACGAGCTGGGTGTTCGTGAGCGATTCCGGCACCTCGGCGAACAGCTTCGCCATCTCGTCGCGCGACTTCAGGTAAAACTGGTTGCCCGAAAACTTCATCCGCTTCTCGTCGTCGATCTTCGAACCCGTCTGGATGCAGAGCATCGCATCGTGCGGGCCGGCGTCCTGGTTGCGGACATAGTGGACGTCGTTCGTGCAGATGACCTTCAGCTCGAACTCCTCGGCGAGTTTGAGCAGGCCGGGGATGATTTTCCGCTGCTCGGGGATGCCGTGGTCCTGGATCTCGACGAAATAATTCTCCCGGCCAAAGATTTCCACGAACCGGCCGCAGGCCTTCCGTGCCTCCTCGAAGCGGTCGTAGAGCAGGTGCTGCGGGACCAGGGACGCCAGGCAGCCGGTGAAACCGATGAGCCCGTGGGCGTACTTGGCGAGGGTCTCGATGTCGGTGCGGGGCTTGTAGTAGAAACCGCGCAGGTGGGCGTCGGAGACCAGCTTGAGCAGGTTCTGGTAACCGGTGAGGTTCTTCGCCAGCAGACCGAGGTGGAAGATCGATTTGCCCTCGTCGGAGCGGCCGTTCTTTTCCAGGCGCGACGTTTCGGTGAGATAGAGTTCGCAGCCGATCAGCGGCTTGATCCCCTTGGCCTTGGCCTGGTTGTAGAATTCGATCGCACCGTAAAGGTTGCCGTGATCGGTCAGCGCCATGGCGCTCATGCCGAGTTCCTGGGCCCGTTCCACCAGCCGGTCGATCCGGCAGCAGCCGTCGAGCAGGCTGTAGTCGGTGTGGACGTGCAGGTGGACGAAATTCTTGTCGGTGGCAGCCAAGGCCCTTGAAACAAACCGCCACGGAGGCGCGTGCAAGCGCACGGAAAGGCGAAACGTGACTATTTTGCCCACGGAACACACCGAACACACGGAACGGCGGGAAACCTGCGGGGAGCGGGAAGGTCCCGGATAGGGAGATGCCGCCAGCCTCGACCCTCCCGTTCTTCCTTGGCTTCAGGTTCGATTCTTGCAGGCCGATCGATCGCATTCCTTCGGAGCCTGAATTCCGTGTCCTCCGTGTGTTCCGCGGGGCACCAAGCTTGGTTTAACCAGGTCGAAAAAAGCCGTTGACGAGGCCGCCGGCGGCTGGCCTATTGCTCCGCTTTTCCTTTCACCATCCGACCGCTTACGACCGTCCCATGTCCATCGAAATCAAGATCCGCAAGAACGAGCCCATCGACCGCGCGCTGCGGCGTATGAAGAAGAAGCTCGATCGCGAGAACATCATCAAGGGAACCCGCGCCAAGCGTTACTACGAGAAGCCCTGCGAGAAGCGCCGCCGGAAGGAGAAGGTTCAGGCCTTCACCCAGATGCTCCGCCGCCGTTACGCCGAGTAAGCGCCGCCGTTCCTGGCCACCCTTTTTAGCCGCACCCCCCACCGGGGTGCGGCTTTTTGTTGTCAGGGTCGGCGCCGCCCGCAGCGTCCGGTCGTGTGAAGCCGCGGCTTGCCCTATCCACCTGCTGGTGTTCGCACCGGCACCAGGATGGCTACGCGATGCTGCAGGAAATGGCCGGGCTTGGTTTCGAGTACGTCGAGCTCAGTCATGGCATCCGGATCACGCTCGTGCCGGGCATTCTCCGGGCCGTGCGGGAGGGAGTCGTGAAGGTCACTTCGACGCACAACTTCTGTCCGCTCCCGACCGAGGCGACACGCGCGGCGCCCAACCTCTACGAACCGTCCGCGCCGGATCCGCAGGAGCGCGAGCAGTGGCTGCGGCACACGCGACGCAGCCTCGACTTTGCCGCGGAAGTGAAGGCCGAGGTGCTCGTGTGCCACCTCGGGCGCGTGCGTTTCTTCTGGTTCGATCCGGCGCGGCGGCTGGCGCGTTACCGGCAGGGGCACCCGGAGGTGGCCGGCCGGCCTGACGCTCTCGCCTATCGCGCCGTGTTGCAGGCGGCGCAGGCGCGGCTGCGGCGGGCACTGCCGCCGTACTGGGAGCGCGTGCAGGACGCGATCCGGGCGATCCTGCCGCAGGCCGTCCAACGGGGCGTGCAGCTCGGTTTCGAGAACCGCGACGGGTTCAACGAACTGCCGCGCGACGAGGATTTCGCGGAACTGCTGGCGTCGTTGGGGGCGGACGCTCCGGTCGGTTACTGGCACGATACCGGACACGCGGATCTCAAGGAGCGGCTGGGCCTGTTGCAGCATCGGGCACACCTGGCGGCGCTGGCGCCGCGCACGCTGGGATTTCATCTGCACGACGTCGGCGCGGACGAGCGGGACCACCAGCCGCTGGGCTCCGGCGGGATCGATTTTGCCATGGTCAGCGGCTTCTGGCGACCGGACCACCGGCTCACCCTGGAACTCGGACCGCGGGCGAGCGCGGGCGACGTGCGGGCGTCGCGGGAGCGCATCGCGGCCCTGTTGGCGAAGGCGCCATAAGCCCGCCCAGGGTGAGGCCTCCCGGGAAAAACGGAGCGCGGTCGGTCGGGGACATTTTGCGGCGACGCCCGGGTTTGCCACTTGCCCGTGGGCGGGGGCGCTTTGTACTGATGAGCGGGCTGTCTGACCGCGACCGGTGGTCGGATTTCCCGCTGCGACCTCCTTCAACCCCGACTACCCGTGCGTCCGGTTCGGGCGCACCGTCCCTGCCCCTGCCGTATGAACCCAACCCCGTCGTTGCTCCGTCCGCCCTGCCTCTGGCGGATCGTTTTTACCGCCCTGCTCGCGTGCCTTCTCCCGGCCGGTCTCTCGGCGCAGGCACCCGCGTCAGGGACCATTGAAGGCCGCGTGTTCGATCCCCGGCGCGGGGAATACGTCGAGAACGCGCGGATCACGCTCGAAGGCACCCGCCGCGAGGTCTTCAGCGATCCGACGGGTTATTATCGGATTCCCAACGTCCCGGCCGGAACGGCCCGGCTCTCGATCTTCTTCACTGGCCGCGGCACGCAGACCGAGCAGGTGAACGTGGGAGCCGGCGAGCGGGTGGTGCGGGATGTCACGCTGACCGGCGGCGGCGCGGCGCCGAAGCCGGGCGGGGAGGTCGTGCAACTCGAGACCTTCGTGATTTCGTCGTCGAAGGAGATGGAGGGCGCGGCGATCGCGATCAACGAGCAGCGTTTCGCGCGCAATATCATGCAGGTGGTGTCGGCCGACGAGTTCGGCACGATCGCCGACGGCAGCATCGGCGAGTTCATGAAGTTCCTGCCCGGCATCACGAGCGACTACACGGGCGGCGATGCGCGCCGGTTTTCGATCAACGGGGCGCCGGCGGACAACGTGCCGATCTCGATGGGCGGATTCGAGATGGCGAGCGCGGCCGGGGCGGGCACGCGGCGGGCGGTCGAACTCGACCAGGTTTCGATCAACAACATCTCGCGGGTGGAGATCAACCGTTCGCCCACGCCCGACACGCCCGGCGCGGCGCTGGCGGGCTCGGTGAATTTCGTGCCGCGCAGCGCGTTCGAGCGCAGCCGGCCGAGTTACAGCTACAACCTGCAGTGGATGTTCAAGGACGCGGAGTCGTCGCTCGGCAAGACCCCGGGTCCGCGCTGGGGCGAATGGACGCGCAAGGTGAACCCGGGGTTCGACCTGTCGGCCGTCGTGCCCGTCTCGAAGACCTTCGGCTTCAGCGTCTCGGCCGGCTATTCGCTGCAATACACGCCGCAGCCCAACACGGCGATGCAGTGGCGCGGCGCGGCGATCGTGACGAACCAGGCGGCGACGGCCAATCCGACCGGCACCGGTAACTGGTTTCCCGATACGACGCCCGACAATCCCTACCTGACGACGTTTTCGTGGCGCGACAGCGGCAAGCACACGACCCGGCACTCGTTCGCGACCACCGTCGACTGGCGGCCGGCCGCCCACGACCGGATCTCGTTCGGGTTCCAGTACGGCATGCTGAAGGAAAATTTCGCGACCCGCACCCAGACGTTCACGATCAACCGCGTGTCGCCCGGCAACTGGAGCCCGACCCACACGTGGGGGCAGATGCCGACCTTCCCCGCGACCGGCACGCCCGTGAACGCCGGACAGATGACCATCGCCAACGGGGGCCGGATCCGGCCGGGCCGGACCATCTCGCCGTCCCTGCGCTGGCTGCACGAAGGCCCGGTGTGGAAATCCGATACCGGCGTCGCCTACGGCAACTCGCGTATCCATTATCAGGATATCGACCTGGGGGCGTTCAACGGCATGACGATCCAGCGGAACAATCTCCAGATCCTCTTCGACGACATCTTCTACCTGCGACCCGGCAAGATCACCGTGCGCGACCACCTGGGGCAGGCGGTCGATCCGACGGATCTCAACAGCTACTCGCTCGTCTCGGCGAACAGCAACCGGCAGCGCACCTACGACACCGTCACGCAGGCCTACGCGAACATCCGCCGCGATTTCTGGCTCCGCGACGTGCCCGTGACGGTCAAGGTCGGCGCCGACCGCCGCGACAAGGTGCGCGACCTGCGTGGTCCGGGCGGGAATCTCGAGACCCACACCTACGTGGGCGCGGACGGCCGGGCGAGCAACACGCCGTTCACGCAGGCGGGCCTGGTCAACGATGACAGCCCGGCGCGCTTCATCGACGAGGCCTATTCGCTGCGCATCCCGGACTTCGGGCTTCCGCGGCAGCAGCAGGTCGACAACAAGAAGCTCTGGCTGGACACCCAGGCGAATCCGACCCACTGGACGCGCAACGCGAACAACGATTATCGCGCCAACGCCAGTTTCTCGAAACGCGCCAACGAGGTCATCTCGGCCGCGTTCGTGCGCCTCGACGCCGCGTTTTTCCAGCACCGGATGAAGGTCGTCGGCGGCCTGCGGGCGGAGCAGACCAACATCGAGGCCGAGGGCCCGTTGACCGACCCGACGCTGGCGTACCAGCGCGACGCCAGCGGCAACGTGGTGCGCAATGCCGCGGGGCAGCCGCAGTTGATCGTGCCGACCAACGCCGGGCTGGCTTATTCCGAACTCACGCTCATCGATCGCGGTTACCAGGCGAAGAAGGAATACCTGCGGCTCTTCCCGAGCCTGAACGTGAGCTACAACCTCGTCGACAACCTGATCGGCCGGGTGGCCTACTACCAGACGGTCGGGCGGCCTGACTTCAACCAGTACGCGGGCGGATTGACGCTGCCCAACACCGAGGTCGTGAACCCGAACGACCGGATCACGGTGAACAATGTCTCGATTCGCGCCTGGCAGGCGGAGACCTATATGGCCCGGCTCGAATATTACTTCGGCACCGTCGGCCAGCTCTCGGTCGCGTATTTCGTGCGCGATTACGACAACATGTTCGGCAACGTGACGACGCCGGTGACGGCCGAGTTCCTGGCCGCCTATGACCTGGACCCGGAAACCTACGGCATTTACCAGGTCGTCACCCAGTTCAACGTGCAGAATCCGATTCGGATGAAAGGCCTCGAGATCGACTACCGGCAGGCCCTCACGTTCCTGCCGCAGTGGGCGCGCGGCTTGAACTTCAACGCGAACTTCAGCTCCCAGCGGGCGAAGAACTCGTTCGATTTCTTCCAGGACATGAACCCGTTCACGGTCAACTGGGGCCTGAGCCTCACGCGGCCGAAGTTCAATCTTCGCATCAACGAAAACTATCGCGGCATCCAGCGCCGCGCCGCCGTCACCGGCCGGGGCATCGAGCCCGGGACGTACAACTATCGGCCGAAACGCCTCTACATCGACGTGAGCGGCGAGTACTTCGTGCGTCGCGGTCTCGGGGTGTTCCTCGCGATCCGCAACATCGGCAGTGCGACCGAGGACACGAAGATCTACGGGCCGAATACGCCACGCTACGCGCGTTTCCGGCAGCGGGATGATTACGCGTCGCTGTGGACGGCGGGGATCAAGGGGACGTTCTGAACGCCGCGGCAGCGCGGGGAAAGTTGGCTCGCTGTAGGCGGGGTGCCCCCCCCCCGCGGGGGTTCGGGTTTGATTATTCAAGGCGCGGGGGGTGGGCCCCCCCCCAACAGGGGCGGCCCGGCCGCGACGCGGTCGTCCGCGCCGCCCGGA
>JAEUHA010000672.1 GCA_016793535.1 Opitutaceae bacterium | reverse complement strand
CGCGCCCCAGCTGTGTCCGCCCGGTCCCTTGAAGGTAACGCGGTAGCGCTTGCTGCCGAGCGCGCCGTTCGTGATGAGGTCGTTGTTCGAGCCGTCGACCGTGATGAATCGCTTGATCCGGTCTTTCCACGGCCCCTTCTGGAACAGGTAACGCATGCCGCGCAGGTCGCCGGGGCCTTCCTCGCCGACGTTGCCGATAAACAGGATGTTCGAGCGGGTCGTGATCCCCGCCGCCTTCATCGCGCGGATGGCCGCGAGCAGGAACGCCAGGCCGCGCGTGTCGTCACCGATGCCGGGCGCGCTCAGACGCGTGCCGTTGCGCTTCACCTTCACGTCGGTGCCCTCTGGAAAAACGGTGTCGAGGTGCGCCGCAACCGCGAGGAGCGGCGCCGCATCCCCGGCGGTGCCGCGCCAGAGGCCCAGCGCATTGCCCTCGGCGTCGATCTGCACGTCGGCCAGCCCGACCTCGCGCAGCAGCTTCGCAAAGGCTTCGGCCCGCACCTGCTCCTTGAACGGCGGCGCCGGGATCTCGGTCAGGAAGATCAACTCCTGCACGAAGCGGTCGTAGTCGCGGTCGAACGCCGCGACGGCCGCCCGGTACGCCGCAGACCCGACCAGTTGCTGCGCGCGCAGATCCTCGGCGGAGGCCCGCGCCGCCTCGGCCGCACCCGTGGCCTGCGCCCAGGCCAGGCCAAGCAGCAACCCGATCCAGCCGGCACGCCGAGAAAAGCTCATCGGGTGATGAGCGGGCAAAGCGGAGGCGGCGTCAATTCCGCGCTGGGTGGCGCCGCCCAGGCCGCCCCAGGTGTAGGCGGGGTGCCCTCACCCCGCGATAGTAGGATTTCGTCACGGTTCTACGCGGGGCGAGGGCACCCCGCCCACACCTGAAAATCGGCTCACGCGCCAATCGGGTGCCAGGTGGTCTTGAACTCGAGAAAATCGCGGATCGCGTACAGGCTCTGGGCGTCGTCGGCCAGCCAGCCGGCCGGGTCGGTCGGCGCGGCGAAACGCACGCGCTTCACGCTTTCCGCGGCCCCCAGGCGGAGCGCTTTCCGGTCGTCCGCGCCGGCGGCGGCGCTGAGCCCGCGCAGGTGCGCATGCGTCGCGAAGGTCGGGACGACTTCCTTGCGGAAGCCGGTGAGCACGTTGACCACGCCTCCGGGGAGGTCGCTGGTGGCCAGCATTTCGCCGAGCAGGATCGCCGGGTACGGAGTCGTCTCCGACGCCAGGGCCACGACGGTGTTGCCGCTCACGATGATCGGCGCGACGAGCGAAATCAGGCCGAGCAGCGCGGGCGTGTCGGGCGCGATCACGCCGATGACGCCCATCGGCTCGGTGACGGTGAAATTGAAATGCGGCGACGCCACCGGGTTCACGTTGCCCAGGACCTGCTCGTACTTGTCGGCCCAGCCCGCGTAGTAGACGAGCCGGTCGATCGCGACGTCGAGTTCGCGCCCGGCGGCGCCCTTCGCGGTGCCGAAGCGCACCAGCGTGTCGATCATCTCCTGCCGCCGCGCCTCGAGCATCTCACCGAGCCGGTAGAGGATCTGGCCGCGGTTGTACGCCGTGCGCTTCGCCCACCCCGGGCCCGCCTTCGCGGCGGCCTCGACCGCGTTGCGCAGGTCCTTGCGCGTGCACTGCGGGACATGGGCGAAGAACGCGCCCGCCGCGTCCCGCAACGGAAACGTGCGGCCACTCTCGGAGCGGATGAACGCGCCGCCGACGTAGGGCTTGGGAGTCTTGGTGATCGGGAGACGGGACATGGGGAGAGGTCTAAGGTGTAAGGCGTAAGGTGTAAGGTGTAAGGCGGGAGGTGAACGGATGGGCACGTTGCTACCCATTAAACCTTACACCTTAATCCGCCCGACCCAGTCGGGCGTATTCCAACAGCCCCTGCCTCCCGCCTTCGCGGCCGAAGCCGGACTCCTTGTATCCGCCGAATGGCGACGTGGGGTCGAACTTGTTGTAGGTGTTGGCCCAGACGACGCCGGCCTTCAGCTCGGTCGAGAGCTTAAGGATGCGCGAACCCTTGTCGGTCCAGACGCCGGCGCTCAGGCCGAAGGCGGTGTTGTTCGCCTTCTCCACCGCCTCCTCGACCGTGCGGAAGGTGAGGATGCTGAGCACGGGCCCGAAGATCTCCTCGCGCGCGATGCGGTGGCTCATCGTCACCCCGCTGAAGAGCGTCGGCCGGAAGTAATAGCCCTTCGCGGGCAGCCGGCATGCCGGCTGGAACATCTCCGCCCCCTCCTTCTCCCCGCTCGCCACGAGCTCCTCGATCTTCCGCAGCTGCGCCTGCGAGTTGATCGCGCCGATGTCGGTGTTCTTGTCCATCGGGTCGCCGACGCGCAGCACGCGGATGCGCTGCTTGAGCTTGGCGAGCACGGCGTCCGCCACCGGCTCGTGCACCAGCAGCCGCGAGCCGGCGCAGCAGACGTGGCCCTGGTTGAAGAAGATGCCGTTGACGATGCCCTCGACGGCCTGGTCGAGCGGGGCGTCGTCGAACACGATGTTCGCCGCCTTGCCGCCGAGCTCGAGCGTGAGCTTCTTCTCGGTGCCGGCCAGCGCGCGCAGGATGAGCTTGCCGACCTCGGTCGAGCCGGTGAACGCGATCTTGGCGGGCGTCGGGTGCGTGACGACGGCGGCGCCGGTGTCGCCCGCGCCGCTCACAAAGTTCACGACGCCCGGCGGCAGTCCGGCTTCCTGCAGGATCTCCGCGAACTTCAGGCAGGTGATCGACGTGGTCTCGGCCGGCTTGAGCACGACCGTATTTCCCAGCGCGAGGGCCGGGGCGAGCTTCCACGCGAGCATCAGCAGCGGGAAATTCCACGGGATCACCTGGCCGACGACGCCGAGCGGCGCGACGCGGCGACCCGGGGCGACGTACTCGAGCTTGTCGGCCCAGCCGGCGTGATAGAAGAAGTGCGCGGCCGTCATCGGCACGTCGAAGTCGCGCGATTCCTTGATCGGCTTGCCGCCGTCGAGCGTCTCGGCCACGGCGAACTCCCGCGCGCGGTCCTGCAGCAGCCGGGCGATGCGGAAGAGATACTTGGCGCGTTCGCGGCCGGGCATCCGGCTCCAGGTCGTGTCGAACGCCCGCTGCGCCGCGGCATACGCGGCGTCGACGTCCTCGCGGCCCGCGAGCGCGATCTCGGCGAGCTTCTGTTCGTTGGCGGGGTTGATCGAGTCGAAGTACCGGCCCGATTTCGGCGCGACGAAACGGCCGTCGATGAAGAGATCGTACCGCGGCTTCAGCTTCGGGTCCGCGGTCTCCGGCGCCGGATCGAACGTCCACAGGTCCCCGAAGATCAACTCCGGCGCCGGACGGCCGGAACGGGCGGGAACGCGGGGAGACTTTTTGGCGGCGGAGGGAGGCATGGTCTGCACCACTGATGGACACTTATTGCCACTGATGAATCAGCCATCAGTGCTCATCAGTGAAGATGGTGGTTAGTACGATTCGGCGGCTTCGCTGAAGTAATAGGGAGCCTGATACGCGCCCGTCCGCTCCTTCTCGAGCTGGCGCAGGAGATCGTTGAGCAGGGAGCTCGCACCGAAGCGGTAACGGGTGTTCGTGAGCCAGGCGTCGCCGAGGGTCTCCTTGACCGCGATCAGGAACTGCAGCGCCTGCTTCGCGGTGCGGATCCCGCCCGCGGGCTTCATGCCGATGGCGATCCCCGTATCCAGATAGAAATCACGGATCGCCTCGAGCATCACCTGGTTGTTGCCCAGCGTGGCGTTGAGCGAGGTCTTGCCGGTGCTGGTCTTGATGAAATCGCCTTCGCGGATGACGCGCATGGCCAGGAAGGAGGCGGCGCGAATGTTGTCGTAGGTCTCCAGTTCGCTGACCTCCAGGATCACCTTGAGCGCCGCGGCGCCGCACGCTTCCACGACGGCGGCGATCTCGTCCTGCATCCGGCCGAATTCGCCGGCGAGGAACGCCCCGCGGTTGATCACCATGTCGATCTCGTCGGCGCCGTCCGCCACCGCCGACCGCACCTCCGCCAGCCGCGTCTTCAGCGGCGCCTGGCCGCTGGGAAACGCGGTCGCCACCGAGGCGATGCGAACCCCCGTGCCCGTCCCGAGCGCGCGGCGCGCGGGCCGGACCATCGCGGGGTAAACGCACACCGCGGCGACGCGGGGAATCGCGGGGTCGTCATGCGGCCGCAGCGCCTTGCGGCAGAGCGACGCCACCTTGCCCGGCGTGTCCTTGCCCTCGAGCGTCGTGAGATCGACCATCGAGACGGCGGCCTTCAAGCCCCAGACCTTGGCGCCCTTCTTGATCGAACGCGTCGCGTACTTGGCCACGCGCTCCTCGACGCCGACCGCATCCACGGTGCCGATGGCATCGAAGAGCCGGCGAAAGGCCGCGTGCGGGGACGGAGCAGGCATGCCGCGACTATCGCCGGCGGCCTTTCGAAAACAAATCAAAACCCGGCGCGGTGGCGCTCCCCCTGGGGCGCGTGGACGTCCCCGTTTGCTTCCTGATCC
>JAEUHA010000627.1 GCA_016793535.1 Opitutaceae bacterium | reverse complement strand
GAAAATGGGCTTCGCCGCGGGTGAGCTGGATCTGGCGGGCGGTCGCGGACAGCGCGACCGTCAGGGTCGTGCCGCGATTGAGGTTGATGATCGAGCCGTCGGCGAGCGTGACGCGCTCGGCTGCCTGGGCCGCGGTGAATTCCAGAACTCCGCCGGGTGCGGCGGGAGGTGACGGGCGGAACAGAAACACGGCGAGCGCGGCAGCGGCGGCCAGCGCGACGGCGGATCCGGTGACCCGGAGGAGCCGGCGGCGCGCGGGCGCGAACACATCGGGATCGGGCGCGCGGTCCTCGATCCCGGCGGGCGCGAGCTCCCGGATGCGGTCGAAGGCAGCGAGGGTGCGTGAAAGCTGGGCGATCGCCTGTCCATGCCGGGGATCTTCGGCCAGCCAGCGGGCATAGGCGGACTGTTCCTCAGGCGAGAGCCCGCGATCGCTCCGGGCCAGCCAGTTGCCCGCGGCGCGCAGGACGGGCGCAGGGAGATCGGAGTTGGCGCGGGGGCTCATGGCAGGCCGTGAGCACGCAGGAAAGCGGTGCAGCGCCGCATGGCCTTGTCGATCTGGGCCTCGACGGTGCGTTCCGAGATCCGGAGCTGGGTGGCGATCTCGCGATGCGAGAGGCCGTAGAGTTTTCGGAGCGTGAACACCTGGCGGCAGCGGGTGGGAAGGGCTTGGAGGGCGGCGCGGAGAATTTCGAGTTCCTGTTTCCGGCCGACGGCTTCGCGCACACCGGCCTCTTCCTGCAAGACGGACGAGCCCGACGTTTCCCCTATCGGCTCGAACGCGAGCGCGTTTTCGTGGCGGAAGAGATCGAGCGCGGCGTTGCGGGCGGTCGCGAAAAGATAATTCCGCGCGTTGCGCACCTTGCCCGAGGCTTGGGCGCGCAGCAGCCGGGCGTAGGCCTCCTGCACCAGATCGTCGACGTCGGTCAGGGTGGGAAAGCGCCCGCGCAGCCAGGCGCGCAGCGACGATTCGTGCGGCTGCACTTCGGCGGCAAACCAGTCGGCCTGTTCGGATCGGGAGGGGGGCATGGGGGGGCGGGCGCGCTTGGCCGCCGCGGACAGGAGTACTTACCATCTGGGCGAAGGCGTGCCTAGGAAGACTTTCACATTTCTCCGGAGATTTTTCGTCAAAAGGACGCATCAACCCGGTGGCGTCACGCATGCCCGTGCCCGTTGCCCGCCCGGCTGCGGGCTTGCTTCGCGGCGCCCGCCGCGCGAGATCACGATGTAACGATCCACCCCATGAACCTCTGCGCCCCGCTGCTCCTTTGCGTCGTCTCCGCCCTGCCGCTCCTGGCCGCCGATCCCGAGCCGGTGCTCGGGCAGAAGGGAAAACTTCTGCTCGCGGAGACGTTCGAAGGCGAGGTCGTGCCCAAGGGCTGGAACAAGAACACCGGCGTGCTTGCCGTCGCGGGCGGCGCGCTGCGCTCCAGCGAACTCGCGAGCGAGAAACACGCGGCGGCGTTCCGGCGGCCGCTGCCGCTGCGGGACTGTGCCGTGCAGGTGGATTTCAAGTTCGCGGGCGCAACGATGTTCCACCTCGGATTCGACCCGGCACCGGGCGAGCTGAAGAAAAAGGGTCACTTGTTCTCGCTCATCGTGACGCCCGCGCAGTGGTCGATCATGGAGCACGTGGACAAGGCGGATTCGAAGTCGAAAAACACGGTGCTCGCGAAGGCCGCGGCGACTTTCCCGCGCGACCAGTGGCACACGCTGCTGCTGGAGGTGAAGGGCAACGACGTGGTCGCGCGCGTCGATGGCCGCGAGGCGCTGCGGGCAAGCGCCAAGGACTTCCACGTGAAGAAGCCGGGGCTCGTGTTCCGCGTCGGCGGCAAGGACGGCGACGCGGTGCTTTTCGACAATGTGAAGGTTTGGGAGCTGAAGTAGGGAGTCTCCGGACTGATCGGATTGCGGCAGCGGATTGCCTTTGGCCACCCGTTTTGTCCCACTCCCCGCGTGTTCAAGCTCGCCCTCGCCCAGATGCGCGTCGAAGGCGGCGCGAAGGAGGCCAACCTCGCCCGCGCCGCGACGTTCGTCGCTGATGCCGCTTCGGCCGGTGCGCAGGTCGTGCTGCTGCCGGAAACCCTGAATCTCGGCTGGACGCATGCCTCGGCCCGCACCGCGCAGGAGGAGATCCCCGGGGGCGAGACCAGTGAGTGGCTGCGCGCGCTGGCCCAGCGGCACGGCGTCTACCTGTGTGCCGGGTTGGTCGAGAGCGCGGGTGACCTGCGCTTCAACGCCGCGGTGTTGTTCGACCCGCAGGGCCGGCTGCTGCTCCACCACCGCAAGCTCAACGAACTCGACATTGCGCATGCGCTCTACGCGAACGGCGACCGGCTCGGCGTCGCCCACACGCCGCTGGGGACGTTGGGCGTGATGATCTGCGCCGATGCGTTCGCGCGCGGCCACGTGGTGAGCCGCACGCTCGGCCTCATGGGAGCGCAGATCATCCTGTCCCCGTGCGCGTGGGCGGTGCCCGCGGACCATGACAATGCGCGGCTGCCCTACGGCTGGCGCTGGCTCGAGAGTTACTGTCCGGTCGCCCGCGACTTTCAGCTCTGGATCGCCGGCTGCAGCAACGTCGGCTGGATCAATGACGGACCGTGGCGCGGCCGGAAGTGCATCGGCAATTCCCTGGTCGTCAATCCGCGCGGCGAACCGGTCCTGCACGGCCCGCACGGCGTCGACGCCGAGGCCCTGCTGCTGATCGATGTGGCGCTGGAGCCGCACGCACGGGGGCGGGAGTTGTAGGCGGGGTGCCCTCACCCCGCGAAGGAGTTGCACCACGACCCACCGCTCGAGGTTTCCGGACTTTATGGGATTGCCCACGGATCACCCGGAAATTGGCTCTGCCTCCGGTTGGTCGGTGTTCCGTGAGCCAACCGATTGAGCAGTCTTTCGGTCGCGGGACCAGAGCTGGGCCCAGCAGGGCCCCCTCTGCGGATCTGCGGTTATCCGAACGATCGCGGGGTGAGGGCACCCCGCCCGCACGCGGGGCCGCGATTCGCCCGCGCCTCCAAAATCCGCCCGTGTTTCCATGCCGCATCGGCTTGCATCCTGCTGGCATGCTCATTGCGTGGTGCTTCGAGTCCGACGCCCCGGTTCCGCTGCATCCTCCCCGTGCACCCGTGCGTCAGGCCCCACGTTCACCACCCAGGCAATCATGACCTCCTCACCACGTCTCCTCACCGCGTTACTCTCCCTGGCCACGTTCACCGCTGCCCTGCCGGCCAAGGGGCTGGACTGGCCGCAATGGCGGGGACCGGACCGCACGGATGTTTCGAAGGAGACCGGTCTCCTCAAGGCCTGGCCGGCGGGCGGACCCAAGCGGCTCTGGCTCTTCGAAAACGCGGGCAACGGCTACTCGGGCCCCGCGATCGTGGCCGGCAAGCTCTTCACCCTCGGCACGCGCGGCGGGAACGAGATTCTCCTCATCCTCGACGCCAACACCGGCAAGGAACTCAACGCGGTGAAACTCAGCGCCGTGCTGGATAACGACTGGGGTGATGGCCCGCGCGGCACGCCGGCGGTCGATGGGGACCGGGTTTACGCGCTGAGCGGCCCGGGTAATCTCGTTTGCGTCCAGATCGCCGACGGCAAGGTGCTCTGGCAGGTGACGATGAAGAGTCTCGGCGGGGAACTGCCGAAGTGGGGCTACACCGAGTCGGTCACGGTCGACGGCAACAAGGTCCTCTGCACGCCGGGTGGTGGCAAGGGAGCCGTGGCGGCCCTCGACAAGATGACGGGCAAGGTGATCTGGCAGAGCAAGGAGTTCACCGAGCCGGCCCACTATTCTTCGATCGTCCCCGCGACGATCAACGGCGAGGCGCAGTACGTGCAGCGCACGGAGAAGGACGTCTTCGGCCTCCGGGCCAGCGACGGCAAGCTGCTCTGGCAGACGTCGTTTCCGGGCCGGACCGCGGTCATCCCGACGCCGATCGTCAAAGGCAACGAGGTGTATGTCACGGCCGGATACGGCTCGGGCTGCAAGATGGTGCGGATCGAACCGGGCAACAAGGTCACCGTGGTCTACGAGAACAAGGTGATGAAGAACCATCATGGCGGCGTCGTCCTGATCGGCGACCACCTGTACGGCCACGCGGACCCGGGTTGGGTGTGCCAGGATTTCAAGACCGGCGAATCGGTCTGGATGCATCGTCCGTTCGGCAAGGGCGCGGTCGGCGCCGCGGACGGGATGTTGTACGCGGTCGAGGAGGTCAGCGGCGCGGTCGTGCTGGTCGAAGCTTCGACCACGGGCTGGAAGGAAACCGGCCGCTTCACCCTCGATCCGCAGACGAAGATCCGCAGTTCGCGCGGTCGCATCTGGACGCATCCGGTCATCAGCCACGGCAAACTCTACCTGCGCGACCAGGACCTGATTTATTGCTACGACGTCAAGGCGCCCTGACGCCGACCGCGCTAACGGCGTTAGTAAGCGGTCACCGATCGCGCCGCGAGCCGGGGCGCCGCAGCCTTGCGTTCCGCGCGGGGTAGCTTGAAGCCGACTCCGTCATTGGAGATGCGGTGTTCGCCGAGGAGCAGCACGCCTTGGGCGTACTTGGGGGCGCCGCCGCGCTTGAGGCCGAGTGCCTGGATCATCTCCCGGCACCAGTTGGGCAGTCGGTCGACAAACTTGAGTTCGAGCACGACCTGGTTGCCGAAGGGCGCCACGCATTCGCCCAGTTGGGTGCGCAGGCTAAAACCGAACTCCGGCTCGCAGCGCACGTCGCGGTCGAACGTCACGCGCATCGAGTTGTTGGCCGGGCTCATCCAGGCTTCGCGCCGGTAAGCGACGTGGGAGCGGGGCGTCGCCTCCAGCGCGCGCATCAACCGGCCGAATTCCTGCAGCGCCGCCAGGTGCCGTCCGTCCGGCCTGGCCAGGTGCCGAAGCTGCGGCGGTTCCCCTGCGAGCAACGGCCGCACGGCGTCGCGCCGGACCGTCGCGCGCTGCTTCAAGATCACGTCATTGGCCCGCCGCTTGATCTCGAACTGGACCGCTTCGTCGTGATCGCTGTAGTAGCGGATCCGGAGCTTGAAACGGTTCTTTTCCCCGGTCTGGACCGCCTGGTAGGTCGTGAGCTCCGGCGAGTCGAGGTACAGCGAATGCACCGGGTAGGAATGATCCGGGAGGGTGGCCGCGTAGTCGTCCGGTTTCAGGTAGCAGCTGATATACTGGCGGGCGGTCCGGGCCGTTTCTGCGCTGACGACATACTTCAGTTCGAAGCGCTGCGTTTGGAGACGATCGGTTGCCATGTTGCCCGCGAGTTAACCGCGGGCATGTAACGTGAATGTTTCGGTTCGCCGGAGAATTGTTAAGGAATGTTAAGGGAGGGGCGCGCCGGCGGGCACGATGCGGCAGCGGCGGAGGAAATTGGCGGTGATGCGTTGCACGCGCTCGTCGACCCCGTGCGGCCGGCCCAGGTGCGAATAGGGCGGCAGCAGGCCGGGTGGTTGCGCGAGTCCCATCGACCAAAAGATGGTGGCGGCGTTGAACACCCAGTTGTCCTTGGGACCTGGATACACGGTCGCGGCATAGGACGACTCGGCGCCGTCCGCCTTGAGGGTCGGCCCGGCGGCGACGACCTCCAGCCCCGGCAGCTTCGCCGGATCTCCGTGATGCTCCCAGCCGACCAGGCCGGGGATGAAGTCGCCGTTCTTCAGTCCGGTGCCCTCGAAAATCCAGTGATCGGCCTTCGTGACGGTCCAGTTTCCTGAACCGTTGGCGGGGGACATGGTGCGCGCTCCAACCAGCAGCGACTCGTCGGGGCCATGGCGCTCCCAGGGCTCTGCTTGGTTGCGGGGATTGGTGCCGCCGAACATGCCGGTGCGGTAGATGATCCGGTGGGGACGCCCGGCGTGGTTCTTCTGCTCGAGCGGGACGACACCCGAGACGCTGTTGCCGCAGAGGAAGGCGACGCTCAGCCCCTGACGGACTGCCGCCTGCACGTTCTCGTACATCTCGAGACTCCAGTACTCGTCGTGCGCGACCGAGAGAAAGCCCTTCGCCCGCGCCAGGCCGGGGGCATCGGCGTGCGTGTCGATGTTGGAGATGTAGGTGACATCGTAACCGTGCTGCTCGAGCCAGTAACACAAGGGATATTCCCAGAGCAGAAACTCGCCCGAGCCCTGCGAGAGCGGCTGGTTGACGACCTGCGGATAGAATCCGTACGGACGATCGTAGCTCACCCACGTCGTCGCGTTCCAGGGCCGCTTGGGTTCGTCCGTGTCGTAGAGCGAATAGCTGTCCGGCCACTTGTTGTAGGCCTGCCAGGTGGTGTCGCTGGTTTGAAACAGCAGGTCGGCCTTCCGATCGTCGCGGACGACGAAGATGACGTAGCTTTGGTAGCGGTGATCCCGGCAGGACAGTTTGCCCAGGTAGACGCCGCTGACCCAGTCACGCGGGATGGCGAGCCGGGTGGTGCGCGCCCAGCGGCATTCACGCAACCGGTGCTCTCCGACCGGCGGCGTCGGCTGGGGAGAGACCGCGAACGGCCCGAAGCGACCGGCATGGCGGCCGCCTTTCCCGCCGTAGTAGCCGATGCGATACACATCGACCGTGACGGCCGTGGCGGGCTGCGCGCTCAGAAAGAGGTCGATCTCGCCGCCGGGTCGCACGCTGGTGTGCGAACAATAGCCCTCGATCATCTCGGAGCGGTGGTTCTGGCTGCGGACGAAGGTGAGCTGCCAGTCCGTCGTGCCGGGCCGGCGGTTCTCCTCCGCGATGATCGAGCGGGCGGCCGTGGCGCCGCCCAGCGGGGTGAGTGCTCCGGCCAGGCTGGCCGCGGCGGTCTTGAGCAGCGTACGGCGGCTGAAACGAACGGTGGGATCGAGGGGACGTCGGGGCATGGCAAGGCGGCGGCGGCCGGGTCAGCGTCCCGATGTGGCCCGGGGCATCATCGTCGCGAGGTCCCAGGCGTCGGGGTTGAACGGCTGCCGCGTCTCCGGAGTTGCGGGGTAGCCGCCGGCGTCCTGTTCGCTGTCGATTACGCGGCCGGTGCCGGCGCGGGTTTGGGCGACGATCCGGCGATCGATCGCATCGCGGTCCCAGGGGCGGGCGCCAGCGTTTTGCAGGACCTGCTCCTGCACCTCCGCGGCGGGCCGGGCCTCGAGTCCCGGTGGCCAGTGGATCCGCGCGGATTGCGGCCGGATCTTGCCGCCGTAACGATTGTCCTCGTACAGCACGCCGATCGGTTCGCCGGCGCGGTTGAAGGCCAGGTTGTCCGCGAGGTGCAGGTCCAGGTCGCCGTTGCCAACAAAACGAAACAACGCGAGCTCCGGATTGGAGTTGGGCCCGTGACGCATGACGTTGCCGACCACGTCGGCCCGGCCGGTCACCGGCGGGCGGCCCTGCCAGAGCCGGTCATTCAGGTGATAGTGAATGGCGGTGACGACCGGGTTGTAGATCAGGTTGTTGACGATCGCCGTCCACGAGCCGCCCTTGATCTGCGGATTACGCTCCTCGTTGCTGGCAAAGAGATTTCCCAGCAGCAGCACCTCCGTGCAGTTGTCCATGATCAGGCTGCCCTTCGAGTGGGCCACCTTGCTGTGCGTCGCGCGATCGAGCCCCTCCGCGATGATATTGTGGCTGAACGTCACCTGGCGGGAGGCGTTTTGCCGCCATTCGTCCGGCGTCGCGCCGTCGAAGGGCTTGCTCGAGGTGCTGAGGTTTTCGTCGATCCCCCACGAGAACGAGCAGTGGTCGACGATGACGTGATGGGCCCGGTGGAGCGTCGACATCCCATCGGGTTCCCAGCCGCTCTTCTTTGCGTGGCCTGCCTCACCCGGCCGTACGCGGATATGCCGGATCACCACGTCGTGCGTGCCGATCAGAAAGCCGCCGCGGATGAACGTGATCCCGGGCGCGGGCGCCGTCTGGCCCGCGACGGTGAGAAAGGGCTCCTTCAGGGTGACGATGCGGCGGTCCAGGTCGATGACGCCGCCGACTTCGAAGACGACGATGCGCGGTCCCGGCGTCTCGACCGCCGCAAGGAAGGAGCCCGGGCCGGACGCCGCCAGCGTCGTGACTTTTATGATACGCCCGCCGCGGCCGCCGGGCGTGGTGGCCGCCCAGCCCTCGGCGCCGGGAAACGCCCGGTCCGGGGCGGCGCCGTGAACCGCGGGCGGAATGACGCCGCCGAGCAGGAGGACGAAAAGCAGGGTTCTCAACGGAGGGGAGGACGGGGAAGCGGAAGGACTCAGCGCGCGGCGGGAAAGGCGGTCCGGAACCGGGCCAGGCATTCTTCCTTCGTGCCGCGAAAAAGGTAAAGCCGGCCGCGCACGGTGCGCGATTCCCCCGGCTGCAGCGGCCCCACGCGGATGCACGCGTGCAGGCAGCTCCACGGGTTGTGCCCCTGGGTCGAGAGAAAGTCCTCCCAGCCGATGCCGGTGACCCACTGCCCGTCCTCGGACTCCCGCACGAGCAGGCCGGCGGTGGCGTTGCGGTCGGAGGTCGGCCACTTGTAGGAGAACGCGAAGGTCCCGCGGTCTCCGACGCGGTCCACGGCGGCGCGGTGGCGGGCGTTGAAGTGAATCTCGCGGGTGGCGAGCGGTTCGAGACCGCTGACGCCGACGAAGTGCGACTTGGTGCGGCCGGGATCCGCGAAGTTGCGGTTGAGCGGAAGCGGACTCGACGGGTTCGTGCCCGGCACCTGCCCCGGATTCCAGCAGGGAATGATGCCCGCGATCTCCGGCCAGGCGTGGGACGTGCGATTGGTCACCCGCACGGTGAGTTCGGCGCCATCGGGGACCGTGCGGACCTCGAGACGGACGGCCGGGGAATCGATGACCGCGGTGCCTCCCGCGGCGTCGAGCTGGCGCGCGAGCTGGTAGGTGCCTTTGGTGTGCTGCCCCGCGCTCATCGCCTCGAACATGTTCCACTCGTAGAACCAGAGGAACATGTCGGCGGCCGGCTCACCCGGCACGCGCAGGCCGATACCGCGTTCCCATTCGAAAAGAACCGGACGGGCCGGCACGGCGGCGGTCAGGCCGGTCGAACTCCCGGCCGCCAGCAGAAGCAGGAGGCGCAGCGCGGTTCCAGTCATCATGGGGTCAGAGATCGAAGGTGGCCGTGAGGATGAACTGGCGGGGATCCACGATGCGATAGCCGCTGTAGCGGCCGTTGGGATACGCGCTGATCGGCTGCAGCCGGCCGTTTTCCTGCAGGTTGCGCACGTTCAGTTGCAGCGTCGTGGAAACCTTGTCCGCGAACAGCCGCATGCGATAGGAAGCGAATGCGTCGACGTAGAGGCGCGCCTTGTCCCAGATCGGCCGGTTGCGATCGAGTTCGGTGATGACGGCCGGCAGCTGCTGCACCCCGTAGTATCCGATGGCACCCTTGTCCTCCCAGCGCAGCGCGCCCCCGACGGTGAAACGCTTGAGCAGACGTTGGTCGGTGAGTCCGGCGAGGCGGTAGCTCGTGCTGAGATTCGCGCGATACTTGCGCACCTGCGGCCGGCTCTTGCCTTCGCTCGTCAGCGCGATGCCGAGCGGAGCCGTGACGTTGGTGGCGAGGTTCTCCGCGGCCGACGCGAGATTGCCGTAGCGCTCGGTGAACCACGGCCGGCCGAGCTCGGGATCGATCAGGCTCTGCCAGACCGGCATCCGTTCGGCGATCCAGTTCGAGAGGCCCGGGGAGATCCGGGAGTTGATCGACTCCTGGCGGGTGACGTTGAGTTTCAGGGTCCAGAAATCCGACGGATTGTAGTGCAGCTCCACTTCGGTGCCCTTGGCCACGACGTCCTCCGTTTCGCCGAGGGGATCCGTGAGTTCGACCAGGAACTTCGGATCGAGGCGGGTGATGCGGGAGACCTCGGCCTCGATCTGCGCGGGTGTGAGGGTCTGGCCGCGGGCGCGGGCCGCGTTGGTGACCCACTCGGTCGCCTTGGGCACCAGCATGAACGGCGTGCTCGCGCGCAACGGGGTGTCGAAGTCGGTGGCGCGAACGCGGCCCGCGAGCGTCGTGCTCTCGCCGTTGCGCGAGTTGATCTGCTTGGTCTTGTACTGGTTCACGCGCGCCACGAGCCGGCCGTCGAAGAGCATCAGGGTGAAGCCGTAGTCGCGGCCCTCGCCCGTCGGATCCGGGAGCGGCCGGAGCTGGAGATCCACGGCGGCCGCATTGGGCTGGAAGCTGTCGGATGCATTGGCGTGGAGGTGCAGCCAGCGCAGCGGCTTCACGACGGCGCCGGCGGTCGCCGTCGGTCCCTCGTTGTAGGCCCAGCCTTCCGGCGCCCAGGCGTAATAGGACCGCGGGTCGAGCGTGATCCCATCGGACTGGAGCACCGGCTGGATGCCGCGCATGTTGTAGTTGCGGTCCTTGCGCAGGCCGAACGTGGTCACGAGCCGGTCGCGCAGGAAGAAGCTCTGCACGACCGCGCCGTGGGTCTTGAGCACCTGGCGCGTGTTCCGGCCGGCGGCGGTGCCGTCGGTCGCGACGGCGGGCCCGATCCGCGCCCGTTCGTTGCGGATGTTCCCGGTGAGAGCGTTGCCCCAGCGGTAGTCGTAGGCGCCGCCGGCGAAGGGAGCCGGGGCATAATCGACGTTGGAGCCCGTGGCATCGCCGACGTAGTAGCGAAAATAGTTGATCGTGACGACGGTGGACGGATCCGCGCGGGCCACGCCGGGGGCGAGCCACGCGTGGTCGGAGAGCAGCGCGTCGCGGTACGAGGTGCGGCGCTGCACGACGTCCTTGTATTCTCCATACAGTGAAACCTGGTGCATCCCGGCCCAGCGGAGCACGCCTTTCTCCTCCCGGAGGTCGAGCTTGTAGGCGAGCTGTGCGCGATAGGTGTCGCGCTCCAGCGGGTTGTCGTAGGACGACGACCGCCACAGCCCGATGAACGGTCGCAGCAGGTTCGGGTTGGGGCTGCCGTCCGACATCCGCTCGTTCACGTCGACGTACAAGGTGCCGGAGTGGCCGGCGGTGTTGGCCGTGCCCACGAGGTCGCGCCGGTAGCGCGCGGAATCCTCGCGGAAGTAGGCCGCCTCGAACGCGAGCAGGTGCCGCGGGGTGTGCAGGAAGATGTGTTCGAGCCGGAGATTCGTGGTGGCGGTTTTCTCGTTCAGCCGGTTGATCGCGGCGAAGTTGAGGCGAGACCAGTCGTAGATGTCCTTGCTCTCGACGGACGGCGGGCCGGCGAACAGCGGCTGCCCGGCGCGGACGTTCTCGGGAAACGTGTTCACGAGGAACACGGCCTGGTTGCGATCGGCGGGATTCGTCGTCGTCGTGGCCTGCGTGGGTCCCCAGTGCAGCACGGCGCCGTTGCCGTCGACGAAGAACGTGGAGTTGGTCCGTCCCGTGCCGTTGATGTTCTGCAGATACGGCGGCAGCGCGGCGATGCCGAAGGTCGTGGCGCTCGGGACGCCGTTCAGGGTCACGCGCGAGGTCAGCGGATTCCACGTGGCCGAGCCCGCGGCGCGCCACGCGCTGACGGCATCCCGGGGCATCGTCGTGTTGGGGCGGTTGCCCGTGATGCGGTAGCGGGAGTACGAACCCGTGAGGGTCGTCGTCTTGAACGGCTGGTACTTCACCATGCCGTTGAGCCGGGTGGTGTCGGTGCCGGACGGCTTGCGATCGAATCCGTCATGCTGATACACCGCGCTTCCCCGGACGGCCAGGACCCCCGGCTTCAGCACGCGGTTGAGGTCGATGCTGCTGCGGTGGCCGTCGAAGCTGTCCGCGCGCACGCTGAGCTGCGAGCGGTGGCGGCCGAGGTTGGCGGAGGCGGGCTGCACGTTGACGGTGCCCGCCGCATTGCCGAGGCCGAAGATGTTGGCGTTGGGCCCGCGGCTGATCTCGACCGCGTCGATGTTGATCGGATCGATCGGCACGCGCCCGCTCGTCTCGAAGTTGCCGAAGGCGGTGTTCGCCGGCCCGACGCCACGGATGCGGTTGGCGTTGTTGGGGTCGAGCTGCGTGTTGTCCATCGGCGCGCCGTTGCGGTCGAAGGCGAACTCCGTGTAGGTGCCGGTGCCCTCGGTGCCGGCCTCGTAGAGGAACACGTCGTTCACATCGAGCATCGCAAAGTCGCTCATCTGTTCCTTCGTGACCACGGTGATGGACGACGCGAGGTCCTCGAGTTTCGAGTTCAGCCGGGTGCCGGCCATCGTGTTGGCGGCGAAGTAGCCCCGGTCCGCGGAACGAACCTCGAAAGGCGACAGCACCAGCGCTTCCTCAGCGGGCCGCGTCGCTGCGGTCGTGCCCGGGCGGTCGCCGGCCGGTGCCGGTGCCGCCCTGCGGGCGTTTGGGTCGCGGGAAACGGTGAGGGCTCCGGTGCGCTCGTTGGCGACGACGATCAGGCCCGTGCCCTCGAGGAGGCGGGCGATGGCTTCGCGCGGGGTCAGGTCGCCTTTCACCGCATTGGCGCGCACCTGTGCGACGGTCGCGGTGCCGAACACCACCTCGATCCCGGACTGCGCGGTGAAGCGGCGCAGCGCCTGGTCGCCGGGTCCGGCCGGGATGTCGAAGGTCCGAACGCCCGGCGCGGCGTCGGGTGCCGCGGCGGCAAGGCCGGCGACGGTGGCAAGCAGCAGTCCGCAGGCCGCGGCGAAGACGGAGGCGAACCGCCGAAAGGCGGGCGGGCGGGGGAGGGAGACCATATAAACACAGACGCAGCCTGGCGGAAAAACTCCTAGTCCCGACCGCGTCGGCGGGCCAGTTGGATTCGATCCTCCGAGCCGAAGTTGCGGACGATCCCGGCGGCTCAGCGGCGATGCAGTCGAATCCCGCCCCCGGGCAGACGGGTCACTTCGATCTCGAATTCGTTCCGCAGCAGCAGGAGCAGCGAGTCCACATCGTCGGCCCGGAGCGTGCCGCTCAGCTGCAGGTGAGCCAGCGCCGGGTCGAGCTCCAGTCGCTCCCGGGAGTGGCGGTTGAACATGGCGACGGCCTCTCCCAGCCGCGTGCCGGAAAATTCGAGCCGGGGCACGCGCCAGGCGAGCCGCTGGTCCTGCTCCAAGGCGGACACCGGGAGCACGGGCACCGGCAGGGTGCCGGCGGGAACCGGGGCGATTTCGACGACCACCCGGTTGCCGGCATCGACCACGACGCTTGCCCCGGCCGGAGCCGCGCTGGCTGGCGCGGCCTTTTCCACGGCCACCCGACCTTCTGTCACCAGGACTTCCACGGCGCGCGGTCCGACTTGCACGGAGAAGGCGGTGCCGACGGCACGGACCTCGATGCCACCCGCTGCGACAATGAACGGCCGGGCGGCGTCCTTCGTCACCTCGAAGTGGGCCTCGCTGGTCCACAGCGCCACGCGTCTCCGCTCCGGCGTGAACTCCACGTCGACCCGGGCGCCCTCCCTGAGCTGGACCCGGGAACCGTCGGGCAGAACTCGGGTGACCGGAGCAACGACGACGCTCGACCGGCCCTGGTCGGGTGCGGGAGCAGCGGCAGGACGCGTGAAGTGTTGCTGCGAAAGCCCCGCGAGGACGATGAGGCCGGCCGCGAGAACGCCAAGCCGAAGCCGCCGCCGCCGCTGTCGCGCCCGGACGCCTGCGACCACGTGCGCCGCGGCTCCCCGGGACACGGCCCAACGCAGGGCCTCGAGGCCGGCGACCGCCCGGGCGCGTTCCGCACCGTCGTCGGTGTTGGGTTGCGGCGGTTTCATGGCCGGCAGGAGCGAAAGCCCCGGCGCCCGAGTTCATCGCCCAGGCGTTGGGCGCCCCGATACACGTGCTCGGCCACGGTCTTCTCCGCGATGCCGAACCGGAGCGCCGCTTCGCGGTACGAGTGCCCCTCCAGCTTGCAATAGATCAGAATGTCGCGGCAGCGCGGCGGGAGGGAGTCGAGGGCGGCCGCCAGCTGCTCGATGTTCTCCTGCATCGCCAGGTTCTCGGCCGCGCCCGGGGCTTCGTCGCAGACGAACAGGTCG
>JAEUHA010000582.1 GCA_016793535.1 Opitutaceae bacterium | reverse complement strand
GGCCCCACCCGGTTCTTGGGGGGCCGGGGGGCGCCCCCGCTCCCAGTAGGCGCAAAAAAAGCGGCGTTTGGACACGCCGCTCATTGGTATCGGAGCGAAACCGCACTCAGTAGTGCTTCACGTAGCCGTTCCGGCGCAGCCGCTCGAGCCAGCGCTCCTGGCTGGCGCGGCCCATCTGCTGCAGGAGGATGCGCTCGATCTGGTCGCGCACTTCGTCGATCGGCTGGATGCCGGCGACCTTGCGCTCCTCGGCGTAAAGCAGGAACGCACCCTCGGGCAGGAGAATCACGTTGGAAGCCTCGCCCTTCTTCAGGTTGAACGCCGGGTCGCTGAATTCCTTCTTGAAGTCCGACCGCTTCATCCAGCCCCAGTCGCCGCCCTTGGAGCGCTTCATGTCGTTGCTGAACTCCTTCGCCAGGTCCTCGAACTTCTCGCCGGCCTTGAGGCGGCCGAGGATGGTGTTGGCCTTTTCGGTCAGGGTGGCGTCGGTCTCGTTCTCGGTGCGCGTGAGCTGGATCAGCCGCAGGTGCACGGCGTCTTCCTGGTAGAATCGATCCTTGTTCTCGTTGTAAAAGGTCTCGATCCGCACCGGGCTTACCACGCTCTGCGACTTCCGCTGCTGGCCCTGCATGTACTGGAAGATGATGTTCTCTTCCACCTCACGCCGGTAGTCGCGCTGCGTCTGGCCCTTGGCCTTCAGGAAGGCGAGGAACTTGGACCGGTCGCCCTCGAACCGCTCCGCGATCTCGTCGGCGATCGCGTTGTCGACGTAGTGGTACGGGATCTGGCGCTTCTCGTCCTTGCGGAATTCCTTCACGATCAGCACGCGGTCGATCAGGTCCTGGATCGCGCTGTCCTGCAGCTGCTCGAGCCGCTCCTGGAATTCCTTCTCGTTACGGGCCTCGTTGCGGATCTGGGGCAGGAGGGGCCCGATGTACTGCATCACGTCGGCGACGGTGATGATCTTCTCTTCCGCGACCGCCACGATCCCGTTGGCAAAGCGGAGGTTGAGATTGTCCGCCACGTCGTTGCCGGCGGGGCCGGTCGGGGTGGTGGCCTGGGCGAAAACGCTGACTCCGGACGCAGCGGCGAGAACAACGGACAGGATGCGGCGACGTGACGTCATGGATTCGGCAGATTGTTCAGAAACGAGATGATTTCCTTCAAACGTAGAAGGGGCTTCGGGGTGGTCAACCTTGGAAACCGCGTGCCGACCTGCACCCAGTCGTCGCGACGACCACTGTTGCGCAGGCACTTCAGGCGGCTCGATTCGGTTTCGACGGAGACGATCCCTTTTTGTTCCGCCCGGATGCGAATCTCGGTGATCAGCAGGAGCGCCCGGACCTCGTCGCCAAACTTGCCGAAACGGTCGCGCAGGTCGGCCTCGATCTGCTTCAGCGCGGCCAGTGAATCGGACATCGCGAGCTTCCGGTAAACGTCGATGCGCAGCCGGGTCTCCGCGAGATACGCGGGCGGGATGCGGGCCTGGATCCGCGCGACTTCGACGGCGTGCTCGTTTTCGGCGTCCTTGATCGCGGTGTAGCCGTCGGTGTGCCGCCCGACGCCCGACGCCGGCGCCGCGCCTTCGCCGACGAACACGAAGTCCAGCTTCACGCTCGCGCGGATCGCCGCCGCGGTCTTCTCGCCCTTGAGCCGCGCAACGGATTGCCGGAGGAGCTGGCAGTAGAGTTCGAAACCGACGCCGACGATGTGTCCGCTCTGTTCCGCGCCGAGCAGGTTGCCCGCGCCGCGCAGTTCGAGGTCGCGCATCGCGATGCGGAACCCCGCGCCGAGCTGGTTGTGCTGGCGCATCGCGGTGAGCCGCTGGCGCGCGACCTCCAGCAGCCGCGTGTGCCGGTGGAGCAGGAGGTAGGCGTAGGCCTGGTGCTTGAACCGGCCGACGCGTCCCCGCAGCTGGTACAGCTGCGACAGCCCGAAGCGGTCCGCACCCTCGATGATGATCGTGTTGCTGTTGGGAATATCCAGGCCGCTCTCGATGATCGTGGTCGAGACGAGCACCTGGTACCGGCCGGCGACGAACTCCGTCATGACTTCCTCGAGCTGGTCGGCGTTCATCTGCCCGTGGCCGATGCCGACCGTCACGTCGGGCATCAACTCCCGCAGCCTTGCCGCGACGAGGTCGATCGTCTGCACGCGATTGTGGAGGTAAAACACCTGGCCGCCGCGGCGCAGTTCGAAGCGCACGGCGTCGACGACGAGCTTTTCGTCGTACGTCTTCACGATCGTCTGGATCGGGTGGCGGTTCGACGGCGGCGTCTCGATCACGCTCAGGTCGCGCGCGCCCGTCAGCGCCATGTAGAGCGTGCGCGGGATCGGCGTCGCGCTCATCGACAGCAGGTCGACGGTGGCGCGCATGCGCTTGAACTCCTCCTTGTGTTTCACGCCGAAGCGCTGCTCCTCGTCGACGATCACGAGTCCAAGATCCTTGAATACCACGTCGCGCTGCAGCAGCCGGTGCGTGCCGATCAGGATGTCGACCTGGCCGGCGGCCGTCGCGGCGAGGATCTGCTTCAACTCGGCCCGGCTGCGGAACCGGCTGAGCATCTCGACCGCCACCGGGTAGCCGGCCATCCGCTCGCGAAACGTGTTCAGGTGCTGCTGGGCGAGCACGGTCGTGGGCACGAGCACGGCCACCTGCCGGCCGCCCTGCACGGCCTTGAACGCGGCGCGGATCGCGACCTCCGTCTTGCCGAAACCGACGTCGCCGCAGATCAGCCGGTCCATCGGGCGGGTGCGTTCCATGTCCGCCTTGGTCTCGTGGATCGCCTTGAGCTGGTCGCGCGTCTCGGTGAAGGGAAACGACGCCTCGAACTCCTTCTGCCAGGTGTTGTCCGGGGGAAACGCAAACCCCGGCTGGGCCTCGCGCGCGGCGTGGATGCGGAGGAGCTCGGCCGCAAGGTCGATGGTGGCGCGCTCCGCGGCCTGCCGGGCCTTTTCCCAGCGGTTCGATCCGATGCGGCCGAGCTGCGGCTTCGCCTTGCTGAGGCCGACGTAGCGGCTGATCAGGTGCGACTCCTGCAGCGGCACATGCAGCGTCACATGGTCGTCGAATTCCAGCGAGATCACCTCGCGGATGCCCTGGGCCGTATCCAGTTTCGTGAGACCGCGGTACAGCGCGATGCCGTGCTGCAGGTGCACCACGAAGTCACCCTCGACCAGCTCCGCGAAATCCAGCAGCTGGTCCACCTGCGCCCGGTGCACGACGGCGCGCGGGTTCAGCGCCGGCCGCCGCTGCCGCTGGCGGCCGAAGATCTCCGTCTCGGTGACCACCACGAGGCCGGTGGCCGTCGTTGCCGGCGGGATGCCCTCACTCCGCTTCGACGCCGTCTTGCCTGCGGGGTGGGGGCACCCCGCCCACAACAGCAATTCGGCGCCGGGACGGAAGGTGATCCGGAACCCTTCGTTCAAGGTGCCGCGCCACCACAGTGGCCGTATCGCCTTGAGCGCGGGCTCGGCCCCGAGGATTTCCTGCGCCCGCTGTTCCTCGCCCTCCTTCGACATTACGCAGGCCACGTCGTAGCCGGCCTGCCGCCAGGCGGCGACCTGGCGGAGGAACTCGCGCCGGGCCTCCTCTTCGACGCCGAGACGCTCCTGGGCCACGAGCGCATCGTCGGGATAGCGGCGGTGGTGCACGAGGCTCTCGGTGTCCCACGTCTGCTCGTCCATCGTGCCGTCGAACAGCGCGCTCGCCTCGTCGATGTCGCCGATCCCGAACGCACCGGCCACGCGACCGAGCAGCGGCGTGAGGCCGTCGGTGCCTTCGCGGGCGAAGAGACTGAACTCGGGTTCCAACGTCGCCGGCTCGACGAACACGAGCTGGGTCGCGGCGCTGAGGTAGTCGGCGAGTCCGGCCTTCGCGGGGTCGAGCCGGATGCGCGGCGAGGCCGCGACGGAGATCGTCTCGACGGCGGCGCCGGAGCGCTGCGTCACGGGATCGAACTCCCGGATCGACTCGATCTCGTCGCCGAAGAAATCCAGCCGGTAAGGCTGGCTCGCGGTCACCGGATACACGTCGATGATGCCGCCCCGCACCGCGTAGTGCCCCGGCGCCTCGCAGACCGCCTCGGAATCGTAGTCGAGGTCGCGCAGCAACTGGAGCAGGCCCTGGAACGGCTGGGTCTGACCGCGGCGGAGCGTGAGTTCGCGCCGGGCGAATTCCTCGAGGGCGGGCACCGGCTGGAGCAGCGCGGCGGGCGTGGTCACGACGACGAGTGTGTCCGGGGTGGACATCAGCCCGCGCGTGGCGCGGAGGCGCGAGAGTACGGTGAGCCGGTCATTCGACGCGGCGAACGCCTCGCGCATGTCGCCACCGTCGGGCATCGTTTCGGGAAAGACCAGGGTGGCCTTTGGCCGCCCGCCGCCCGCGACGGAGTGAAAGAAAAGGATGTCCTCCGCGAGGTGCTCGGCCGCCTTCAGGCTCTCCGTCACGACGAGCCAGACCGGCGCCGGAAACCGGCGGCAGAGCTCTGCGATGACCGCACCGCGGGCGGCCGGGCAGATGCCGGTGAGCTTGCGGCGGGAAATGGGAAGGTCGGGCATGACGGCCGGCAGGGTAGGAACGGCCTTACGCCGCGACTCGATTCGAGGCCCGTTTCCCATCGCGGCGTGAAGCCGCACCTGCAGTCGGACGTCGGCTCATCTTTCCGATGGCGGCGAGTCCTGCCGGAGCGTAGCGAGCGCTTCGCGCGCCGCGTTTTCCTCGGCCTGTTTCTTCGATGTGCCGCGGCCGGAGCCCAGCAGCCGGTCCTCGAGCAGGACGGCGACGACGTACTCCCGCGCGTGATGCTCGCCCTCGACCTGCTGCACCTCGTAGCGCAGGGCGTTGTTGCCGTGCGTGGGCTGGACCCATTCCTGCAGCCGGCCCTTGGGGTTCTCACGGTCCTCGACGCCGGCGAGACGGACGGTCAGGTCGCCGTAGATCCGGCGCAGGACGCGCCGCACGCGGTCGATGTCGCTGTCGAGATAGATCGCCCCGACCAGGGCCTCGAACGCATCCTCGAGCGCCGCGTCGCGCTGCCGCCCGCCCGACGCCTCCTCGCTCGCGCTCAGCCGCAGCGCGCCGTCGAGGCCGATCTCGCGCGCGAGGTTCGCGAGGAACGTCCCGTTGGCGAGGGCCGAGCGGCGCTTGCTCAGGACGCCTTCACGCTCCGACGGATACAGGTCGTACAGCGACTCCGTCAGGATCAGCTGCAGCACGGCGTCGCCGAGAAACTCGAGCCGCTGGTAGCTTTGGAGGCCGTCGAGCCGGTCCTGCGCCAGGGACGGATGCGTGACGGCGCGCTCCAGCAGCGACCGGTCGCGAAACTCATGGCCGATGGTGTCCTCGAGTCGCTGATACGCGTCCGTCATGAGCTGGCGCTGGCGTAGCGCCGCAGTCCCCGGTGAAACACGAAGACCGCGAGGGCGAACCACGCGACGGCGAACAGGAACGGACCGAACGTCCAGCGCCAGTCCTGGTCGAAACGGTCGAGCAGGACGCGCGCGGGGGCGTTGCTCACCACGACGACCGGGAGCAGCCACACGAAGAGCACCTGGGTGACGATCCCCTTGAACGCCTCGCGGGGCAGGCGGGAGAATTCCGTGAGCGTGAAGTACGTGCCCTCCACGCCGTGCGCGCTGGTGAGCCAGAACACGAGGGAGATGGAGAGCACGAGGATGCTGTAGTGGATCACGAGCCCGGAGAGCACCATCAGCCCGTAGAGGAGCAGGTCGCCGGGACCGGGGTGCAGCCCGAGCTGGTTGGCGGCGTAGATCACGACCGCGGCGGCGACGCCGGCGTTGATCAGCCCGTCGGGGTCGAGTTTGCGCGTCGTGGCCATGAACATCACGTTGCCCGGCTGCGCGAGGAAGAAGTCGAAGTGCCCGCTGCGGACGTTGCGGCCCATCTCGAAAATGCTGCTCCAGAAGAAGCCCATCAGGAAGCGCTGGATGAGCATCGAGGTGCCGACGAGCAGCATCATCTCGTACTGGTTCCAGCCTGCGATCGAGTCGGTGTGCCGGTAGATGACCGAGATCAGCAGCAGGTTCACGGTCATCCAGAATAGTTCGACCAGCGACCACACGATGAAGTCGCCGCGAAACATCATCGTGCGGATGATCGAGTAGCGGGCGCTGGCGAACCAGATGCGGAGATAGTGCAGCATGGTGCGTCAGCCCCCCACGGCGGTGTGGCGCCGCAGCCCGCGGATCCAGAGCCCGTGACCGATGGTGTAGAGGATGCCGACCCAGCAGGCCTGGATGCCGAGGCACCAGAGCGACTCCTCGTAGCCGAAGCGGCCGGTGAAGATCGCGCCCGGAAAGTACATCTGGTACGGATACGGCAGCAGCATCGAGGCGGCGAAGACGTCCGGCGACATGAGGTCGAGGGGGAAGATCTGGCCGCCGAGCACCGACTCGATCGCCATCGACAGGATCACGAAGCCCTGGATCTCGAGGAACCAGAAGGTCAGCATGCCGAAGATGTACGCGATGCAGAACTGGATCAGCGCGGAGAGGAACAGCGCCGGGATGCCCACCGCGAGCCGCCAGCCCTCGACGGGAAAGGTGAGGTATTCACCGATCACCGGTAGCGCGACCAGCAGGGGTACGAACACGAGCGCGCCCGAGACCAGCCGGGCGGCCACGAAGATGCTGAACCGGTAGGCGAAATAGTTGATCGGTTTCAGCAGGAACTGGTTGATGAGCCCGTTCCGGATCTCCTCGCTGATCTGGTAGTCTTCGTTGAACGCGCTGACGAAAAACTGCAGCACGAGCAGCGTCACGAAATAGGTCAGCGTCTGCCGCAGGTCGAAGCCGCCGATGTCCGCCGTGCCCTCGAACGCCGCGCCCCACAGGATGAACACGACCGCGAGGTGAAAGAGCGAAAAGAAGCCGCGCACGGCAAAGTTCCACCGGTAGACGATGTTGCTTTGCAGCCCGATCAGGAAGACCTGGCGGTATTTTTCGAAGAGGGAAAACATCGCAATCAGTAGCGAGTAGCGGGTAGTGAGTAGCGAGTGGGGGAAGGAGCAGAGGAGTGGCTCGACGTATGGGGTCAGGATGCTCGCTACTCGCTACCCACTACTCGCTACTTCAGCTCCTTGAGCCGAAACCGCTCGATGACCTCCTTCGCGAGGTTGCGGTAGGCGGTGGCGCCGGGGTTCAAGGGGTCGTAGGCGAAGATCGTCTGGCCGAAGCTGGGCGCCTCGCTGAGCCGGACGGTGCGCGGGATCACGGTCTGGAAGATCTTGTCCGGCAGGTGCTGCTTCACTTCGTCGACGACCTGGCGCGAGAGGTTGGTGCGCAGGTCGAACATCGTCATGACCACGCCGCCCAGTTCGAGCTGGTCGTTGATGTGGGCGGCCTTCAGGCGGTCGACGTTGCGCAGGATCTGGCCGAGGCCTTCGAGCGCGAGGTACTCGCACTGCAGCGCGATCAACAGGAAGTCGGCGGCGGCGAGGCTGTTCATCGAGAGCATGCCGAGCGCCGGCGGACAGTCGATGATGATGGCGCGGTACGCCCCCTTGGCGCGCACGGGTTCCAGCACGGTGCGGAGCCGGGCGAGGTAGTTCTCGGTCTGGGCGAGCTCAATCTCGGCCGCCGCCAGGTCCTCCTCGCTCGGGATCAGCGCGAGGTGTTCGTAGGGCGTCGCGGTGATCATCTCGAGCGCCGTGCCCTCGCCGCGGAGCGGACCGTAGAGGCTCTTGCCCGTCTGCTTCTCGACACCGACGGCGCTGGTGGCATTGGCCTGGGGATCGAGGTCGATCAGGAGGGTGGAGATCTTTTTCTCGGCCAGAGCCGCCCCCAGGTTGACGGCCGTCGTGGTTTTGCCGACGCCGCCTTTCTGGTTGGCGATGGTGAAGACAGTGGTGCGCATGAAGGTTGATCGGCGACGTGGTGCGTGAGCCGGGTCATGCCTAGAGACGAATGCGGCGCGTGAGCAAGCGTGGTGTCGGGATGAAACGCGTGGGCACGTTCATTCCCGGGAACGACGACGCCTTTCTCCTGGGAGCGCGGACGCTCTCGTCCGCATTCC
>JAEUHA010000559.1 GCA_016793535.1 Opitutaceae bacterium | reverse complement strand
GCCGGGGACGGCCGCGCTCCCAGGGGAAAGCCGGCGAAGCAGCCTGGGGACAGGCTGCTCCACTATTCGATCAGAGATCGAAGCTCGCGCTCAGGATGAAGCGGCGCGGCTCGATGATGCGGTAGGCGTAGGTCGAGCCGTCGGGATTGGCGCCGACGGGCTGCAGGCGTCCGTCCTCGAACACGTCCTTGACGTTGAGCTGGACGTTCGTGCGGACCTTGTCGTTGAAGAACCGGAAGCGGTAGCCGATCGAGGCGTCGAAGTAGAAGCGCGCCTTCGAGTAGATCGGGCGGTTCGGATCGAGCTCGAGCACGACGCCGTTGAACGAGCCCGGCAGCGTCGAGGGCGGAGCGCCGAAGAAGCCGATCGAGCCCTTGTCTTCCCAGCGGACGGAGCCGCCGATGTTGAAGTTCTTCATGAAACCCTCGGTGAACGAGTAGTTCGTGACCGTGCTCCACCGGTACTTGCGGACCTGGGTGCGGGGCTTGCCGACATTGGCGACGCCGAAGAGGTAGGGCGAGAGCAGGCCGTTGTAGTAGGCGGTTTCGGGCGTGTCGCCGCCGAGCTGCGGCACCGTGTTCCACCAGAGGCGGCCCTGGTCGTCGCGCGCGGTGGTCCAGACCGGCAGGCGCTCCTGCCAGTAGTCGAACTGCTCGGAACCGATCTTGGCGTCGATCGCGACCTGCTGCGCGCCGGTGAACTTGATCCGCCAGTTGCGCGTGGGATTGTAGGTAACCTCGACCTCGTAGCCCTTGGAGAGGACGTCGGAGAGACCGTTCGTCTGCGGCTGACCGGGGCCGGCCGCAAGGAATGTGGTCATCCAGTCGTCGGTCACGCCCATGATGCGGGCGACGGCCTGGGCCGACTGCTGCGCGGTGGGCGTGATGCCCTGGGCGGCGAAGCGGCTGTTCGAGAGGTTGAGCGCCCACGGGTAGAAGCCGTTCGCGTCGCGGATGCCGTTGTTCTCCGGCCGGCCCTCGAGGCGGAACGTGCGGTTGCCGATCGTGCCGATTTCACCGGCGCGACTGCCCTGCTCGAGCACCTCGTAGCGGTTGATCTTCACGCTGAGTTTGCCCTGCAGCGCGGTGAAGTTCAGGCCGTAGTCCTTGCCCTCGCCCTTGGCGTTCGGGATGACGCCCTGGAGGTTCATCGCGTAGCGGACGACCTGCGGGAAGAAACTGTCGGACCGGTTGTAGTAAAGGTTCAGCCACGAGAGCGGCTTGATGACGGCGCCGTAGGTCTTGGTGTCACCGCGCTGCGAAGCGCGGGTCGCGGCGCCGAGCGGGCCGGTGGCATCATCGGTCCACGCACCCCAGACCTTGTAGTTGTCGTAGGTGACCAGGCCCGTCGTGGGATCCACCGCAGCCTGCGCCGAGGTGCGCTCGCGCCGGCGGTCGCGGCGCCAGCCGACCGTCGTGACGAGCCGGTCCTTGAAGAAGTAGTTCTGCGCCGTGACGCTGATGGTGCGCAGCTCGTTCCGCCCGCGCGTCGTGGTCGGACGCGAGAGCAGGTCGATCCGGGTCTGCTCGTCGACCCACTGGCCGGTGAGGTTGTTGAACCAACGGAGCGGATAGTGGCCGTTGATGTTGGCGAACGTGGCGGGACCGTAGTCGATGTTCTGCCCCTGGTTGTCACCGATGTAGTAACGCTGGTTGACCTGCGCGACCGCGACGCGGTTCGCGCGGTTCGTCCAGGCGTGATCGTCGCCGATCCACTGGCCGTAGGTGTAGCTCTCGGTGTCGTTGATGTACTGCTCGAGGTGGGTGTTGAACCGCTGCGTGCCGATCCACGAGAGCCAGCGCGGCAGGTTGCTGGGCGTGAGCTGGTAGGCGAGGTCGGCGTTCAGGATGTCGCGCTTGTCCGGGTTGCGGTTGGCGAAGGGGCCGTTGGCCTCGACGTAGGGGCGGAGGAAGAACGGATTGGCGCGGCCGTCGAGCAGCTTGGAATTGATGTCGAGGTAGATGATCGTATCCGTGTTATCGATATAGTTGAAGCTCGTGCGCTCGAACTTCTGGAGCATGTAGCCGGCGCGGGCGGCGATCAGGTGGTTCGCGTTGTTGAAGATGACCTGCTCGCCCTCGAGGCGGAAGGTCTGCGCGGTGTCCATGCCGTAGTTGGCGGCGGTGAAGTTGATCTCGGACCAGTCGTAGAGCGCCTTGTTGTTCGTGGCCGGGGCGAAGAACAGCGGGTAGGGATTGGCCTTGCGGCGCAGGATGTCCGTGCCGGTCTGGAGATAGCGCACGTTGCTGTTGGCCGTGTAGGGCGAGGGCGTGCCGGTGGTGATCGGATTGGCTGTGCGGCCCACGGTGAAGAGCTGGAGGCCGCTGGGCTCGATGTACGCCACGGTGCGGCCGTAGCCGCTGCCGGCCATCAGGCCGATCGGGAGCAGCGTGTTCTCGTTGGCGACGGCGTACGGGCCGGAGCTCGTGCCGTTGGCCAGCGTGACGCGCTGCGTGGTCGGGTCCCAGGTCGGCCGGCCGCCGGCGTTCCACTCGAAGGTCGTGTCGCGCGGCATGAGCGCGTTCGGCCGGCGGTAGGAGTTGTCGTAGCGCTCAAAGGACGCGTTCAGCGTCGTGTTGCGGAACGGCCGCGCCTGGATCGCGCCGAAGTAGCGCTTGATGTCCTCACCCGACGGCTTGCGGGTGAATTCCTTGTCCTCATCAACCGTGGCAAAGCGCACGGCCAGCTTGTCCTTCACCAGCACGCGGCTGACATCGAAGCTGAAGCGGTGGCCGCCCTCGCTGTCGAACCGCACCGTCGCGCTCGCCGAGGAGCGGACGAGGTTGGCCTTGGAGGGGACGAGGTTGACCGTGCCGGTGGCGGCGCCGAGGCCGAAGAGGTTGGAGTTGGGTCCGCGCGAGATTTCGACGGAGTCGATGTTGTACGGATCCATCGGGATCCGGGCGTTGCTGGAGAAGTTGCCGATCGCCATGTTCACGCCGCTGCCGCTGATCGGGCTGCCGACGCCGCGGATGCGGTTGGCCGTCGCGGGGTCGCCGGCGACGCCGTCGATCACGCCGCCGTTACGGTTGGGCGTGAACTGCGTGTAGTTGCCCGTGCCCTCGGTGCTGGCCTCGTAAAGGAAGATGTCGTTCAGATCGAGCGCCGCCGTGTCGAACATCTGCTGCTTGGTGATCACGGTGATCGAGCTGCCGAGGTCCTCGAGTTTCGAGTTGAGCCGGGTGCCCGAAAGCGTGTTGAGCGCCTGGTAGCCGCGGTCGGCTTCGGCCGCCACCTGGAAGGGCGAGAGCTGGACCACCTCCTCGCTGGCCGCGGGCGCACCCGACGTCGTGACCGGAATCGGCCGGTTCGTCGCGGGCGTGGTGGTGGCGGGCGTCGCCGCCGCGACCTTCTGCTGGGCCGTCGCCGCCGGGACCAACGCGGCGAAGGCCGCACCGGCGAGCAACGGAAGTATCACTGAGCGTGGTTTGGTTTGCATGGGGTCAATTCAAGGTTCGAACCCAGGCGGCAGCCGCCGCGGAGCAGCCGCAGCCAGGGTTTTGGGAAGGCTATCAGTTCGATAGACGAGGCGACAGAGGAAGGGCAGTCAACCTTCATACAAAAACGAGCACGGACGGACGGCGGGCGGCGGGTCGTCCAACGGGGTGATGCGCGCGCCCGCATGCGATTCCGCGCACGGCACCACCCGGGCTGACTTTACAACCCCGGCCGGGTTTCTACGTTGCCCGCATGTTGCGCTACCTCGGGATCGGACCCCGGCAATTCGGGCTGTACCCGCTGAAACCGATCGCGCGCATGAACTGGGAGTTCTTCGCGGTGCTCCGCGGCCGGGTAACCCCGCTCGTGGAGGGAGCGCCCGGGGCTCCCCTGACGGGCGCCACGCTCTGGGTGACCGCGCCGGGAAGTGCGCACACCTGGGGCGGCGACGGGCCGCGGCGGGCCCACATCGCCGTTTTCCATTTCGGTTCGGTGCCGGCGCCGCTCGAGGCGGCCGTCCGGGAGCAGGGCCAGCTCGCCCTGTCCCTTACCCCGGCCGATTGCCGGCGCGTCGCGGCGCTCGCGCGGTCGCTGCAGGTGGACTTCCAGCAACCGACGCGGCTCAGCAATCTCGTCTTTGAGGCGGCCGTGCTGGAGCTGAGCCTGCTGGCCCTGCGCAAGCTGCCGAACGCCAAGGCCCCGCCGCTCACGGACCAGGCGGAACACACCGTCGCCGCCGCCATCGCGTGGTACGCCGGCCATGTCCAGGCCAACCCGTCGATCGTCGAGGTCGCCCGTCAGGTCCACGTCTCCCCCAGCACGCTGCGCCGGCTTTTCCATCGCGTCCGCGGGGAACGCCCGGCCCGGGTCTTCGGCCGCCTTCAGCTCGAGAAAGGCATGCGGCTCATGACGGAGACGAATCTCAAGCTGGAGGGCATCGCCGCGGAATGCGGCTTCACCTCCACGAGCGATTTCTGCCGCGCCTTCAAGGCGTTCACGAAGGTTACGCCGACGGTCTGGCGGCAGACCATCCTGGCCCCGCCCCGCGCGGCCCGCGAAGCGGCGCGGTGACGCCGTGAGTCCGGACGGCAGTCCAATCAGCGATCGCTTGAACAGGAAGGCCGGGAAGGAGCGAACCCCCGCTCACATCCTGTTTATCCTGTCATCCTGTCCAAGTTTTGACAGGATGACAGGATGGCCAGGATCGGCTGGGGTCGGTCCGCCGACCACCCGCACTTTCCCGCTCGATTCCCGAATTCTGGGATTTGAGATCCGCGGTTCCTGTGCTGGGATGCCGGCCTCCCCAACGATGAATTACGACTGGATGCGACTCGAAGACGAGGCGACGGCACCCTCCCCCGCCCTGCTCATTTATCCCGACCGCGTGGAGGAAAACCTCCGCCGCATGATCGCCCTGGTCGGCTCGCCGACGCGCCTGCGGCCGCACATCAAGACGCACAAGCTGCCGCAGATCGTCGCCCGTCAGGTGGCGCTCGGCGTCACGCGCTGCAAGGCCGCAACCATCGCCGAGGCGGAAATGGCCGCCCGCGCCGGCGCCACCGACATCCTGGTCGCCGCCCAACTCGTCGGTCCCAACGTCGGCCGCCTGCTCGCGCTGATCCGCGCGTTCCCTTCGGTCGCGTTTTCCACCCTCGCCGACGATCCCGGTGTCGTCGCCACGCTCGACCGCGAGGCCCGCGCCGCGGCCGCCACGATCGAGGTGTTGATCGATCTCGACGTCGGCATGTCCCGCACCGGCATCGCCCCCGGCCCGGCCGCCCTCGACCTGTACCGCACGATCGCCACGTCAGCCGGCCTGCGCGCCGGCGGACTGCACGCATACGACGGCCACCTGCGGCAGAACACCCTGCCGGACCGGCTCGCGGCCGCAGCGGACGGCATCGCCAAGACCGACGCGTTCCGCGCCGAGCTGCTCCGCCTCGGACTGCCCGTGCCGCGCGTGGTGGCGGGCGGCACGCCGACGTTTCCCGTTCACGCGCGCCGGCCGGACGTCGAGTGCAGTCCGGGCACCTGCGTGCTGTCCGACGCCAGCTACGCGACGCAGTTTCCCGACCTCGGTTTTCTCCACGCCGCCGTCCTGCTCACGCGGGTCATCAGCCGGCCCGGCACCAACCGGCTCTGTCTCGACCTGGGCCACAAGTCCGTCGCCAGCGAGATGCCGCACCCGCGGGCCATCTTCCCGGCGATCCCCGACGCCCGCGCCGTCGTGCACAGCGAGGAACACCTTGCGATCGAAACCGCCCGCGCCGCCGACTTCCCGGTCGGCACCGCCGTCTACGCGCTGCCGTGGCACATTTGCCCGACCGTCGCGCTGCACGACCGCGTGCAGGTCGTGCGCAACGGCCGCCGCGTCGACGAATGGCAAGTCACCGCCCGGGTGCGAAAGCTGAGCTTCTGAGCGGGGCAACCGGCGGTTTTCAAACGCATGGGACGAGTGTCTGCCCAGCTGTGGGAGGGGCTTTACGCCCCGCCTCGAAGCGCGTGCCGCAGTCGGTGGGGGCGTGAAGCCCCTCCCGCAGGATTTGCACCCGCTCTCCAGCGTCCATCTGCCGTCCGCCGTCCTCCCCGCACTTGACCATGACGCCCGCCGCCCCGCTTCCCCTCCTGTTCCTGGCTTTTGCGGCGATCGGGGTGCTCGTCGCGCTCGTGACCTGGCGCAAGGTCAACGCCTTCATCGCGCTGCTGCTCGTCGGACTCGGCGTCGGCGTAGGCGCCGGCATGAAACCGCTCGCCGCCCTGAAGGCGTTTCAGGACGGCGTCGGCGCGACCCTCGGCGGCATCGCCGCGGTCATCGCCCTCGGCGCCATGCTCGGCAAACTGCTCGCGGAGTCCGGCGGCGCGCTGGTGCTGGCGGAACGCTTCAGCCGGTTCTTCGGGCCGACGCGCGCCGTCGCCTGCATCATCACGCTCGCGCTCGTCGTCGGCGTCGTCACGTGGTTCTCGGTCGGCTTCCTGCTCCTGCTGCCCGTGCTGATCTCGCTCACGCACGCGACGCAGCGTCCATTCCTCGTGCTCGCGCTCCCGCTGGTGGCTTTCCTCTCCGTGATGCACGGCCTCACTCCGCCCCATCCCGGACCCGTCGTCGCGATCAGCGCCCTCGGCGCCAACAGCGGCACGGTGCTCGCCCTCGCCTTTCTCGCCGGCATCCCCGCCGCCGCCCTTGGTGGGCCGCTGTTCGCGCGCTGGGTCGCGACGCGCGTGCCGGCGTCCGCACCCGCGGCCGCGACGGTGGCGGAAACCGGCCGGCCGCGGCCCGGCTTCGCCGCCACGGCGGGCGTGATCGGCCTGCCGATCGGCCTGATGCTGCTCGACTCGGCGGCCACCCTGCTGGTGCCCGCCGGACACCGCGCCCGGGAGATCTTCGGTTTCATCGGGCATCCGGTCGTCGCGTTGACGCTCGCGGTGTTCGTCGCCCTGGGCGTCTTCGGCCGCGCCGCCCGCTTTACCCGCACGCAATTGCTCGGCTTCACCGAACAGAGCGTGGCCTCGATCGGCATGACGCTGCTGGTCGTCAGCGGCGGCGGCGGTTTTGCCCGCGTCCTGCGGGAAGCCGGCGTGGCCGACGCCCTCGGCTCCGTCGCGAGCGGCCTCCAGTTGCCACCGCTGGTCTACGCGTGGCTCGTCGCCGCCTTCATCCGCGTCGCCACCGGCTCGGCCACCGTGGCGATCACGACCGCCGCCGGCCTGCTCGCCCCGCTCCTCGCCGCCCACCCGGACATCAACCGCGAACTGCTCGTGCTCTCACTCGGCTTCGGCTCCCTCGTGCTGTCCCACCTGAACGATGGCGGCTTCTGGATCGTGAAGGACTGCCTCGGGCTCACCGTCGGACAGACGCTGCGCACGTGGACCGTGACGGAGACGATCATCGGCGTGAGCGGGCTCGGGTTCACGCTGCTGCTGGGAACGTTCCTCTAAAGCCGAACCATGCCCGTTGCCCGCGCACGATCCCATCCGTGGAACAGGAAGGCCGGGAAAAAAACGATGCCGCGCGCCGCCTGTTCTTCTCGGACGCTCGGTCCGTCCTGAGCCCGGTTTCCAGATTTCCGATGCGCAGGCTTCACCTTGCTCTCCACCGCGGCCGCCGGTCCGTCCTGTCCGCGGCGCTCCTCCTCGTGCTGGCTGCCGAGGCCGGCCGGCGGGCGCAGGCGGCCGACGCTCGCGCCCTCGAAGCGCGCACCGCCGCCGCCCTCTACGCGGCGCTCGCCACCGTCCGTCCTTCCTCCGAGCCCACGCCCGCGCTGCGGACAGTCTCGCTCACCGGTGCCCGGCTCACCCTCGACCTCACGCTCGCGCCGGAGTCGCTCACGCCAGGCAGCCTCGCGTTCGAACGCCTTTCGCGCCGGCTCCATGTGGCAGCCGCCGACGTGCTGCGGGCGGAGCTCGAGTCGTTCGAAATCGTCACGCTCATCGACGGACAGCCGCTCGATCGATTGCTCGCCGCCACGCCGCCCCTGGCCGTCGTACCGTTCCGGGCCCAGCCGGCGCCGCCGCTTTCCCCGCCGGGGACTCCCGTCCGCGCCCGCTCGCTCGCTGCACGCCGGATCGCGGTGAGCCCGGGCCACGGCTACTATCTCAACGGCACCGCCTGGGTCCTGCAGCGCGGCTTCTGGCAGGGCATCGTCGAGGACTTCGTCAATCACGACATGATCACCGTGCTCAGTCGCGGTCTCGCC
>JAEUHA010000339.1 GCA_016793535.1 Opitutaceae bacterium | reverse complement strand
GCGACGATGAGCAGGCGGCGCCGGAGCTTGGACGCTGGTTTCATCCGGGCAGGCTGGGCAAGTTGCGGACGTGCGGCAACCTCGCAGGCGGAACGCCCTGACCCTTACTTCCCTCACACGCGCTGAAGCTTCCAGCGTCCGCGCCTGAACAACACCGCGCTCCACAGCGTGAGCACGGTGAACGAAATGGGGACGGCGATGTACACGCCGGTGGGGCCGAGGCCGACGGGCTGGGCGAGGATCCAGGCCAGCGGAACCTGGCCCAGCCAGAAGCAGAAGAAGTTCAGCCGGGTCGGCGTCCCGGTGTCGCCCGAGCCGTTGAACGCCGCCTCGAGGCACATGCCGGCGGCGTAGAGGGGAAAGGCCAGGCTCACGATCCACAGGGCGCGCGTGCCCTGCGCGAGCACGTCGGGTTCGCGGGAGAAGAGACCGACCAGCGGTCCGGCGAGCACGATGAACACGAGGCCGATGGCGCCGAGAAAGAGCATGTTGTAGCGGGCGGCGATCCTCACTGCGGCCTCGGCGCGGTCGGGGTGGCCCGCCCCGAGGTTCTGTCCCACCAGCGTGGCGCCGGCGTTCGCGAGTCCCCACGCGGGCATGAGGGCGAAGATCACGATCCGGATGGCGATTGTGTACCCGGCCAGGGCAGTGCTGCCAAAGACGGCGAGGATCTTGAAGAGCCCGACCCAGCTCGTGGTGGTGATCAGCAACTGGGCGATGCCGTTGGTCGCGGTGCGCAGGATGTCGGCGAGTTCCGCGGCGACCGGTCGCAGATTGGCGGGACGGACCCGCACGCGGCTCTGATGGCCGGCCAGATGCCAGAGTTGGTACAGCACGCCGATGCCGCGACCGATGTTGGTGGCGACGGCGGCGCCTGCGACGCCCAGTTCCGGAAACGGTCCCCAGCCGAAGATGAAGCACGGATCGAGAATGATGTTGAGGCCGTTCGCGAGCCACAGGGTGCGCATCGCGAGCACGGCGTCGCCCGCGCCGCGGAAGATCGCGTTGATCAGGAAAATCAGGAACACGGTCGCGTTGCCGCCGAGCATCACGCGGGTGTAGTCGGCGCCGAGGGCCACGATGGCGTCGCTCGCGCCCATCAACCGGAGAATCTCCGGTGCCCACCAGCCGCCCACCAGTCCGAGTCCGGCCGCCACCGCCGCCCCGAGCACGAGGATCTGTCCCGCCGCCTGCGCGGCCCGGGCGGGATCCTTCTCGCCGATCCGGCGCGCCACGATCGCGGTCGCGGCGAAGGAAATGCCGATCGCCACGGCGTACACGATGGACATCACCGACTCGGTGAGACCGATCACGGCCACGGCGTCGCTGCCAATGCGCGAGACCCAGAAGACGTCCACGACCGCAAAGAGCGACTCCATCATCATCTCCAGCACCATGGGCACCGCGAGGAGCAGCACCGCGCGGTGGAGCGAACCCGCAGTGTAGTCGTGATGGGCGCCCCGCAGCGACTGGCGGACCAGCGGCCAGAACGCGCCGTCATCGCGGACGGAGTCCGGCGGCGGCGATGGACTCGAATCGGACATGGCGCGCGAAGGGTTCCGGGGGACGAGCGACGGCACAAGCCTGCGGTGCAAAGGCCGGACCGAGGGTTTGACCACGGCAGGCGACGTCGTTAGCCCTCGGTCCCGGCGCGAGACGCCACCGGCCCATTTTTCTGTAACCATGCACGCCTTCCCGGAGCGGCTCCGCGTCTTGCTTTTTCTCTTCCCCGGCTTCGGCCTGTTCGTTCTGCCCGCGGCGTTCGCACAGCGTCCGGTCAAACCTCTGCTCCACGGCACCCAGTGGGTGGCGATTGCCGGCAAGCCGCCCGCTGCCACGGCGGGCGCGATGATCTTTGCGCAGCGCGGCAACGCCGTCGACGCCACCTGCGCCATGCTCGGGGTTACGTGCACGATGTGGGACTCGTTGAGCTGGGGCGGCGAGACCCAGGCGCTGATCTACCATCCCGGCGAGAAAAAGGTCATCGGCGTGAACGCGCTCGGCGTGGCGCCGACGGGGGCGACGGTGGAGTTCTTTCGCAAGAAGAAGCCGGCGTTTCCGCCCGAATACGGGCCGCTGGCCGCCGTGACGCCGGGCACGCCGGGCGGCCTGATGGTGATGCTGGCCGAGTACGGCACGCTCTCGCTCGAACAGGTGCTGGCGCCGTCGATCAAGATGGCCGACGGCTATGCGATCGAGCAGGGCGCGGTGAACCAGATCGAGCGGAACCGGACGGAGATCATGAAGTGGTCGGATTCGCGCCGCGTGCTGTTGCCGGGCGTGGATCCCAACGATCCCGACCGGCCCGCGCCGCCCGAGGTCGGGGACGTATTTCGACAACCCCAGCTCGCCGCGACCCTGCGCAAGCTGGTCGAGACGGAGCGCGCCGCCCGCGCCGCCGGCCAGGATCGCAAGGCCGCGATCATGGCCGCGTACGACCGCTTCTACCGCGGCGACATCGCGGAGGAGATCGTGCGCAGCACGCGCCGGCAGGGCGGGCTTTTCACCCGGGAGGATCTCGCACGCTGGCGGGTGAAGCTGGAGGAGCCGGTATCGACGAACTACAAGGGCATCGACGTCTACAAGCTGACGCACTGGACGCAGGGCCCCGCGATGCTGCAGGCGCTCAATCTGCTCGAACTCGCCGACCTGCGGGGCATGGGCTACAACAGCGCGCGCTACATCCACACCCTTTACCAGGTGATGAACCTGGCGTTCGCGGACCGCGATTTCTACTACGGCGACCCGGACTTCCCGCCGGCGGAGCCGATCCGGGGCCTGCTCTCGAAGGAGTATGCCCGGGCGCGATTCGAGACCATCGACTGGGAGCGCAACAACCCCCGCGCGGCTCCCGGCGATCCGTATCCATTCCAAGGAGACGAGAATCCCTTCCGCGACCTGTTGCGGAAGTGGCGGCCGATTCCGCCCGACAAGCCGGGGCCGATGCGGGTCGAGCTGGCGGCGAACCAGGGGATGACGCACGACGAGGCGTTTCACGCCGGCACGACATCGATCCAGGCCGCCGACAAGGACGGCTGGGTCGTGTCCGTGACCCCGAGCGGCGGCTGGATTCCCGCCGTGATCGCCGGCACCACCGGCGTCGGGTTGTCTCAACGCATGCAGAGCTTCATCATGGATCGGGCGAGCAACCCGTTCAACGTGCTCGAGCCGGGCAAGCGCCCGCGCGTGACGCTGTCGCCTTCGCTCGCGTTGCGCGACGGCCGGCCGCTGCTCGCGTTCTCCGTGCAGGGCGGCGATTCGCAGGACCAGAACCTGGTGCAGTTTTTCCTCAATGTCGTCGAGTTCGGCATGGACGTGCAGCAGGCGGCCGAGGCGGCCAACATCGAGAGCTTCCAGATGCACTCCTCGTTCGGCGACCACCGGTCGGAGCCCGGCCGGCTCGTGGTCCGCTCCGATGTGCCGCCCTGGGTGCGGGCCGAACTGACGCGGATGGGCTACCGGATCGAACGGCTGGTGCGCACCTCGGGTCCGATCACCGCGATCCTCATCGATTCCGAGCGCGGGACGTTTCAGGGCGCCGCATCCGAGCATGGCGATGATTACGGCATCGCGTGGTGAGCGGGCACAAAAAAGCCCCCGGTAAGAACCGGAGGCTGAGAGTGCGGATGGCTCTGAGGGCGATCAGCGGACAAACATAACAGCTATCGACCGCGGATGCTTTCCTTATCCGCGTGATCCGCGCAATCCGCGGTTAAGAGCGATAGGCGTTACTTCTTCGTGGGCATCGCTGGCGCGGGCGCGGCGGCGGTGGCCTTGATGTCGAGAAGCTCGACGTCGAAGACGAGCGTCGAACCCGGCGGGATGCCCGGGCGGCCGTCGTCACCGTAGGCGAGCTGCGGCGGGACGTAGAGTTTGATTTTGCCGCCCTTGTTCATCTTCTGGATGCCCTCGGTCCAGCCGGGGATGACCTGGTCGAGCGGGAACTCGGCGGGCTCGCCGCGCTGCACGGAGCTGTCGAACACGGTGCCGTCGATGAGGGTGCCGGTGTAGTGGACGCGGACCGTCTCGGTGGCCTTGGGCGCGGCGCCGTCGCCGGCCTTGGTGATCTCGTAGTGCAGGCCGCTCGGCAGGGCGACGATCGCCTTGTTTTCCTTCAGCTTGGTGAAGAACGCCGTGTTCTCGGCCTGGTTCTTCGTCTTCAGCTTGGCGAGATACGCGTTCTGCTTCTTCTGCATGAACTCGTCCATGGCGGGCCCGATCTTCTCGAGCTCGTACGGCGAGTCCTTGCCGGCAGCGGCGTGGGCGATGCCCTTCAGGAGCAGTTCAACCTCTTCCTTGGTGAACTCGAGCTCGGTGAGCCCGACGCGCTTGCCGATGAACCAGCCGAACTCCTCGATCAGCTGCGCATCGGTGTAGACGGCCTTGGCCGGTGCGGCGGGAGCGGCAGGTTGCCCCGGGAGGTTGAGTTTGACCTCCTGGGCGCGGGAGGCAGCTAGGCCCAGCGCAAGCAGGCAGATCGTGGCAATGAGCTTCAGTTTCATTCGTGGATTGGTACCGGAGTAGAGAAACGGCGCGACGGACTTGGTGCCGTAAAAGTGTTCACCACTGCCATCCGGGACCCGGGAAAGCAATCCCGATCTCCCCGCTTGTGTCGGCCGCCGGGCTGGGCCATCTGTGCGCCACCCACACGCATGAACGCCGACGAATTTTGGAGCAGCCAGGATGGTCAGATTCTCACGGTGAAGAACAAGGACGAGCGGGCGGTCAGCCTCACGCTCGGCTTCTGGCCGCGTCATCCGGCCGAGTTCGACTTCGTCAAGTCGGTGCTGCCGGCGCTCAAGTTCACCGAGCGCAGCGCGATGGCGCGCATCGGGATCGAGATGCTCACGACCGGGCCGCTGCGGGTGGAGGGCAACCGGGTCGAGCTCGACGTCGACGCCTTCATCTTCGACGCGAGTTTCCCCAACGCGGCGTACTGGAAGAAACTGATGCGCGTCGGTTCGCCCGTGGGCCGGCTCTTCCATGCGCCCGCGGCGGCGAAGCTTTCGACCGCGGAGATCTGGGAGGCCTTGAAGGAAAACCGGATCAAGCTGCCCAATACGATCAGCATCGACTCGCTCGGCCGTGTGTTCCTCACCCCGCATCAGCTCAGCTACACGCTGAGCCAGCGGCTCACGCGCGCGGACTTCGAGCGGATCATCAGCGGCGTGGCCGGGCGCGGCTTTCTCGACCGCGTGCAGATCCGGCACGAGGCGGCCCCGCTCCAGATCGCGCCGCGCTCGGGCATCCTCACGAGCTGCTCGATGTACCTGAAGGAGCATTTCGTGGTGCTCAACCAGGGCGCGGGCAACTTCGGCATCCACACCAGCGCGGTGCTGCTCGACCCGATCAAGACCTTTGGCACGAACATCATGCTCGAGATCTACAACACGGGCGACCAACCGGTCGTGAACCCGGTGGTGTCGGTCGAGGTGTTCAAGGCTCCCGAGGCCGACGATCCGGAGTTCCGGGCGCTGACGAAAAAGCGCGCGCGCCTGCTCGTCACGGCGCGCGGACTCTACAAGTGCCTCGACGAGAATCCGCCCGCCCTGACGGCCGAGGCCAAGCCGAGGACGAAGATCTCGGTCCGCGGCCAGAGCGGCACGATGGAGAACCGCGCCGTGGTGGTGCGGGCGAACGACGACCTGAAGAAGTTCCTCGAAGGGGAGGCCTGCCCGGTAGGCAGCCGCACCATGATCCAGGCGCTCGATGCGGTCCCGGACAACGCCGACACCCTCGTGCTCGATTTCTTTCCGTCGCTGCTGGAGCACATCGAGCTGCTCACCCGCCTGGGCGACCTGAAGCTGAAGCGGATCGTTTTCCGCAAGGCGTCGCGCACCCACGGCTATTTCCTTTCGAGCAACGACCACGCGCGGATCGACACGCTCGTGGCGATTGGCATCCAGGTCTATTGGTACGACGAGCTGACCAAGGACATCTACCTGCACACCTACAAGCGGGACCACGGCTTCTTCGTCCGCGAGGAAAGCGCGCGCAAGTTCCAGGAATCGACCATCCTCGCGTTCTACGGCTCCGCGTGGGGCCTCGAGCAGGCCGACACGGACCGGATCTCGATGCTGGTGGACAAGCTGACGTCGTTCATCGGACACAACCTCGGCGTGCTGACCGGCGGAGGGGGCGGGGTGATGCGGCTGGCGACCGATCAGGCGAGGGCCAAGGGCGCGCTCACCGGCGCGTGCTTCCTCGAACTCGAGGCGCAGCCGCCGGAGCTCGGAGTGGATTTCTTCAACACCTTTCAGGAATCCGCGCGGCACTTCCGGCAAAAATGGTTCGAGGCGGCCGACTTTTGCATCTTCAACGTCGGCGGCGTCGGCACCCTCGAGGAGGTCGGCATCGAGCTGTGCAATCTGAAGCTCGGCATCCGGCCGCGGATTCCGTACGTGTTCTTCAACGCGAAATTCTGGTCCGACCTGCGGCGCCAGCTGCACACCATGATCGAGAGCAAGCGCGCGCCCGCGTGGATGTCGGACTACGTGTTGTTCACCGACGATCCGGACGAAGTCGTGGCGTTTTACCGCAAGAAGCTGCAGGTGCTGTGAGGATAGGGCAGGTATCGGGTACCAAGTACCAAATACCAAGTATCAAGTATCAGGTATCAGGTCGTGGGTGATGGGGAGAAAGGTGAAAGATTTTAACGGCGCTTTTGGCCTGAACAAAGTCCGTTCCCTTCCTTGGCACTTGTCCCTTGCTCCTTGGTACTTCGCCCGGCACCCCGTCCTCCCGTAATCTTTGGTTGTTTTTCAAGCCTGGGCGCTCTGTCTTTCGCCGCGTGGCCAACACTGCACTTCCCCAGTCCGTTCTCGTGGTGGGTTCGGGCGGGCGCGAACACGCGCTCGTCCGGGCGCTGCTTGCCTCGCCGGCCCGGCCGCGCGTGCTCTGCGCCCCGGGCAACGCCGGGATTGCCCAGGAAGTGACTTGCGTGAACGTGGCGGCGGACGACGTCCCCGGCCTGGTGGCCCTGGCGCAGCGCGAGCGGGTCGAGTTCGTCGTGGTCGGCCCCGAGGTGCCGCTTTCGCTCGGCCTCGCGGACCGGCTGCAGGCGTTGCGCATTCCCGTGTACGGCCCGAAGGCCGACGGGGCGCGGCTCGAGGCCTCCAAGATTTTCACCAAACAGGTGCTGCTCAAATACCGGATTCCTACGGCGGCGGCGGCCTTCTTCGACGCGGTGCCGCCGGCGCTCGAGTATCTCCGCACGCGCGCGATTCCGATCGTGATCAAGGCCGACGGCCTGGCGGCGGGTAAGGGCGTGGTCGTCGCCCAGACGCTCGCCGAGGCCGAGGCGGCGGTGCGCGAGATGATCGAGGCCGGGCGGTTCGGGGCGAGCGGACGCCGGATCCTGATCGAAGACTGCCTTTTCGGTGAAGAAACCTCGATCCTCGTCGTCGTCTCCGGCCGCGATTACGTCATCCTGCCGACGTCGCAGGATCACAAGCGGGTGGGGGACGGTGACACCGGGCCCAACACGGGCGGCATGGGAACGTATTCGCCGGCGGAGGTCGTGACCCCGGAACTGCTCGCGCGCATCGACCGCGAGATCGTGCGGCCATCGGTGGACGCGATTGCGGCCGAGGGCATCGATTACCGTGGCACGCTCTTCATCGGCATCATGCTGACACCGGAGGGTCCGAGCGTGATCGAGTTCAACGCGCGCTTCGGTGATCCGGAAACGCAGGTCGTCCTGCCCCGGATCAAGAGCGACGTCCTGGCGCTGCTCTGGGCGGCGAGCCGCGGCGAACTCGCCGGCGAGCAGATCGCGGTCCGGCCGGAGCACGCGTTGTGCGTGGTCATCGCCGCGCGCGGCTACCCGGACGCCTACCCCAAAGGGGATGTCATCACCTTCCCGGTTTCGCTGCGCGAAGGCGTGTCGATCCTGCACGCCGGCACCGCGCGCAACGCGGCGGGCGCGATCGTCACGAACGGCGGTCGCGTGCTGGGCGTGACGGCCCTTGCGCCGACGCTGCGGGCGGCGGCGGATCATGCGTACGCCGTCTGCGAGCAGATCAAGTGCGCGAGCAAGTACTACCGGCGCGACATCGGCGCGCGTCAGCTGCTCCGGCGATGAAGACGCGTGGCACACTAGGGTTCGTCCTTGGCCTGTGGCTGGCCGCCCTCGGGGCGGCGCCGGTGGCGCCGGTCGAGCGCGACCTCGGCGAGGGACTTGTGTACGTCCGGGTGCACCGGCTGCCGGCCGACCTGCCCGCGAAACCCGCGGGCCGCGTGGCGCCGTGCGTCATTGATCTCCGGTACGTCGAGGCGGCCGAGGATGCGGCGGCGGCGTTTTCGGCGTGGTTGAAGTTCCGGGCCGGCCCGCGGACACCGGTCTTCGTGCTCGCGAATGGCGACACCGCGGCGCCGTTGCTGAAAGTGATGGCGCCCGGCGAGCGCGGGGCGGGAGTCGTGCTCATCGGGATCGAGTCGGAGCGGTTTCGTCCGGACGTGCCCGTGAAGTCGACGTCGGCGGACGAACGCCGGGCCTACGACGCGCTCGAGCAGGGCGCCGCCGTGGCAACGCTGGTGGCCGACCAGCCGAACAAGGCGCGCAATGACGAGGCGAGTCTGACGCGGGAGCGTCCGCTCGATCCGCCGGCGGCCGACGACAAGGCCGCGCCGACGCTGATCGACCTGACGCTGCAGCGCGCGGTGCACCTGCATCGGGCACTGGTGGCGATGAAGAAGCTCTGAGTTCGGGGAGAGGCCAACTGGGACTCCGTAGCATCCCTGCAGCCGGGGTGGCCGCGCGGGGCGGGGAGGCAGATCGGAAGAGCCTCGGGGGGGGAGAGACAGGAGCGTCCGGGGGACAGAGCGCGGGGCGGGGGGGCG
>JAEUHA010000312.1 GCA_016793535.1 Opitutaceae bacterium | reverse complement strand
ATGAGCAAGAAGACCCTCTACGTGCACTTCGCGGGAAAGGACGAGATCATCGGCGCGGTCATCGACGACCTGGCGGCGGAGATCCGGGCCGCGGCGGACGCCCTGATGGCCAGCCGCGCCTTGAACCTGGCGGAGAAACTGCGCGCGTTCATCGAGGGCCTGATGGAGCGGCTGGCCGCGCTGAGTCCCGCCACGCTGCGCGACCTCCAGCGCTTCGCGCCGCAGCTGCACCTCCGGCTCGAGGAGGTGCGCGGAAGGACGCTCCCGTACGTGTTCGGACGGTTCATCGAGGAAGGCCAGCGCACCGGACTCGTGCGCCCCAGCGTTCCGACCGGTTTCGCCACCGAGTTCCTGCTTCAGGCCGTGCAGGGCATGATGCAGCCGGCGGCGCTCGAGCGCCTGCGCCTCGCGCCGCGCGAAGTGATTGCCACCGCCATCAACCTCTACTTCGGCGGGCTGCTGACCCCCGCCGGCCGCAAGCAATATGAAAAGCTCTTTCCTCGCTAGCATCCTGGCGCTGGCCGGCCTCGGGCTCGGCGGCTGTACGCGTCCACCCGCCGCCGGGTGGCAGGGCTACCTCGAAGCGGAGTTCATCCACGTCGGCGCGCCGCTCGCCGGCCGGCTCGACCGGCTCGCCGTCCAGCGGGGCGCCCGCATCGAGGCCGGCGCGCCGCTCTTCACGCTCGAACACGCCGCCGAACTTGCCGCGCGGCGCGAGGCCGAGGACCGGCTCCGCTCGGCGCAGGCCCGGCTCGACGACCTGCGCAAGGGTTCGCGCCCCACCGAACTCGCCACTCTCGAGGCCCGGGTCGAACAGGCGCGCGCCAGCGCCGAGCTCTCGCAACGCGAACTCGAACGCGCGGGCCAGCTCTTCAAGTCCGGAGTCCTCGCCGCCACCGATCACGATCGCGCCCGCCTCACCCATGAGCGCAACCGCCGCGCGACCGAGGAACTCGTCGCCCAGCTCGCCACCGCCCGGCTCGGCGGCCGCACCGACGCGATCGCCGCCGCCGAGGCCGAGGTCGCGGCCGCCACCGCCGCCCGCGAACGCGCCGCCTGGGCCGTGGCGCAGAAGACGCAGTCCGCCCCCTCCGCCGCGCTGGTCCACGACACGCTCTACCGGGAGGGCGAGTTCGTCGTCGCCGGCGCCCCGATCGTCTCCCTGCTGCCGCCCGGGAACCTGAAGGTCCGCTTCTTCGTGCCCGAGGCCGACTTCGCCACGCTCCAGCCCGGGGCCACGGTGCGCGTCGGGCTGAGCGGGCGGGCCGCGCCGCTCGAGGCGCGCGTGACGCACCTGTCGCCACGTCCTGAATACACCCCGCCCATCCTCTACAACCGGGACAACCGCGCGAAGCTCGTGTTCATGGTCGAGGCCGCGCTCGATCCCGCCGCGGCCGCCGGCCTCAACCCCGGCCAACCCGTCGACGTCACCCCCGCCCGCTGATGTGTGCCGCCTCACAACCGCCGGCCTTCGCCATCGACGTCACGGGCGTGACGAAGCGCTTCGGCGACCGCACCGTCGTCAACGCGATCGACCTCCAGGTCCGGCGCGGGGAAATCTACGGCTTCCTCGGCCCGAACGGCTCCGGCAAGACGACCTTCATCCGGATGCTGTGCGGGCTGCTCACGCCCGACGCCGGCTCGGGGACCTGCCTCGGCTACGACGTCCGGCACCAGCAGGACGAGATCAAGCGCCACGTCGGCTACATGACCCAGCGCTTCAGCTACTACGAGGACCTGAGCATCCGGGAGAACCTCGACTTCATCGCGCGCATCTACGCCGTCCCCGACCGCCGCCAGGCCGTCGCGCGCAGCCTCGAGCGGCTCGGGCTGGCCAACCGCAGCCACCAGCTGGCCGGCGAGCTCTCCGGCGGCTGGAAACAGCGGCTCGCCCTCGCCGCGTGCCTGATCCACGAGCCGCAGCTGCTCCTGCTCGACGAGCCCACCGCCGGCGTCGACCCCAAGGCGCGGCGGGATTTCTGGGATGAGATTCACCGGCTGGCCGCGGACGGGCTGACCGTGCTCATCACCACCCACTACATGGACGAGGCCGAGCGCTGCCACCGGCTCGCGTACCTCGCCTACGGCAATCTGCTGACCCGCGGGACGGTCGACGAGGTCGTCCGCGCCGCCCACCTCACCACCTGGACCGTGACCGGGCCGCAGCTGCACCGCATCGCCCGCGAGCTGCGCGGCCGCGACGGCGTGGAGCAGGTCGTGGCCTTCGGCAACACGCTGCACGTGAGCGGCCGCGATGCCGCCCGGCTCGACGCCACCCTCGCGGCGGCCGTTGACACCGAGCACACCTGGACCCGCGGCAACGCGAGCCTGGAGGATGTGTTCATCAGCCTGATGGAAACCGCCCGCGACAATTTCGCATGACACCGACCGGGCCCTCACGTCCTCCGTCGGACGACCTCACCGCGGCGCTTCGGGCGCGTTGAACCATGGCGCGTTTTTCCATCTCCCGGCTGTGGGCGATCGTGCTGAAGGAGTTCGTGCAGATGCGGCGCGACCGCGTGACGTTCGGCATGATGGTCGGCATCCCGCTGATGCAGCTCCTGCTGTTCGGGTTTGCGATCAACTCCGACCCGCGCCATCTGCCCACCGCGCTCCGGCTCGGCGACCAGGGGCCCTACACGCGCGAGTTCGTCGCCGCCCTCCGCCAGAGCGAGTATTTCGCCGTCACGCGCGAGGCCGCCACCGAGGCCGAGGCGGCGCAGATGCTGCAGCGCGGCGAGGTGCAGTTCGTGATCAACATCCCGGAGGACTTCACGCGGCGGCTGCTGCGCGGGGAACGTCCGGCGATCCTGCTCGAGGCGGATGCCTCCGACCCCGCGGCGACGGGGCCGGCGATCGCCGCGGCGCGCACGCTGGTGGACACCGTGTTCAACCGCGACCTGAACGGCCCGCTTGCCCGGCTGCGCGGCCGCCCGGGGCCGGTCGATTTCCGGATACATGCCCACTACAACCCGGAGAACATCACGCAATACAACGTCGTGCCGGGCCTGATGGGCGTGGTGCTCACCATGACCATGGTCGTGATCACGGCGCTCGCGATCACGCGGGAGCGCGAGCGCGGCACGATGGAAAACCTGCTCGCGACGCCGGTGCGTCCGTTCGAAGTGATGGTCGGCAAGATCCTGCCGTATATCGCCGTTGGATACGTGCAGGTGACGCTGATCCTGGTCGCGGCGCGGTGGATCTTCCAGGTGCCGCTGGTCGGGAGCCTGGGGCTGG
>JAEUHA010000278.1 GCA_016793535.1 Opitutaceae bacterium | reverse complement strand
CAACTCACGTTTCTGCCCGGCTGGGCGCGCGGACTCGGGGTGAGCATGAACTACACGACCCTCAAAACGGAGGGCAACTACGGCACCCCGGGCGCCTCGCTGACGACCAACAGTCTCGCCGGCTTTCTGCCGAAGACCGGCAACATTGGTCTGAGTTTCCGCGGCTACGGCTTCGACCTGCGACTCCTGGCCACGTACCGTGGGGAGTACCTGACGACAAATTCCACGACCCCCTCGCTGGTCCAGTATCAGGTGGCGAAGACGACCTGGAACTGGCGTTCCCGTTATGCGTTCTCGAAGAACCTCAGTCTCTTCTTCGACGTGGACAACATCTTCGCCGTCCCGCTCGACGACCGCTACCGGCTTTACAAGGACCGCAACGACAGCTGGCGCAACTTCGCCCAGAAGTTCGTCACCGGCATCACGGGCAGGTTCTGAAGGCCGGGCGGGGCCGGCGCGATTTTCGACCGCGGGGAACGCAACCCGCCGGCATCTCGGGCATTGACGCGGATTTTTCCTGGTCGTTTCCTGAGCGTAATGCGTGACACCAAGACCGCGGAACCCCGCACCATGTACAAGCGCGTCGTCCTGAAGCTCTCAGGCGAGGTGCTTCGCGGCACCAAGGGCGGCGACCCGATCGACGGGGCCACCCTCAGCGAGATCTGCGCCCAGGTGAAAGAGATACATGAACTTGGCGTACAGGTGTGCGTGGTGATCGGCGGCGGCAATATCTTCCGCGGGCTGCAGGGCGAGAAGCGCGGCGTCGACCGCACGACCGGTGATTACATGGGCATGCTGGCGACCGTGATCAACGGGCTGGCGCTGATGGACTGCCTGGAAAAGCTGGGCGTGAATACGCGGGTCCAGTCGGCCATCCCGATGAACCAGATTGCGGAGCCGTTCATCCTCCGCCGCGCCATCCGCCACCTCGAGAAAGGGCGCGTGGTGATCTTCGTGGCGGGCACCGGCAATCCGTATTTCTCGACCGACACCACGGCGGCGCTCCGGGCGAGCGAAATGCACGCCGACATCATCATGAAGGCCACGAAAGTGGACGGCATCTACGACAAGGATCCGAAGAAGCACGCCGACGCCGTGAAGTTCGACCAGATCACCTTCATCGATGCGCTCAAGCAGCGGCTCAACGTGATGGATTCGACCGCGTTTTCGCTCTGCATGGACAACAACGTCCCGATCCTGGTGTTTGACCTCAACGACAAGCACGCCATCCGCAAGGCGATCTCCGGCGAGAAGATTGGCACCCTGGTCCGCAACTGACGTTGCGGACGAGTTGAGAGTTGAGGGTTGAGAGCTGAGAGATCGATCCGATGTTGCTCCTCCTCTTTACCCGAAGGGCTCATGCTTGCCGTTTCCGTCTCTCGACTCTCAACTCTCAACCTTAAACTCCCTGTCACCCATGTCCCACCCGATCCTGACCGATGCGCAGACGCGCATGAAGAAAGCCGTTGACCACACGCTGCACGAGTTCAGCGCGATCCATACCGGGAAGGCGACGCCCCAGATGGTGGAGACCGTGATGGTCGAGGCCTACGGCTCGATGACGCCGCTGAAGCAGTGCGCGGCGATCACGACGCCGGATGCCCGGCTGATCCAGATCCAGCCGTGGGACGCGAGTCTCGCCAAGGCGATCGCCAAGGGGATCATCGACGCCAACCTCGGCTTCAATCCGATTGTCGACGGCAAGACGATCCGCATCCCACTGCCCGACATGAGCCGGGAGCGGCGCCAGGAATTCGTGAAGAACGCCCACCGGCTGGCCGAGGAAGGCCGCGTCCACGTGCGCAACGTCCGCCGCGACGCCATCGAGCACGTCAAGAAGGCGAAACTGCCCGAGGACGAGGCCAAGCGGCTCGAGAAGGACATCCAGACATCGACCGACAAGGCGATCGCCGACATCAATTCGCACCTCGCGCACAAGGAGAAGGATTTGCTGACCGTTTGAGCGCGATGTCGCTCGAATCGCGGGTTATCGGTCATGGGTTATAGGTCATAGGCCGAGCCCGCGGCTGAACCTACCCATGACCCATCACCCCTCACCCATCACCCCGAGTTTGACCGCATCCCGGCCACGCCGGGTCGTGATCAAGCTCGGCACCGGCGTCCTGACCACGGGTATCGGGCAGCTCGATACGGCCCGCATCGCGAGTCTCTGCGCCCAGATCGCCCGGCTCCGGCAGGAGGGCTGCGAGGTCATCGTCGTCAGTTCCGGGGCGGTCGGACTCGGCATGGGCCGGCTCGGGCTGACAAAAAAGCCGAAGGAAGTGACGAAGAAGCAGGCCTGCGCAGCCGTCGGCCAGAGCCTCCTGATGGAGACCTGGCAGCGCGGTTTCGACCCGCACGGGCTCACCGTTGCCCAGGTGCTGCTGACCCACGAGGATCTGCGGGCGCGCGACCGCTACCTCAGCATCAAGGCCACGCTGCGTCAGCTCGTCGACTACGCGACGATTCCGATCATCAACGAAAACGACACCGTCAGCGCCGCCGAGATTAACGCGATGCTGAAGTTCGGCGACAACGACACGCTCGGCGCGATGGTCGCCAGCCTCGTGGAGGCGCAGCTCCTGATCATCCTTTCGACCGCGCCGGGCCTGATCGACCTGAAGGGCACGGGCGAGATCGTGCCGGTGGTGGAGAAGATCACCGCCGACATCGAAGCCATGGCCGGCGGCACCACGAGTGAGACCGCGACCGGCGGGATGATCTCCAAGATCAGCGCCGCGAAGCTGGCCACGAAGTCCGGCTGCGGCGTGTTCATCGCCAGCGGCGCCGAGCCCGACATCGTGCAGCGTCTGCTCGCCGGCACCGGCCCGGGCACGTTCTTCGTGCCGAGCGGCCTCCCGATGGAAGCCCGCAAGCGCTGGCTCGCCTACTACCAGCGGCCGGCGGGGACGGTCTTCGTGAACGAATGCGCCGTGCCGGTGCTGCGCGAACAGGGCCGCAGCCTGCTGGCGATCGGCGTCACAGGGGCAAAAGGTGAATTCGCCGCGGGCGACATCGTGAACATCGCCGGACCCGACAAGGACGTGTTTGCCCGCGGCAAGGTGGCGTTTGGCAGCGAGGAGATTCCGGTGCTGGCCGGGAAACACGGCGGCGAGGTCGCAGACCTGTTCCCGCATCGGAAGCGGCTCGAAGTCGTGCATCGGAACGATCTGGTGCTGCTGTAGAATTCTGCTGGGCGCGCGACCGTCCTCGGCCGCAAACGTACGAATGCGGACGAGGGCGTCCGCGCTCCCAAGAAAGAATGCGATTCCCCCGGAAACTGGGTACGCGCCGGCATTGCGGCCGGGGACGGCCGCGCTCCCAGGATAGTCCGCATGGACGAATCTCCTGGCTGGCATACCCGCGGCTACTTGCCGCACTTCGACAATGGCCGCGTGGTGCAGATCGTGACGTTCCGGCTGGCAGACTCGCTGCCGGTCGCCGTGCTCGAGAAATTGGAGGAGCTGGCGCTCGACGACGCGGAACGGCGGGCGAAGATCGAGTGGTATCTCGACCAGGGAATGGGGTCGTCGCTGATGCGGGATCCGGGGCATGCGGCGGCGGTGTGCGGGGCGCTTCATGAACGCGACGGACTGGACTACAGGCTGCATGCGTGGGTGATCATGCCGAATCACGTGCACACCCTACTTGCCCCGCTCGCCAATGTATCCATCGGCGAAATCGTCGGCGCATGGAAGAGTGTGAGTGCG
>JAEUHA010000263.1 GCA_016793535.1 Opitutaceae bacterium | reverse complement strand
GGAGACGGACGCGGGGAGCGTGGACGGCCCGGCGTTCGATCGCACGCTGCCCAACCTGCTGGCCAAGCTGTCGGATCACGCGCTGCACGATAGCTACCTGCCGCCGGACGAGCCCCGGCAGCGGCTCGATATCCGCGGCGTGGTCCGGTTCCTGCACGCCGCGTTGCGGCCCCTCGGGCCGGTCGCGCGGCGGCTGCTGGCCATCGAACGGCTCGCGGCGGGCGTGAAGAGCCATCGGGGCGTGCTCGTGGTCTGGGCGGAACTGCTCGAGGAGGCCGGCGACCGCGCGGGTGCGGCGGCCAAGGCGCGGCAGGCGCTGTCGCTGTATTATGACGACGTCTACACCCAGACGCTCTTCGTGCGCTGCGTGGGCGACGTGAATTTCCACGCCGACGCCGCCGATCGGTTCTGTCCGCACCCGTTCGAGAATTTCGAGATCTACAAGGACGGCTCGGTCTTTCCCTGCAACTGCACGCAGGTGCCGTTTCCGATCGGCAACGCGCACACGCAGTCGAAGGAGGAGATCTGGCAGTCACCCGCGGCGAAGGCGATTCGCGGTTCGATTCTCGATGGCTCGTTCCGTTTCTGCAGTCCGATGACCTGCTGGCAGCGCTTCAGCCTGCCGAAGAAGTCGGAGCAGCCGGAACGCTGGGCGGCGCTGCAGCGCATCGGCGTGGACGGCGTGCAGCCGCCGAAGCACCTCAATCTCTCGTACGACCTTTCGTGCAACCTCTCGTGTCCGTCGTGCCGCAACGGCCAGATCATGGCGACGCACGAGGAGCGCCAGAAGCTGGAGCGCGTGCGGGACCGGATCGTGCTCCCGCTCCTCGCCGACCGCACCGCGGAGAGCGTGTACATCACGGGTTCAGGCGACGCGTTCGGCAGTCCGCACTTCCGCTCCGTGTTGAAGGAGCTGTGTGACCCGAAGTACGCGCACGTCGCGATCACGCTCGGCACCAACGGCCAGCTCATCACGCCCCGCCTGTGGGAGGAATTCCAGCCGCTGCACGCGCGTTTCCAGGACATCACGATCTCGATCGACGGCGCCACGCCCGAGACCTACGAGCGCCTGCGGCGCGGGTCCACGTGGGACAAACTGCTGCGCACGATGGGGGTTCTCGCAGGGGCGCGGCGCAGCGGCGTGATCCGCCGGATCATGGTGAACATGGTCGTGCAGGAGCAGAACTTCCTCGAGATGCGCGGGCTCATCGCGCTCTGCAAGGGCTGGGCGGTGGATGGGATTCGTTTCTACCGCATCCGCCAGTGGGGCAATGTCGCGCCGGGCGCGTTCATGGCGAGCGATGTCGCGAACCCGTTGCACGCGCGCCACGCGGAACTGATGGCCGAGCTGGGTCACCCCGATTTCACCGATCCGATCGTGGATCACTACGACATGTACGCCCTGATCCTGCAGGCGCAGGCGACGGTCCGGGCGGCGATCGCTGAAACTTCCCCTCACGCCGAACCGGCACTCACCGCATGACCACTTCCTTTCCCGTCGCCACCGGCGAGACCACGGAGCTGCAGGACTATTTCGAGCAGCTCGCCCGCCAGTCGTCCGCGTTCCTCGATCAGCTGCCGATCGAGCGCACGCCGCAGCCGCTGGCGCATGCGCTGGAACTGCTCGCGCCGGCCGTCGAACGGCTGCGGCCGCGGGGGCTCCGGGCGCTGCGCGCGATCACGCGTCCGCCTGTGCCCTGCACCGAGGTCCGGGAGGAGGGCGTCGGGCTCAATACGGTCGGCATGCTGACGGATCGGTTCACGATCCTGCTCATCAAGGAGTGGAGCTTGCGGCACAAGGCCAACGCCAACCCGGCGAAGGCCGACGCCTTGTTCCTGCAGCAAACGCGGGACATCATCGCGGCGCTGGCGGCGGCCCGGCCGGGCAGTTCGAGCCTGAATTCCAAGATCACGTCGCTGCGGTCCGCCGCCCAGGCGGACGACTGGGCCGAGGCGTACTGGGGACTCCTGACCACGAACCTCCTCATGTGGGAGTCGCAGGAGATGCTGTACATCCGGGATATCAGCGCCGCGCCCTATGACGAGCTGCGGGCCTACATCAGCTGGTTCTCGCGTTCGAACATTCAGCGCAACGACTACATCGAGCTGAGCGAGAAGCGCTATTGGAGTGCCGGGGGAGGCCGCGCATGAAGGTCCTGATCACCGGTTCGACGGGCATGATCGGGAGCGCGTTCGTGCCCGTCTGCCGGGAGCGCGGCTGGGAAGTCGTGGGGCTGAGCCGTTCGACGTCCGCGGGCCGGCTGCGGTTGAATTACGATCACCGGATCGTCGCGAGCGACATCCTGGATCCCGACGCGCTGCTCCGGATTTTCACCCGCGAGCAGCCCGCGATCGTCATCCACATGGCGGCGCAGGCGTTCAACGGCAGTTCGTGGGAGCTCGAACATTATACGCATCAGGCGAACGTGCTCGGGACGCGCAACGTGCTCAACGCGGTGCGGAACGCCTGTCCGCGCGCCCGGGTGCTGCTGGCCTGCAGCAGTGCGGAGTACGGCGACGTGCAGCCCGCGGAATGTCCGCTGGTCGAGGACCGGCCGCTGCGGCCGATCACGCCCTATGGGGTGAGCAAGGTGGCGACCGAGAACCTCGGGTATCAGTATTTCAAGAACTACGGCCTCGAGGTGTTCCTGCCGCGGCTCTTCATCCATGTCGGCACGGGGCATCCGCCCGCCACGGCGATCCAGAACTTCGCCCGGCAGGTGGCGTTGATCGCGCGGGGACGCAGCGAACCGGTGATTCGGGTGGGGCGGCTCGACACGGCCCGCGATTTCATCGACGTGCGCGATGGCGTCGCCGGCATGATGCGGCTGCTGGATCACGGCCGGGCCGGCGACCCGATCAACATCTGCACCGGCGAGGCTGTCACCATCCGGCAAACCCTCGACTTGCTGCTGGAGCTGGGGGGAGTGCGGGCGGAGGTGCGCGAGGACCCGGCGCTGCTCCGGCCCACCGACGAGCCGCTGCTTCTCGGCGACAACCGCAAGCTGCGGGCGCTGGGTTGGGAACGTCGCTTCCCGTTCCGCGACACTCTGGCCGGCGTACTCAACGACTGGATGCAACGCACAACCTGAACCACCATGTCCAAACCCTGTCACGTCGTCTTCACGACCATCTTCGTCCCGCATGTCCTCGAGGAACTCCGGCGGAACGCCGAGCGCCATGGCCGGCTCGATGAGGTCAAAGTGTGGGTGGTCGGCGACCGCAAGACGCCGCCGCAGGCCCGCGCGCTGAGCGCTGAGGCCACCCGGCGGGGCCTGGAGACGGTGTACCTCGGCATTGAGGAGCAGGACGCGTGGGGCGCCCAGTTTCCCGAGTTCTACCGCTGCATCCCGTACAACAACGAGACGCGCCGGAATCTCGGCTACCTGCGGGCGCTCGAGGACGGCTGCGAGGTGTTGATCTGCATCGACGACGACAACTTTCCGACGACGGACGACTTCTTCGGCGCGCACGCGCACACGGGCCGGCCGGTGCAGGAACCGGTGCTCCGCGAAACGTCGGGCTATCACAACGTGTGCGAATACCTGACGATCGCGCCGTCGCGGCCGCTTTTCCCCCGCGGTTTTCCGTTTCGTTTGCGCGGCCAGAGCAACGCGCCGCAGAACCGCCCGGCGGACGCCGGCGCCTGCATCGGCGTCACCGCGGGCCTGTGGCTCAAGGAGCCGGACATCGACGCGACCGCCTGGCTGAACGGCAAGGTGGAGAGCGTGGGCTACACCGGGCCGCAGCGACTGGTGCTGGAGCAGGACACCTGGAGCCCGATCAACACCCAGAACACCTCCGTGATCCGCGAACTGATCCCGGCCTTCCTGTGCGTGCCGATGGGGCACGAGGTTCCCGGCGGCAAGATCCAGCGTTACGGCGACATCTGGGGCGGCTACTTTCTGCAGGCCGTCATGCGGGGCACACCGTACCACGTGTCGTTCGGCCGCCCGCTGGTGGAGCACCGGCGCAACCCGCACGACTATGTCGACGACCTCCGGTGCGAATACTGGGGCATGATTCTGACCGACTGGATGACCGAACTGCTGCGCACGGCGTACCGGCCGACGTCGTCGACCGTGATCGGCCGCGTGCACGAGCTCGGCGAATTCCTCCTGGCCTCCGCCTGCGTGCGCATGCCGGCGTGGTGTCCGCCGGAGGTGCGTCGCTTCCTGGTGTCCACCGCGGAAAGCCTGCGCGCCTGGGCGGCGGTGGCCGACACGGTGGGCGGCGGCGTGACCTCCGCGGGGGCGTCCCGCCGGGCGTTCGGCGTGGCAGCCTGAGGCCGGAACCCTGTATCCAGAATTCCATTCATGAACCTCTCACCCGAAGTCTGTCTGCTGGTGGCCGATTGGGGCATCGGCGACCACTACATCGTCGGTGCGTTCGCCGAGGCGGTGCGCCGGCATCACGGCGTCCGGATCTGGCTGGCGGGCCGGCCGCACCTCAGTTTCGTGGGCGAACTCTATCCGGCGGTGGAGCGTTCGATCCCGTGGCCGGCGGACCTCGACGCGCAGTCGATGAGTGCGTGGAAGGTGGAGCCCGGCAAGGTCTTCTACGCTCATTTCCCCAAGCTGGAGCTGATGCGGGCGGTGGGATTTCGCGACTTTCATTTCCTGGACGCCTACCGCTGCCGCCTCGGGCTGCCGGCAACGGCGAATCCGACGCGGCCGCGGCAGCCGAACGGGGCGGAAATCGCCGCCGCGGCGGACCTGCTGCGCCGGCACGAGCGGGAGCCGGGGCGCACGGTGCTGCTCAGCCTCGAGGCCCGCACGACGCCGACGGACGGCGTGGATGCGGCTTTCTGGACGGCGCTGGCGCAGGATCTGGAGGCCGAGGGTCTCCAGGTGCTGGTCAATGCCGGGCCGGGCACCGTGGTGCCCGAGGGGCTCGTCGGAGCGAACCTGCCGCTGCCACTCTTTCGGGCGGTCGCGACGGCGGCGGGCTTCTTCTGCAGCGTGCGCAGCGGGCTGTCCGACCTGGCGTGCGACCTGCGCATCCCGCAGGTCGTCGTGTATCCGGATGTTCCTTACTGGGCGGGCCACCTGCGGGCGGGGACGACGTTCGAGCGCTTCGGTCTCACCAAGGTGCCGCACGAGATCACCCTGCGCCGCGGCTATGACCGCGCGGAGGTGCGGGCGGTGGCGTCGTATTTCGCCGCGCGGGCACCGCGCCTGGCGGCGGCCGCCGGGGCGTCATGAAATCGGCGGGGGCGCGGCGCCGCCGCATTCGCGTCTGCTATTTCAACACCTGGTCCGACCGGCTCGAGGATGCGGCGGACTACGTGGCGCGGGCTGGGGCGCAGGACCTGAGGCCCAAGGTCGCGCAACCGGCCGACGCGGCGTTGCTGGCCAAGGCGCGGCTCGACTGCGACTGGTACGCGGAGAACGCGCGCTGCTTCGCGGCGCTCGCGCATCCGGCGGTTGATTTCCTGCCGGCATGGGTCTGCGGCCGGGAAAGCGTGCTCGACGTGGCGCGGGCGCCGCGGTCGTTCGAGGACGAGGAGCGCTGGCTGGTCACGATGGGGCAGCAACCGCAGTCGCTCGGCCCCGCCGCGGGCAAGGTGTTCGAACTGCTGGCTCGCACGGGCGTGCGGCACGCATTCTATGCCTTCGACGAGGCGAGCCGGACCATGCCGTGTTTTCCGGAGATCGCGCCGCATCTTTCCGTGCTCATCCATGACGAGGCGCCGCTGGACCCGCGGAACGCGGCCCGGCTGCGTCCGCAGGTGCGGGGCCAGCACCGGAGCTGGGTGGCGAACATGGTGCCCTTTGCGCATCCGTTCGTGGCGGCCCCGGAGCCCGGGATCGTGTTTCTTGGTTCGCAGCTGGGACTGACGCCGCACCGGCAGCGGCAGATCGACTTTCTGCGAAAACGTTTCGGCGGGCGCTTCACCGCGATCGCGGATCATTCGCTGCCGGTGAATGGGCGCGCCGCGCTCGCGGCACGGTTCGCGGTCAGTGTCTGTCCCGAAGGCCGTAAATTCACGACGCCCGGCATGGCGGCGACGCACACCGACCGGCCGTTCTGGTCGGGTTGCCTCGGGCTGGTGCCGGTCAGCGAGGATTCGCGCGCGGGCGGCCGGCTGGAGGACCTGCACCAGGCCGGGTTGATCGTGCGTTATGCGCACGGCGACCTGAAGGCGCTCGGGACGGCCTGCGAGCAGGCGCTGGAACTCGGCGCGGAAGCGCGGCGCCGGATCTACGATCATTTCAACCGTCACGAGACGGTCGGCACCGTGCTCGCCGAGGCGATCGCCGCGGCTTGAGGCGGAAGCGCGGACGTGCCCGTCCGCCAAACCTCAGCGGTGGACGGGAACGTCTGCGCTCCCAGGGGCGCCGTCGACCCCGGAAAATGCGAAGGCCCCGGCGGTGAACCGGGGCCTTGATGGCATGGGACCAACGTAGCGGGGCCTTCGTGGGGCAGTCGCCGGATGCTGGCCTGGCCGCCGGGGTGAACCGGCGGCCAGGATTGGGCATTTCAGGACTATCCCTGATCAGTACTTCCTTCAGGAGATCAGCCGGAGGGCGCTCTGCGCCGTCTGGTTGGCCTGGGCGAGCATCGCGGTGCCGGACTGCACCAGAATGTTCCAGCGGGCGAGCTGGGTCGATTCCGTGGCAACGTCGACGTCCATGATGCGACTCGAGGCGGCCTCGAGGTTGGCCTTGTTGACCGTCACGAGCTCCGAGGCGAAGCCAAGGCGGCTCTGCTCGGCGCCGTTGTTGGCGCGCATCGTCGCGACGTTCTGGATCGCGGTGGTGATCGCCGTCAACGTGATGGCCGCGTCGCCCAGCGACGTGACGCTCGAGTTGCTGATGGTGCCGACGCCCGACGACGTGTTCGTGAGATCACGGGCCGCGAGGGACACCGCGGTCGCACCGTCTTCGGTGACAGCGATCGAGAGCGCCGCCGTACCGAACATGGACACACCGTTGAACGTTTCCGTGGCGTTGGCGCGCAGTTGCGCCTGCAGCGTCACGAACTCGGCATCGTAGTTGGCCTTGTCGCTCGCGCTCTTGGTCGCGTCGGTGTAGAGCGTTTTCAGCTCACCGATGCGCTCGAGCACCTTCGCGCTCACCTTGAGCGCGCCGTCCTGGGTCTGCAGCAGCGAAACCGCATTCCCGATGTTGGCCGCCACGGCGCCTTGACGGCGGGACGCGGCGTTCAACTTGGTGGCGACGGCGAGACCGCCGGCGTCATCCGAGGGATTGACGATTTTCGAACCGCTGGAGAGGCGGTTCAGGCTGCGCTGCAGCATCGAGTTCGAAGCGGCCAGGTTGTTTGAGGCAACCGTCGCCGCGTAGTTGGTATTGATCACGACTGACATGGTATCGTTTCCTTGATGAGTGCGACTGTCCGTCGTCGCCACGTGTCCGGATATAAGGCGCCGGACCGCGCCGCTTGCAGCAGAAGCCGCAAAAAGTGTTGGGGGCCGAGGGAGTCGGCCGCACAGACCTGGGGAGTTCGGAAACGAACCCGGTCGGGTGATCAGCTACTTTCAAAGAACGGAGGCGGCACGGGCCACCCCGGGCCGCCGGGCGCACGGGCGCCGGCGGCGGGACGAAACAGGTCGCTCAGCGGAGGCGACCGGAGGAGGCGAGGGCGGTTTAGCTGAGGAGTTTCAGCGCGATCTGCGCCGACTGGTTCGCCTGGGCGAGCATCGCGGTGCCGGATTGCACCAGGATGTTCCAGCGGGCGAGCTGGGTGGACTCGGTGGCCACGTCGACGTCGGTGATGCGACTCGAGGCGGCTTCGAGGTTGGCCTTGTTCACCGTCACGAGCTCGGCCGCGAAGGAGAAGCGGCTCTGTTCCGCACCGTTGTTGGCGCGCATGGTGGCGACGTTCTGGATCGCGTCGGTGACCGCGGTGAGCGTGACGGCCGCGTCGCCGAGCGACGTGACGCTCGAGGCGGTAAGGACGCCGACGCCGGTGGCGGTGCTGGTGAGGTCGCGGGACGAGATGCTGACCGTGGTCGAGCCGCTTTCCGTCACGGAAACGGAGAGACTGGCGGTACCGAAGAGCGCGACGCCATTGAAGGTTTCCGCGGCGTTCGCGGTGAGCTGCGCCTTGAGCGTCACGAACTCGGCGTCGTAGTTGGCCTTGTCGCTCGCGCTCTTGGTCGCGTCGGTGTAGAGCGTCTTCAGTTCGCCGATACGCTCGAGCACCTTGGCGGTGACTTTGAGCGCGCCGTCCTGCGTCTGCAGCAGGGAGATGGCGTTGCCGATGTTGGTGGCCACGGCGCCCTGGCGGCGGGCGGCGGCATTCAGCTTCATCGAGACGGCGAGACCGCCGGCATCATCGGCCGGGCTGACGATCTTCGATCCGCTCGAAAGGCGGTTGAGGCTCTTCTGCAGGCTCTGGTTGGACGACGCGAGGTTGTTCGCGGCCATGATGGCCGAGAAGTTTGTGTTAATGACGACTGACATGGTGATCTTCCTTGATCGTTGAGCGTGGCGTCCGTGCCACATTCGTATCCGGGGGGACGGCTCCGGATCGCGCCGGTCAGGACTCTTGTCCCGACAGGACGGGCTATCGTCCCGCTCGCGCGATCGCTTTATTCAAAAGCGCAAGAATAATTGTGCTGGGGAGGCTGGATTTTACTAAACCCTGCCGAACTTCAGCCGACCGCGGGCGCGCCGATATAGAAAGTGAGGTGCGCCTGGCGCGCCCGCTCCCACCTATGGCTTCAAATCTGCAGCTCTCCGGCCTGGCTTCCGGCTTCGATTGGAAATCCCTGGTCGAACAGCTCATGCAGGTGGAGCGCGCGCCGATCGACCGGCTCGCGGCGGAGAAGACGCGGAACAGCTCCAAGGTCTCCGCGCTCGGCAATCTCGCGACCCGCCTCACCGCGCTGCAAACGAGTGCCACGGTGCTCGGGGCCGACGGTGCGTTCGGGCTGCGGACGGCGACCGTCTCCGCCACGGGCGTAGGCTGGTCCGCTGCGGCCTCGGCCGCGACCGCGTCGGGCAGCTACACCATCGCGGTGTCGCAGCTCGCGACTCCGGCCCGCCGCGAAGGCGCGACGAACATCGGGACGAGCCTGAGCCCGACGACGGATGTTTCCGGCACCACGATCGCGAATCTCCCGATCGGAAATCCCATCACCGCCGGCACGTTCACGGTGAACGGCAAGGCGGTGACGGTGGCGTTGACGGACTCGCTGGACACCGTGTTCACGGCGATCTCGACGGCCACGGGTGGCGCGGTCACGGCGGCGTACAATCCGGGCACCGACCGCATCACGCTCTCCGGCGCGGGCGAGATCGTCCTCGGCGCCGCGAATGACACGAGCAATTTTCTCCGGTCGCTCAAGCTGGCCAACAACGGCACGGGCACCGTGACGAGTTCGGGCCAGCTCGGCACCGTCAAGACGACGGCGACGCTCGCCAACGCCAATCTCGGCACGCCGATCACCGCGGTCGACGGCACGGGCGCGGGCACGTTCTCGATCAACGGCGTCACGTTCAACTACAACGTGAACACCGACACCCTGGCGGGCCTCGTCGCGCAGATCAACCAGTCGACGGCGGGCGTCACCGCGACCTACGACCCGACGAATGACCGCATGACGATCACCAATGACACGACGGGTGATGTCGGCGTGGCGTTGGATGAGGCGGCGGGCGGCCTGCTCGGCGCCCTCGGTCTCACGACGGGCGGCGCGCTGGTCCGCGGCCGTGACGCGCAGTTTTCGGTGAACGGCGGCGCGACGCTTTCGAGAGCGAGCAACACGCTCAGTGAATCCGCCCTCGGCATCCCCGGGCTCAGCGTGACGGTCGCCTCGACGTCGACGGAGACGATCCAGGTCGCGGCCGACACCAAGGCCATGCGGGTGAAGATCGACGACTTCATCACCAAGTTCAACGAGGTGCAGGAGTACCTCGACGTGGCGACGAAGATCACGCCCGACGGCAAGGGCAAGGTCACGGCGGCCATCCTGGCCGACAACCGCGAGATCCAGGATTGGGGCCGTTCGCTGCGGAACATGGCGTTTTCCGCCGTCGCCGGCATGACGGGCACGATCACGCGGCTGGAGAGCCTCGGCATCGATTTCAAGGCGGGGACGAACAATCTCGAGGTGAAGGACGCCACGAAGCTCGAGGCGGCCCTGCGGGACAAGCCGGCCGAGGTGGACGCGTTCTTTCACACCGCGACGACCGGCTTCGCGGCGAAGTTCAAGTCGTTCCTGACCACGGTCGGGACGATGAACACGACCCAGCAGTCCAATCTCAACAAGAGCAACGCAGGCATCGACACGCAGATCGCCGACCTCGAGCGCCGGCTTGTCCAGCAGCGTTCGATCCTGGAATCGGCGTTCATCGCGATGGAGTCGGCGCAGCAGAAACTGCAGTCGCAGCAGGCCGCGCTCGCGAATGCGTTCAGTTCCTCGTCCTCCAAATGATCTCCGGGCCAGACTCCTCCTTCTTGCGTCGGGCGGGCATGGTGCTCGCCCTCGTGTTTGCCGGGCTCCAGTCCGGTTGTCTGCATCCGCCGGCCGGCGATCCGGCGCGGGTGGGGCCCTTCTTCACGCCGCCGAACTATTCCGGCGATGCGAGCCTCGGCGGCATCCGCCGCGTGGTCGTGCTGCCGGCCTGGGTGGGCGAGGGGACCCGGCCCGAGAGCGCGGCCGAACTCGACGGAGTGTTCCTGACGGCCCTGCAGCAGGAGAAGCGTTTCGAGGTGGTCGCGATTTCGCGCGCGGAGTGCCTGCGGCGCTTTCGCGCGGAGGCGTTCTCGTCGGCGACCGCCCTGCCGAACGACCTGTTTGCGTTCCTCCAGCGGGAATATGCGGCCGACGCCGTGCTGTTCATCGACGTGACGGTGTACCAGCCCTACAAGCCGATCACGCTCGGCTTGCGGAGCAAACTCGCGGCGATCGACGGATCGCGGCTGATCTGGACGTTCGACAACCAGTTTTCCGCGGAGAACCCCGCGGCGGCCAACGGCGCCCGGCATCGCCTGCTGGAGCGGGACCGGAGCGTGCCGGCCGATCTCACCGGCATTGTCCTGCAGTCGCCCTCGAAGTTCGCCGGCTACGCGGCGGCGGCGATGTTTGCGACCCTGCCCCCGGTGGTGGCCCCCGTGGCGGTCGTTACCAAATAAATTACATTTTTCTCAAAAGTCCTAAACTCTCCCCCGGGCCTGCCGATACAGTCTGCTATCCACCCAAGGCATTCGCCAACCAGAGTTTCAACGCCATCCCCACCGTCCATCTGTCGCAGCCCATGATCACCTCCACTTCATCTGCCGACCGTACACCGCGCCCGGAACAGCTTGCTCCCACCGCCAAGCCCGTCGTCCGGCCGGAAACGGCGCGTACGGACCGGATTTCGACTGAACAGGCGGAGTTTCTCCGCGCCGCGCTGGAGCGTCAGCCCGCCATTCGCCCGGAAGTCGTCGCCCGCGGCCGGGAGCTTGCGGCCGATCCCTCTTATCCGTCGATCGATGTGATGCGGAACGTCGCCCAGCAGATCATTGCTGCGCCCGACCTGAGCGAGAGCGAAGCCTGAGCCCGGCCACATGGTCGCCACGGGTTACGCGCGGACTTACCGCGCCAATGCGATTCTCACCGCGAGCCCCGGTCAGCTCGTACTCATGCTGTACGACGGTGCCCTGAAGGCCATCGCGCTGGCCCGAGAGGGGTTCAACATCCCGGCCGAGGAACCGCGCCGGATCGAGGTGATCAACCAGCATCTCCTCAAGGCCCAGGCCATCCTGGCGGAGCTCCAGAGCGGCTTGAACTTGGAATCCGGCGGGGAGTTCGCCCGCACGATGCACGGGCTGTACGACTATCACAACCGCCGGCTGTTCGAAGCGAACCTGCGCAAGCAGGTCGAACCGGTGGTCGAAGTGGAACGCCTGGTGCGCGAGCTTCGCGATGCCTGGGCCCAGATGCTGAGCCAGCAGGACACGAGTCCGACGCAACACGTGCGCGGCACCGCCTGACATGGAAACCGCGACGCAACGCTGCGAGCGGATCGTTTCCGCGCTCGAGGACCTGGCCGCGCAGGAGGCGGCGGGCGTCGCCCAGGGTGATTTTGCCGCGGTGCAGGCGCTGCACGAACGCACCGCGCCGTTGGTGGAGTTTCTGGCCACCGCCGGCAGCGAGTCCCTCAATGCCGCCGGCCTGCGCCGCCGCCTGGTGGCGATCTACGAACTGCGCCACCGTTCGGGCGAGGCCCTGGCCGCCGCGATGGCGCGCACGCGGCTGGAATTGGCGCAGACCCAGGCCTCACAGCGCCGGGTGGCCCGCATCGCGCCCGCCTACGGGCATCAGGATTTCCGCGCTCCGCACTTGCACGCCGTCGGCTGAGGCCGGGGTGGGTCCGGGAGCGTTGCGAGGGCAGGGGCGGCTGCACGCCGCGACCTGAAAATCGTGCCCACGTTGGGTCGCAGCGTGAAGCCGCTCCTGCGCCGGCAGACGTTGCTCCGACTCGAGATCAAGCCCTCAGGCCACCGTCGGAGCCGGTTCAGCTCGCGGCTGCGGTGAGCGGACTCAGTTCCGTCTCTGCGAGCACCGCGGGTGCGGTGACGGCCGGCGGACCTTGCAGCCAGGCGCTGGCGATCCGCGAGGCTTCCTGTTTCCAACTCAGGGCGGGGGTCGAATAGACCGGCACGACCTGGACCGCTTCGCTGCCCTTCCAGTTCAGGCTGGCCTTGAGGCACAGGGAACCGTCCGCGAGCGAAAATGACTGGAGAAAGATGCTGCCGCCCGGCAGCTCGACACCGTTGCGGGCCGCGAGGGTCAGCCGCGCGAGGCCGTGATGAAAGCTCACCATGCGCTGGGTCTCCCACGCTCCGCCTTCCTGGTCAGGCGAACCGGCGATCAAGGCGCGCTCGATGTCGGCAAGAAAGGAAAGTAGACGCATCGCAAGCGTAGTAATCGGTGCGGGGACGGAAATCCTGAGTGTTTTCGCTCAAGTGGCCGCCGTGCGTGTCGAACCTCTCACCGTGATGAGTAATGCCCGTACCGTAGTCCCCGCCGCGGGTGCCGTCGCGCCGAATACGGCGGCCGAACCGCCGCCGCAACGTCCTGTGGCGCTGCTGATAGAGGACGACGAATGCGTGGCGGACGTCGTGGCGACGCTGCTGGGGCGCCATGGCTACCAGGTGGTGCGCGCGGCGGACGGGGCCCAGGGCGCCCAGCAGTTCGCGACCTACGAGCGCGAGATCGCCGTGGTGATCCTGGATTGCGGGCTGCCCGATGTGGACGGGGCTTCGCTCTGTCGCGTCCTGCGCCGCATCGCACCCAAGCTGCCGATCGTCCTGACGAGTGGCTGGGAAACGGTCGCCGCCCGGGCGCTGATCGGGGAGGGGCCCACCGTCTTCCTGCAGAAACCGTTTTTCCCCGTGGATGTGATGAGGGCGGTCAACGCGTTCCGCGCCGTAAAGACCTGAGCCGGCGACGGGCCGGGGCGGGAACGTAACAATTGTTTGAAGTCGGTGACGGCAGTGGATTTGAGTGGCGGATCAAAGTCGCCCCTTACGTAGTTCCCGCTGCTCCAACCATGTCCTTCGAGAAAATCCTGATCGTCGAGGACGATCTGGTCATCCGCAACCTCCTCCAAAGCATTTTCGCGCGGCACAAGTTGCCGGTGACCATGGCGGACAATCTCGCGCAGGCCCAGGCGTGCCTCGCCAAGGAGCCGTTCGACCTGATGATGCTCGACCTGCGTTTGCCGGATGGCGACGGGCTGAAGTTTCTGGAACAGGTGAGCACCCTTCCGGACCGGCCCCTCGTGGTCATGGTCACGGGGTTTGGCTCGGTGGAATCTGCGGTGGCGTGCATGCGGGCGGGCGCGTTCGACTACGTGCTCAAGCCGTTCTCGCCGTCCCAGATCGACGTCATCCTGCGCAAGGCCCAGACGTACCGGCAGCTCGTCAAGGTGAACAACCTGCTCAGCGACGATCCGGAGGACGACGATGCCCTGCTCGTCGGCCGCAGTCCGGCGATGAGCCGGCTCCGGCAGTTGATCGAGCGCGTGGCGCCGACCGATGCCACCGTCCTCATCACGGGCGAAAGCGGCACGGGCAAGGAGATGATCTCGCGCGAATTCTACCGGCGCAGCCCGCGCCGCGGCCAGCCGTTCATCAAGGTCAATTGCGCCGCGGTGTCGCAAACCCTGATCGAGAGCGAGTTCTTCGGCCATGAACGCGGCGCGTTCACCGGTGCGACCGAGCGCCGCGAGGGGCGCTTCGAACTGGCGAACAACGGCACGCTGCTCCTCGACGAGGTCAGCGAGATCCCGCCGAGCCTGCAGGCGAAACTGCTCCGCGTGCTCCAGGAGCGTGAATTTGAGCGCGTCGGCGGCAGTCGCACCATCAAGGTCAACGTGCGGATCATCGCGACCTCGAACCGCGACCTGCTGAGCAACGTGGGCAAGGGCGAGTTCCGCCAGGACTTGTATTACCGGCTCAACGTCTTTCCGGTGCACGTGCCCGCGCTGCGCGAGCGGATCGAGGACATTCCGCTGCTGGCGGACCATTTTTTGCGTCGCTTCACGCGCAAGCACGGCGTCAAGGCGACCGGCTTCTCCGAGTCCGCCCGCGCGGCCCTGCTCGCGTACCGCTGGCCCGGCAATGTGCGGGAGCTGCAAAACACCGTCGAACGCGCGGTCATTCTCTCCGAATCGGGCCGGCCCGTCACCGCGGCGGCCCTGGGCCTGCCGGTCGACCTTTCCCCGGTCCAGGACGGTGCGCCGGCCGCAGTCTGGGATTCGGCCGAACCGGCGCCGCCGGAGCCGGCGGTCGCGGATGTCGCCGAGGTGGTGGAACTTTCGCCCGGTGGGCTGATGGACGAATCGGGTCGCGTGCTGCGGCTCGACGCGCTCGAGAAGCAGGCGATCCGTGCCGCCCTGCGGCAAACCGCCGGCAATCGCACCCAGGCGGCCGCCGCGCTCGGCATCAGCATCCGGACCCTGCGCAACAAGCTGCAGGAGTACCGCGATGCGGGCGAGCCGATCGACGCCGGACTCGAGTCGGCCGAGGCGTAAGCCGGGCTGCGTTGCGCTCGAGCGCGCGTTCCCGCGCGGATGAACCTCGGCGTGGGCTCGGGGCCTCCGGCACGTAAATTTCCTCTAACTGGGTAACAGTCCCGGGATTTTTTACCTCTGTCACCCAGGTTGGGACTGATATTCCCCTTCATGCGCTCGGGGCCGGGTCGATAACGAGATCCGATCATGAGGTGTTCCAGCACACTCCGGTCCCAGGTTCGACCGGCATTCTTCGCTTCGGCGCTGCTCCCCGCCGGCGCTCCCTTCGCCCTGTGCGGCGCGTGGAAGGACGCGCGCCACGGCGAGGACTGAGCTTGGAGGTTACTCCTCGCAACGCGCCCCGGATCCAAAGATGGACGAGATCACGAAGGAATTTTTGGTCGAGAGCTACGAGAACCTCGACCGCCTGGACCAGGACTTGGTCGCCTTGGAGAAGGATCCGGCATCCCGCGAAACCCTGAGTAGCATCTTTCGCACGATCCACACGCTCAAGGGAACGAGCGGATTCCTCGGGTTTGGCAAGCTGGAGGCCGTCTCCCACGTCGGCGAGAATCTCCTCAGCAAACTGCGTGACGGGGTCCTGTTCGTCAGCCCGGAGATCACCAGTGCGTTGCTGGCCACGGTCGATGCCGTCCGTTACATGCTGGGCCGGATCGAGGCCACGGGACAGCCGGGCGACCGCGACTTTTCGAACCTCATCGCGCTGCTGAGCCGTTTGAACGACGGAGAAGCCCCGGCGCCCGAGGCACCGGCCGGGACCGCTCCCGCCGCGGCACCGGAGACCCCCGTTGGGGTGGCGCCGGTTCCGGCCGTCGCTGCCGTGGCCCCGGCCGCGCCCGCGGCCGCCGCGCCGGCGCCAGCACCGGTGGACGCCACCCTGCCGGCTCCGGCCGAACCCACCGAAGGCCGGCAGCCGGCAGTATCGGATAGTACGATACGCGTCGACGTCGGACTGCTCGACCGGTTGATGACGCTCGTGGGCGAACTCGTGCTGGCGCGCAACCAGATGCTGCAGTTTACCGCCCAGCGGACCGACAGTGCGTTCCTGGCCACGTCGCAGCGGCTCAACCTGATCACGACCGAACTGCAGGGCAGCGTGATGAAGACCCGCATGCAGCCGATCGGCAATGTCTGGAACAAGCTGCCGCGGGTGGTGCGCGATCTCGCCACCCTCTGCGGCAAGCAGGTGCGGATCGAACTGGAGGGGCAGGAGACCGAACTCGACAAGACCATCATCGAGGCGATCAAGGATCCGCTGACGCATATCGTGCGCAACTCCGTGGATCACGGGATCGAGTCGCCCGAGACCAGGACCGCCCGCGGAAAACCGGCGGAGGGCTGCCTGAAGATGCGCGCCTATCACGAAGGCGGGCAGGTCAACATCGAGATCATCGACGACGGCGGCGGCATCAATGCCGAACGGGTGCTGCAGAAGGCGCTCCAGCGCGGATTGATCACGGGCGAGCAGGCCGCGCGCATGAGCGAGCACGAGATCACCCAGCTGATCTTCCTGCCCGGTTTCTCGACGGCGGAAAAGGTCACCAACGTCTCCGGTCGCGGCGTCGGCATGGACGTCGTGAAGACCAATATCGAGAAGATCGGCGGCACCGTGGACCTGCAGAGCGCGCCCGGCGCCGGGACCACGCTCAAGATCAGGATCCCGCTGACGCTGGCCATCATTCCCGCCCTCATCGTCACCAGCGGCGGCGATCGTTTTGCCATTCCGCAGGTGAGCCTGCTCGAGTTGGTGCGGCTCGAGGGCGAGCAGGCGCGGCGCGAGATCGAATCGATCCACGGCGCGCCCGTCTACCGGCTGCGGGGGCAGTTGTTGCCGCTGGTCTATCTCGATCGCGAACTGCGGCTCGCGCCGGCCGCGCCTCTCGCACCGGAGGCTGCCGCGGTGAACATTGTCGTGCTGCACACCGACGGACACGCGTTCGGCCTCGTCGTCGATGCCATCAACGACACCGAGGAAATCGTGGTCAAACCCCTCGGCAAGCAGCTCAAGGGTGTGACGCAGTTTGCCGGAGCTACCATCATGGGGGACGGCCGCGTGGCGCTGATCCTCGACGTGCCCGGCTTTGCCCAGGGTTCCGGAGTTCTAGCGGAGACGCGCAGCCGTGCGCTGCGCGAGGGCGGCGGACCCGTCCGCAAGACGGTCGACTCCCGCCAGACCCTGTTGCTCTTTGAGGCGGGGCAGGGGAGCCGGATGGCGATGCCGCTCGCGCTCGTGGCGCGGCTCGAGGAGATTCCGCGGCAGGCCGTTGAGTTTTCCGGAGTCCAGGAAGTCGTTCGGTATCGCGGCCAGATCCTGCCGTTGATCCGGGTGGCGAAACACCTCCCGGCCGTCGGCGAGACCCGGCTCGAGGGTGATCCGCTGCAGGTCGTCGTTTATTCCGAGAACGGCCGCAGTGTCGGCCTCGTGGTCGGTCGCATCAGCGACATCGTCAAAGTGCCCATCACGGCGAAACGGCATGCGCCCGGCAACGGCATCTTCGGCTCCGTGACGATCCAGGACCGGGTCGTCGACCTGCTCGATGTGCCTTCGCTGATCCGGGCCGCGGATCCCACCTTCTTCGGCGCGGCGACGCCGGCCGCGGCTTGATTTCCCGCCCCCACGCCATGAGCGAGACCACGCAGTACGCCACGTTCTACCTCGACGGACTCTTCCTCGGGGTCGAGGTGCAGCAGGTGCAGGAAGTCATCCGCTTTCAGCCCATGACCCCGGTGCCGCTGGCGCCGGCGATCGTCCAGGGGCTGATCAACCTGCGCGGCCAGATCGTGACGGCGATCGACCTGCGCCGCCGGCTCTCACTGCCGCCACGGACCGGTGAGCGGCGGCCGATGAATGTGGTGGTGCGCAGCGAGGATGGCGCCGTGAGCCTGCTCGTCGATGAAATCGGCGACGTCGTGGAGGTGCACGAGGAGGATTGTGAGCGTCCGCCCGAGACGCTGCCGCCCTCCGCGCGCGAACTCATCACCGGGGTCTGCAAGCTTCGCGACCGCCTGCTGCTGATCCTCGACACCGAGCGCGCGGTGAACCTGCCGGCCGCAGTGGTCCCGGCAACGGGCACCGGCTTCTGACGCGGCCCGGTCGCGACCTTCGCTTTATCTCCCTCAACCCGCATCTCCCGCCACCGTGAATACTGCACAGGAACTCTCGCGCCTCCAGGGGCAACCCGCCCCCTGGAACACCAGCAACCGCCTTTCCTCACTCGAAGCCGGTCCCTCCCGCCTCTCCGGCGCCGTGGGTAACAAGCCCGCCGGTACGCCGCCGCCACCGCCAGCCACCGTGGCCGCCCGGGCCGGCTGGTTCGAGAACCTCCGGCTGCGCAACAAACTGATGGCCGGCCTGGGTGTCGTGGCGCTGGCCGCGATCGCGCTCATGGTCGTGGCGCATGACACGATCCAGAAGGTCAAGATCGGCAGCCCCAGTTACGGCGAGGTCATCATGGCCAAGGATCTGATCGCCGACATCCTTCCGCCGCCGGAGTACATCATCGAGTCGTACCTGCTCGTGCTGCAAATGGCGGCGGAGACGGACGAGCCCGACACCGGCAAGGGTCAGGTGCTCCGCGATCGATTCGCCAAGTTGCGCAAGGAATACAACGACCGGCATCAATTCTGGGAGGCGAAGCTGCCCCCCGGACCGCTGCGGCAGGCCCTGCTGGTCGAGGCCCATGCGCCGGTCCAGGCGTTCTTCCACGTGTACGACACCGAATTTCTGCCGCTGGTGCACAAGCGGGATCACCTGAAGGCCACGGCGGTGGCGAGCGGGGCGCTCACCTCCGAGTACGAGAAGCACCGGCTCGCGATCGACAAGTCCGTGGGGCTCGCCACCCGCGCCCAGGAGGCCATGGAAACCAAGGCCGGCGAAACCGTCGGCCAGGCGACCCGCCTTCTGATCGGCGTGACGGTGGTCGCAGGCGCGCTCGCTGGAGCCGTGGGGCTGCTCGTCACCCGCAGCGTCACGCGGCCCTTTGCGCGGATGACGCGTGAGCTGAGTCAGATCGAGGAGGGACAGCGCGATGTGCGACTGACCGCGAATACCGACAACGAGGCGGGCCAGATCGCCCGGGCCTTCAATTCGACCTTGGACATGATCCGGGAAAACACCACGGCGCTGCAGGAGGAGATGGAGAAGAACAAGATGTTCGAGTCCATGAGCGACAATTCTCCGGCCAACGTCGTGTTTGCGGGCCTGGACCTGCGAATCCGATATCTGAACCCGGCTGCATCCGGCACGCTGAAGACCCTGCAGGCCCACTTGCCGGTGGCGGCGGACCGGATCTATGGCCAGAGCGCGGACTTCTTCCATCAGGAGCTTGCTGATGGTCGCGGCATGCTGAACGCGCCACAGAATCTGCCGCGCCAGGCGCAAGTGCGCTTCGGGAGCGAGACGCTCGAACTCCAGGTCAGTCCGATCTACGACAAGGACAAGAACTACCTCGGCGCGATGATCACGTTCGCGATCGTCACCACGCAACTCGCCCAGGAGAAGCGGGAACGCGAGATGACTGCGAATCTCCAGCGCGTGATGGAAAAAGTCGCGCAGAACGCCACCACGCTCGGCTCCGCGTCGGAGGAACTGGCCGCCAACAGCCAGCAGATGGTGACCAATGCGGAAGAGACGGCGGCGCTCGCCGGGGTCGTCTCCGCCGCCGCGGAGCAGGTCAGCAAGAACGTGCAGACGGTCGCCACCGGCACCGAGGAGATGAGCGCGAGCATCAAGGAAATCGCCAAGAACGCGCAGGATGCCGCCAAGGTCGCCGCGACGGCGGTGCGGGCCGCCGAAACGACGAACGCGACCATCTCGAAGCTCGGCGACAGCAGCGCCGAGATCGGCAAGGTCATCAAGGTCATCACGTCCATCGCCCAGCAGACCAACCTGCTTGCCCTCAACGCCACGATCGAAGCCGCCCGGGCCGGCGAGGCCGGCAAGGGCTTCGCGGTGGTCGCGAACGAGGTCAAGGAACTCGCGAAGGAAACCGCCAAGGCCACCGAGGACATCAGCCGCAAGATCGAGGCGATCCAGAGTGACACCCGGATGGCCGTGGGCGCGATCGGCGAGATCAGTTCCGTGATCAGCAAGATCAGCGACTACCAGAACACGATCGCTTCCGCGGTCGAGGAGCAGACGGCGACGACCAACGAGATCGCGCGCAACGTCACCGAAGCCGCCCGGGGCAGCACCGAGATCGCGCAGAACATCACCGGCGTGGCCACGTCCGCCAAGAGCACGACCGCCGGCGCCAATGACACCCAGAAGGCCGCGGGCGAACTTTCCCGCATGGCCGCCGAGCTGCAGTCGATCGTGACGACCCAGGGCGCCTGACCCGCACCTGGCCGCACCTCACCCACCACCTCTGACACCCTGCCGCCATGCGCGCCCTGATCGTCGACGACTCGAAGGCCATGCGCCTGATCCTTGGGCGCACACTGCGCGAACTCGGCTTCGACATCACCGAATCCGGTGACGGCCGGCAGGCGCTCGAGCTGCTGAACCGCGGCGAGGAGATCAGCCTGATGCTCGTGGACTGGAACATGCCGGTGATGAACGGCTATGACTTCGTGCGGGCCGTCCGCGCCAATGCCCTGCTCGCCGATGTGCGTATCATGATGGTCACTACGGAGACCTCGCTGGCCAACGTGGAAAAGGCGCTGGCGGCCGGCGCCAACGAGTACCTCATGAAGCCGTTCACCCGGGAACTGCTGGTGGAAAAGCTCGCCCTGCTGGGCCTCAACTGACTCCCCGTGCCGAAGCTCCGCGTACTGATTGTCGATGACGCCGTGGTGATCCGGCGGCTCGTGTCCGACTGCCTTGCCGCCGACCCCGAAATCGAAGTGGTCGGCACGGCGTCGAACGGCCAGATCGGCCTCGCCCGAATCACCCAGCTCAATCCCGACCTCGTGACCCTCGACATCGAGATGCCGGTGATGGACGGCCTCGAGATGCTCGCCGCCCTGCGGAAGACGCACCCGCGCCTGCCGGTGATCATGTTCAGCACGCTGACGGAGCGCGGCGGCAGCGCGACGCTCGATGCGCTGTCGCTCGGGGCGAGCGACTATGTGACCAAGCCCGCCAATGTCGGGAGCGCGACGGCGGCGATGCAGCGCGTCCGTGACGAACTCATTCCCAAGGTCAAGGCGCTGTGCCGCCGCTCCGCGCCGTCCGCCGGCCCGCAGCCGGCCGCCCGACCCGGCCCGGCCGGCCCGCTGGTGCCCCGGCCTGTGTCCGGCCTCCGTCCCGACGTGCTCGCGATCGGAGTCTCGACCGGCGGACCGAACGCGCTTGCGGCGCTGCTGCCCGACCTGGCGAAGAATTTCCCCGCGCCGATCGTGATCGTGCAGCACATGCCGCCCCTGTTCACGCGGCTGCTCGCCGAACGCCTCGCAGCCGTGACGGGCGTCCCCGCCCACGAGGGTTCGGCCGGTGCCCTGCTGCGCCCCGGCGAAATCTGGGTTGCCCCAGGTGGCCTGCACCTGGAAGTGACGCGCGCCCCCGACGGCGTCCGCCTGCGCACCCACGAGGGCCCGCCGGAGAATTCCTGCCGGCCGGCGGTCGATGTGCTTTTCCGTTCGGTCGCCCAGGTCTACGGTTCCCGCGTCCTGTCCGTCATCCTTACCGGCATGGGGCAGGACGGATTGCACGGCTGTGCGTGCATTCGCGAGGCAGGTGGGCAGGTGATCGCCCAGGATGAGGCCAGCAGCGTCGTCTGGGGCATGCCCGGTGCCGTGTGCCACGCCGGCCTGGCGGAGAAAATCCTGCCGCTCGCGCAACTCGGCGCGGAAATCAACCGCCGCTTTGGCGTCGCCGCGCTGCCGTCGCCTCGTCCGTCCGCCTCCGTCGCCTGCGCCGTACCTGCATGAACGCCGCCGATTTCGATTACGTCCGGAAATACGTGCGCGAGCAGGCGGCCATCGTGCTCGAGCCCGGCAAGGAGTACCTCGTCGAATCGCGGCTGCTCGCGCTGTCGCGGAAGGAGAGCCTCGCTTCGGTGGACGAACTCATGGTCCGGTTGCGGGCGGAGCCCAAGGGCCCCCTGCATCGCAAGATCGTCGATGCCATGACCACCAACGAGACGTCGTTCTTTCGGGACATCCACCCGTTCGACGCGTTGCGGAAGTGGATTCTGCCGGAAGTCATCGCGCGCCGGGCGCCGGAGCGAAAGCTCACCCTCTGGTGTGGCGCCGCCTCGACCGGACAGGAACCTTTCAGCGTGCTGATGCTGATCGCGGAGCACTTTCCCGCGCTGCTTTCGTGGGACCTGCGGTTCATCGCCACGGATCTCTGCACCGAGGTGCTGGCCCGCGCCCGGACCGGCCGGTTCAGCCAGCTGGAGGTCAATCGCGGCCTGCCGGCGACTTTGCTCGTGAAACATTTTTCCCGGCAGGGCGTGGAGTGGGAGGTCAAACCCGAGCTGCGCCGGCGCGTGGAGTTTCGCGAGATGAACCTGTTGTCCGAGTGGTCGCTGCTCCCGCCGGTCGACGTCATCTTCCTGCGCAACGTCCTGATCTATTTCGATGTCGAGACGAAGAAAGCGATCCTCGCGAAGGCGCGGCGGGTGCTTCGTCCCGGCGGTTATCTGCTGCTCGGGGGCGCGGAAACCACGATCAACGTGGATGACGCCTTCGAGCGGGTCGCGTTCGACAAGACCACGTGTTACCGGATCAAGGGGGAGGCGAACGCTGCGGGCCCCGCCGCCACGTCGTCGACGGAAAGCAGGCCCGCGCTTCCAAAAGCATTCCTCCCCCGCGTTCCGGCGCCATCGGCGGTCGCCGCACCGTCCTGAATGGATCTCTCGTCCCATGTCCACCCTCAAGCCTACCCTGATCGATGACCTCAGCGAAATGCTGGGCGGCAGCATTGGTGCCGTGTTCACCACCGTGCTCGACCTGGCGGTGGAGTCCGCCCCGGAGAGCCAGTTCCGGCTGGCGGCCGGCGAAACCGTCGTGTGCGGCACGGTCGGTTTCATCGGCGAGGTCGAGGGCATGATTCACGTCTCAGTCGCTGCGACCGCTGCCCGTTCACTCGCGCTCCGCATGCTGGCCCTGGAGCCAACCGGCGCGGTCGATGACCGGATGGTCGACGATGTCATCGGTGAACTCGGCAACATGGCGGTCGGCGCCGTGAAGTCGCTGCTCTGCGATCGCGAGCTGCCGTGCGAGCTGACGATTCCCCAGGTCCGGCGCGCGTCTGCGGTGCGGGCACTACGGACGCCGCCGGTCGAGTCGCGGCGGATCAGTCTGGCCTGCGAGTTTGGCACGCTGCTCGTCGATATCGAAGTCGAGGATCGGCGGCCTAAATTCGCGTGAAGTTGCGCCGATAAGCTCCCAGCTCCCCACCTGCCTTCATGCCCGCTGTCGTTGAAATTTCCGAAGCGTTGATTCGCGGCTATGTCACCCGGGCCGTCACCGAGGTGTTCAAGACCATGACGCGGCGCACGCCGACGTTCACTGGACTCATGGAAGACAGTCAGGGCCGCCCCCGGCTGGAAACCGATCCGGCCCGTCCTCAGGTGGTCGGCTCCGTGGGGTTCATCGGAGAGGTGAACGGGCTCGTTTATCTGCACTTCGACCTCACCTTTGCCCGGCTCTGCGCCTGTCAGATGCTCGGTCTGTCGGAGAAGGAACTCGACGCGGTCGGGCCGGAAGTGATCAACGACGCGATGGGGGAGCTGACGAACATGACGGCGGGCGGCTTCAAGAACGGACTCTGCGATGTCGGTTACCCCTGCAAGCTGACGATCCCTTCGATTCTGCGGGGCACGGGAATCTGCGTGCAGCCGATCCGCTCCGTCGTGCGGCACGTGTATCAGTTTGAATGCGCCGGCCACCGGCTGTGGGCCGATATCCAGATCAAGGCCGACGAATAAGCCGACCATTCCTTACCAGCATGCGACACAAGATCCTCACGGTGGACGACTCGAAGACCGTCCGAATCATCATCAAGAAAGCCTTCACGCCGTTCGACGTTGAAATCGTCGAGGCGGCCAACGGGGTCGAGGGCCTCGCCATCGCGGCGAAGGAGAGCCCCAATCTGATCCTGCTCGATGTGACGATGCCGGTGATGGATGGCGTCGAGATGCTCACGAAGCTCAAAGCCGATCCCGCCCTGAAGGGCATTCCGGTCATCATGCTTACCGCCGAAGGCGGCCGCGATCACGTGCTGAAGACCGCCAAGCTCGGCATCCGGGACTACGTCATCAAGCCGTTCAAGGAGGAGGTTCTCATCGAGAAGGTGGGCCGGGTGATCGACCTCAAGCCCGTCAGCGACGCGCAGGCGAAGGCCAAGTCGATTACTGACCCCATCGAGGTCCTGCTTTTCGACGACAAGCCGGCGATCGTGCAGCAGATCCAGGAGGGACTGAAACACACGCCCTGGATCATCACGGGCGTCAGCACCCAGCAGCAGGCCATGGATCGGATCACGGGGAATCCTCCGGACCTGATGATCGTCAGCCTGTCACTGCCGGACGACGCCGCGTTCAACTTCTTCCGCAACGTGCGGTCGAATCCCAAGACCAAGTACACTCCCGTGTTTGCGCTCGCGGTGAAGACCGAGACCACCCAGCAGCAGCAGGCGCAAACCGCCGGTTTCAGCGCCGTCGTGACCAAGCCGATCGACATGGCCGACCTGGAGGCGCGAATCGCCCGGGCGATGAACCTCGACATGTCGCAACGCTACTACGCGTTCGATGGCAACATGCTGGTGATGCGCCTGCCGGAGGGCTGCTCGCTCGGGGTGCTGGCGGAGGTCAGTTCGTATCTCAAGCCGAAGCTGACCGAAGCGGTGGATTCCGGCTTCAGCAAGGCCGTGATCGATGTGCGGCAGGTCAAGGCGCTCCACATGGGAATCATCAAGATGCTCATGCAGTCGATGCAGACCTGCCGCGAGCTGGGTATGCAACTCGCGCTGGTCGGCAATCCGCAGATCATCTCGGAGTGCAAAGGGTTCGAGGATACCCGGGATTGGACCTTCTGCCATTCGCTGGAGGATGCCCGGGTCGATCTGGCGAAGT
>JAEUHA010000239.1 GCA_016793535.1 Opitutaceae bacterium | reverse complement strand
GGGGCGCATCCGTGAGGCGACCGCCATCAATTTGGACAGGATTAACAGGATGAACCGGATGCCGCGCGCCCTCGTTGGGCACGCCGCGACTCAGGCTTCGGGGTCGATGTAGACGCGGAGCCCGGCGGGATTGAGCAGGTGCACGCGCGGGCCCTCCACGCGGATGAGGCCTTCGTCGCGAAACCGGGCGAGCGTGCGCGACAGGGTCTCGCTCGTGACCCCGAGCTGGCCCGCGAGATTCTTCTTGGTCACCGGCAGCTCGAAGGCGTCCGCGCCGGGCGGCAGGTGCTTGAACAGCCAGTCGGCCAGCCGGCCCTCGATCTGGCGTCCCTTGTAGTCCTGCAGCGTCTGCACGAGGTGCTTCAAGTGCAGGCTCATCGAGGCTAGCATGTGCAGCGACAGCTCGGGCTTGCGGCAGATCAGGTCGCGGAAGCCCGCGCGCTGGACCAGGATCACCTTCGTGTTCTCCAGGGCGATGGCATTGGCGGGATAGGCCTCGACGGTCGCGAGCGTGACCTCGGCGAAGCTCTCCGGCGGACGGAAAACACAGATGATCTGCTCGCGGCCGTCCGGCGTGATCTTGAACACGCTGATCGCGCCGGTCTGGAGAACGTAGAACCCCTCCGCCTTGTCGCCTTCGCGAAACAGCATCTCGCCTTTTTCGAGCGACTTCAGCGTGCACACGCCCGCCACCGACTCGATATTCTCCGAGGAGAGATCGGCGAACATCCGGCTCTGCCGCAGCGTGGCGATCAGCGCGGTGCGCCGCAGGGCGGAAAGTGTGTCGGTAACACCGGGCATCGGCCGACAGTTTCGCGATGCCCATTGATCCGAATCAAGGCAATTGCCCCGCGAGCTGGAATAATGGTGTCATGAGTTCCCTGGCTCCCCTCGAACTGGATGTGCGTCCCCTGTTCGCCGCCGGCCGGCCACCTCTGGCGGCAATTCTCAGCGCATTGAACCGCCTCGACCCCGGACAGTCTCTGCGGCTGCTGGCGCCGTTCGAGCCCGCTCCGCTCTACGCGCTCCTGGCTGAACGCGGTTTTACGGCTGAATCACAGCAATTGCCCGACGGCACCTGGGCGATCGTGTTCCGTCCCGGCGGCGAACCGGCCCCATGAGTTTTTCCTGTCCCCATTTCGAACCGGACCAGGACTTCTGCCACCGGCTGAAGACCGATTGCGTGCCCGGCCGCCCCGGCTGCGTGCTCGGAGCCGGAAGCGTCTTCGCCGTGCCGGTCGAGGAGAGAATCCGGGCGAAGGAGGCGGAGAAGCGGCGCAACCCCGAGCTTTACCGCACCGTGACGCGCAAGCCCGGCACCTGAAATACGGAACCGGGCACCTCACCCAACGGCACCACGCCCAGCGCCCGATCCGTGCAACCCTCCGCGCGGAAACGCTGGATGACCCAGTCCGCCCGGCCGGCGCCGGCGAGCGTTTGCGCCATCGCACCGAGATCCGCCGCGGACAGCAGCGACGGGTGCCAGGTCGTGCGGACCTCGACCGCCACCCCGGACGCGCACAGCAGGCGAAAACTCTCTCTCGCCCTGGCTCCGTGGTCGTGCCCGGTGACCTGCGCGTAGCGATCGAAGGGAGCCTTGAAATCGAATCCGACCCAGTCGAGGTGCGGCAGCAGCGCGGCGAGGTTTTCGGGCACGGAGCCGCCCGTGTGGAGCCCGACCTGAAAACCGAGCGCCCGCACCGCCGCCGCGGCCGCGGGCAGTCCGGATTGCAGCGTGGGCTCGCCGCCGCTGAAAACGACCCCGTCCAGCAGACCGCGCCGGCGTCCAAGCCATGCCACTACATCAGTCCAGGCGACGGAGAGTGACGGCAACTCGTGAGGGATGAGGTGCGGATTGTGGCAATAGCGGCACGCCCAGCCGCAGCCCTGGCAAAATACCACGGCGGCCAGCTGCCCCGGCCAGTCGACCGCGGAGAGCGGCTCGAAACCGCCGATCCGCAACGCGGCGGCGGACGAGGGGGGGCGGGCCGCCGTGTCCGGCGGCACGGTCACGCGAGCGCGCAGCGCGCCTCGCGGAAGAAGCGGCGCTCCTTGTGTTCGCCTTTCTTGCCGATGTTGAAACTCGAGACGGGCCGGTGATAGCCCATGACGCGGGTCCAGACTTCACAGGGCTGACGTTCGGCATCGAACAGAACGGGCTGTGGCGCTGTGGCGGCCGCGAGCGCGGAGACGGGAGCAGTTTCGAGGGTGATCATGGTGAAAAAAACGGGGGATCTGGGAGCGCCGGGTTCCGGCCCGGCATCGGCAAACCGGGGTGGAACCCGGCGCTCCCAAGGGGTCAGCCGGCGGCGATGAGTTCGGTACGTTTGCGCTGCAGCAGGTCCTCGTCACAGCGAGGACAGAAGGCGTGTTCGCCTGCGATATAGCCGTGACGCGGGCAAATGGAGAACGTCGGCGTGATCGTAATGTACGGCAGCGAGAACCGCTCTAGCACGCGGCGGACGAGCTTGCCGCACGTCTTCGCGTCCGTCAGCCGCTGCGCCATGTAGAGGTGGAGCACGGTGCCGCCGGTATACTTGCGCTGTAGGTCGTTCTGGTGCTCAAGCGCCTCGAACGGATCGTCGGTGTATCCGGCCGGCAATTGCGAGGAGTTGGTGTAGTAGGGATTGGACGCCGTCCCGGCCTGGAGAATGTCGGGCCAGCGCTTGCGATCCTCCTTCGCAAAACGGTACGTCGTGCCCTCGGCGGGCGTCGCCTCGAGATTGTACATGTGCCCGGTCTCAGTCTGATAGGCGGCGATGCGGGCGCGAATGTGGTCGAGCAGACGGAGCGCGAAGCCGTAGCCCCAGTCGGTGGTGATGTTTTCGCGGTCCGAGGTGAAGTTGCGGATCATCTCGTTGATGCCGTTCACGCCGAGCGTGGAGAAGTGGTTTCGCAGCGTGCCGAGGTAGCGCTTCGTGAACGGGAAGAGCCCCTGGTCCATGAGGCGCTGGATGACCTTGCGTTTGATCTCGAGGCTGTTGCGGCCGAGCTCGAGCAGGATGTCGACCCGATGGAAGAGCGCGGCCTCGTCGCCGCGGTGGAGGAAGCCCAACCGGGCGCAGTTGAGCGTCACGACGCCGATCGACCCGGTCTGCTCGGCCGAGCCGAACAGCCCGTTGCCGCGCTTCAGCAGTTCGCGCAGGTCGAGCTGCAGGCGGCAGCACATCGAGCGGATCTGGTTCGGCTTCAGATCCGAGTTGATGAAATTCTGGAAATACGGGAGCCCGTACTTCGCCGTCATCGCGAAGAGCCTTTCGGCGTTTTCCGACTCCCACGGAAAATCCCGCGTCATGTTGTAGGTCGGAATCGGAAAAGTGAATACACGTCCGCGGGCATCGCCCGCCGTCATGATCTCGATGTAGGCGCGATTGATCAGGTCCATCTCGGCCTGCAACTCGCCGTAGGTGAACGGCTGCTCCTCGCCGGCGATGACCGGCACCTGTTCGCGCAGGTCGTCCGGACACGTCCAGTCGAAGGTAAGGTTCGTGAACGGCGTCTGCGTGCCCCAGCGCGACGGCACGTTCAGATTGTAGATCAGTTCCTGCAGGCACTGCCGGACCGCCTCGTAGCTCATCCGATCCTTGCGCACGTAAGGCGCCAGATAGGTGTCGAAGGACGAAAACGCCTGCGCGCCGGCCCACTCGTTCTGGAGCGTGCCGAGGAAGTTGACGATCTGCCCGATCGCCGAGTGCAGGTGCCGCGGCGGCGCGGCCTCGACCGTGCCGGGCACGCCGTTGAGACCCTCCATCAGGAGCGTGCGCAGCGACCAGCCGGCACAGTAGCCAGACAGCATGTCGAGATCGTGGAGGTGAAGGTCGCCCTCACGGTGCGCGGTGCCGATCTCCGGCGGATAAACGTGGTGCAGCCAGTAGTTCGCCGTGACCTTGCCGGAGATGTTCAGGATCAGCCCGCCGAGGCTGTAACCCTGGTTGGCGTTCGCCGCGACGCGCCAATCCTCCCGCGACAGGTATTCGTTGATCGACCGCTCGACATCGACCGTCGTGCGCCGATCGGCGCGCAGCACGCGATGCTGCTCCCGGTACGCGATGTAGGCCCGGGCAGTCCGCAGATGGTCCGCCTGGATCAGTGCCATCTCGACCTCGTCCTGTATCCGCTCGATGCCGAACGGCTGACCGGAATCAGCCGCCAGCACCCGGTCCACCACGCCGGCCGCCAGCTGCGCCGCGCCGACCGCATCGAACTCCCCTGTCGCGGCCCCCGCGCGCTCCAACGCGCGGCGAATCTTGATCGCCTCAAAGGGGAGGATGCGACCATCACGCTTGCGAATCGACGGGGAGGAAGAGGACATGACGAAATCGACTACAGGTTGAGGTGCCGGGCCCTGATACCCACAGCATATGGGGGTCGCGTCGATTCCTCGAGTCCGGCGACTTGATCTAGATCAAGGCTCGGCGACAAATGCCGCCGCCCCGGCAGGACGCACCGAACCTTCGCCGCAGGTTCGCGCGTGACATCCCCCGCTCTTCCTCGGAAAAGGGAGTGGTCGACGCCATGTCCGCTCTGGTTCGAATCCCACGTTTCGCGCTCCTCGCCGTCCTCATCGGCGCCGCAAAGGTTCCGTTGTTCGCGGCGGAGGCGCCCGCGGGCGGAGTGACCTTCGGTGAATTCACGTTCGAGCCCGCGCCACCCTCGCTTGGCGTCCAGTTCGGGGAGTTTGAATTCGAAACCCCGGGCACCGTGACTTTCGGCGAGTTCGAATTTGAGCGGCCGGGGGAAGTCACTTTCGGAGAGTTCGAGTTCGAGTCGCCCGAGCAGACCAAGGCCAGGGCCCAGATTCAGTCCCTGGAAAAGGCCGTGGGCCAGCTCCTCCAAAATCACCGCAAATCGATGGAGGCAATCGAGCGCTCGTTGGATCAACTCGAGCGCGACCAAGCGGCGAAGGGCGATCGCTCCGGCTGGTTCGTCGAGAACGTCGCCGGCGGAAACCCGACAGTCGGCACGGTCAAGGCGCAGCGCGCCGCCCAAGGACCCCGCGGCGCCGTCTACACCGCACCGGCCAAGGTTCCGCCGCGTTCGACGGTCATCGTGCACGTCGACGTCCCCCACCAGGGCGGGACGCTCCGATTGCCTGCCGAGGTTACCGTGCTCGACGCGACCGGGTTGCTCGAGGCCACGTGGAAGTACGAGGAGAACGTCACCTTCACGTTCAACAAGGACACGCAAGGACCCGCGGGCGCCTCCGGCAAAAACGAACTGAAGGAGCATCGCTTGCAGGGCTCGGGAACGCTCCTGTTTGTCGAACCCCCGCCCAAGAACGCGGCCGAACAGTCAACGCGAGCGTTAATCTCCGGGGCCGGCTACCGCAGCCTTTACCGGCGGGAGACGAGCGGCTCGGCGGGCGTCGCCGGCAGCGGCCGGCACTACGAATATTCGCCGCAGGCGGTGGAGCGGTCCGCCTCTTCCCTGCATGGCACCGGCCG
>JAEUHA010000273.1 GCA_016793535.1 Opitutaceae bacterium | reverse complement strand
TTCCGCGAGCCGCCGGATGCCCGTGACGCGGCGCACCTCGCCGAGCGCGGCGGCCGGGTCACGCCAGAGCGCGCGGCGAACCGGCGCCAGGCGTTCCTCCCACTCGCGATTCAGGTCGAACAAGGATCGGGCGCCGGGCAGCCGCAGGACCTGTCCGTCCGGGGTGCACTGCAACTGCGCGTCGGTCAGGACGGGAAAGTCCCGCTCCGTGACCGGCTCGTCGCTGCCGAGAAACCAGCGCCGCATCCAGCGCGCGGCGCCGACGCGCATCTCGGTGGGAAAGCCGTGCGGCTCGTCCGGCTCGACGAGATCCACCCGCTCCGCCAGGCCCAGCCGGGTGTAGAGCCGCTTCGACTGGCGGAACAGGTGCCACGCGCCATCGATGTCGAAATAGTCGCGCGTCGCCGCCATGATCAGCGTCGGCTTCGGCGCCCGCATCATCACGTAATCGCCGTGATCGAGGCCGGCCGCGATCTGACCGAACAGGTTCTGCTCCGCGTCCTGCGGCCCGATGGTCTCGAGCAGCCGGCGAAACCCGGTGAGGTAGCAGCCCGGGGCCGCCACGCCGATCCGCTCGTCCAAGGCGGACAGATACGCCGACATCGTGCCGCCGCCGGAAATACCCATCGCTCCGATGCGCTTGGGGTCGATGTCGGGCCGCCCCTGCAGGTAATCGATCGCGCGCATGCCGTCCCAGATCATGTACCGGGCCACGCTCGTCCCGAGCAGCGTGCTGCCCACGCCCATCAGGTTGTGCTCCTGGGTCGTGCTGCTGAACGTGATCTTCCCGTCGGCGTCGAAGTAATGGCGGCGCTCCCCCTGCCCCACCGGATCATAACAGAGGCAGGCCACGCCGCTCTTCGCCATGACGATCGACGCGCGCTGGTAGAGGTCGCGCGACTTGGCGTTCGGGCTGTGTCCGGTCGGGTGCACCACGACTGGATGCGGCCCGGGCGTGAGCGGGAGGTAGAGGTTTCCGGTCACATAGAAGCCCGGCTGGCTCTCGAAGATGATCTTCTCGACGCGGTAATCGGCGAACTCCATCCGTCCCGTCACGCGCGCATTCAGCGGCGTGCGCTCCGGGAAGCCGCCGAGCGCGGCGAGAAACGCCTCCCGCCGGCTGCGCTGCCAGGCGCCCACCTGCTCGGGCGTCTTAATTTTCTCGTACTCGGCATTGCGGCGATCCAGCGCCTCATAGGCGAGCCGCAGCAGGTAGCTGTTCATCATCGCATCGGGCCCGGGTCCGGAGGCCGGACGCGCCAGCACCGTGAGATCGTCCGCCGCGGGCGCCGCCGGGAGACCGCAGAGAACGATGAGGGCGGCGGACAACACCGGGCAAAAGCGACGGAAGGCAGCGGGGAGGTTCATGGGAAAGGGATCGTGGAAGTACCGCAGAGGTTGACAGGAAGATCGGGCAGAGCGGGAAGGACGGACGTTCATCGTTCCCGGTCTGCCCGCTCCTCCTGTTCTAGCCCCCAATCGTTCGGATGGACATCGGGCGCAGGACAGGCGTGAGGATGACACAATCGTGGAGAAACCCGCTCACCCTTCGGGCAGGTCTTCACCCTTGGTCTCCGGCAGGAACGCCAGCACAACGAGCCCTACCAGGAACAGGCCGCCGAGCAGGGCGATGGCATTCGGGAGCGTCGTCCAGGTTTTCACGTAGCCGGAGAAAACCAGCATTGGAGCCGCGATGATCCGCCCGGCGTTGAAACAGAAGCTGGCGCCAGTGGCGCGGAGGTGGTTTGGAAACAGCTCCGGGAAATAGATCGCATAGCCGGCGTGGATGCTCAGCGAGACGAAGCCGAAGATCGGCAGCAGGACGAGCATGTGCCAGTAGGCGGTCGGCAGGTAACAGACGGCAAGAATCATGATGAAGCTCAGCACGTGCATCACCACGAAGCTGCGCTTGCGGCCGAACCGCGCACACAGCGGACCGAAGCAGAGCTGGCCGATGCCGGCGCCGAGCACCTGGATGATGCCATAGGCAAACTGGGAGTTCTTCTGCGCCTGCGCCGCCGGCACGCCGAGCTTGAGCAGCAGTTCACGCGTCAGGTCCTGCGTCGCCACGCAGACGCCCCAGAACGTCCCGAGGCCGACCGCGGCGAGCGCCATGCCGAGCAGCGCGCGTTTCCGCCAGCGCGCGTCGCCAAACAAGTCCGAGAAACTGCCCATCGGCCGGCCGCTGTCCCGCGCCTCCTGCCACGAGTCGGGTTCCTTCACCGACGAACGCACCCACAGCGTGAGCAGCGCCGGGATGACACCGATCAGGTACGCGAAGCGCCATTCGCTGCCGACCTGCATGGCGGTCAGCGTGGCCAACCAGGTGCCGAGCACTCCGGTGGCGTGAAAGATGCCGCCGGCATGGGTGCGCGCGTGCTTGGGAAAGATCTCCGCGACCAGCGCGGCGGCCACGGCCCACTCGCCACCGACGCCCATCGCCACGAGGAAGCGCAGCACACCGACATGCCAGAGCTCGGTCGCAAAATAGGTCAGGCCCGAGAAGACCGAGTAGAACAGGATCGTCAGCACCATGACCGGCTTGCGCCCGATCTTGTCGCCGAGGGAGCCGAACAGCAGTCCACCCAGCGTTCCGCCCGCGAGGAAGATCGCGAGGAAGATGTCGCCCCAGCGTTTCGCCGCCGGATCGCCGGGCTGGACGCCGAGGATGTCCGCCAGCATCGCGCCGCGCGTCAGGTTGAAGAGCTGGCCCTCGAACGTGTCGAACACCCAACCCAGCGACGCGATGATGAGCACCAGCCACTGGTAGCGGGTGACGGAGGAGTACCACTTCTGGGGCGGGGCGTTCATGCGGGGGAAGAGTTGAGAGCTGAGAGTTGAGAGCAAAGCCGAATTCGTATTCCGGGAAGGAGAAGGTAAGGGCGGACAGTTCCGACAGGCTCCGTCTCTCAACTCTCAACCCTCAACTCTCAACCGCGGGCGTTCGCCCGCCTAGAATTTCAGCATCTCCCCCACCGGCAGCGGTCGCTGCTGGCGGATCGATTCCTCGGCGACGAGGCAGAGGCCGGCGGACCAGAGGCCGTCCTCGCCGGTGGCGGCGGGCTTCTTCCCCGTGCGCACCATCGCGATGCTCTGGGCGATCTCCTCGCGCAGTTCGAAGACCTCGCCGCTGTGCTTTTCGATCTTCACGTTTTCCAGCTTCTCGCCGTCGAAGACTTTCAGGAAATAGCTCGGTTCGAGCGTCCGGTCGAGCGCCCCGCTCCATCCCGCCCACAGCGCGCCCTTCGTGCCGCTGACCTTCACGGTCTGGTGGTGTTCGAACGCGGCGAGCGTCTGCGAGACCACGGCGTAACTGCCGTTCGGATACTTGAACATCGCGCTGAAGTTGTCGAAAAGCGTGGGCCGGGCCGGGTCGCGCGAATTGCCGTACGCATAGAGCTCCACCGGATCGCCGCTCGACTCGAGGTACCAGCGGGCGAGGTCGAAGAAGTGGATCGGCTCCTCGAGCACCCAGCTCCCGACGCGGCTCTGGTCGTAGCGCCAGCCGCTCGCGCCGGTGCGGTACGGCTTGCGCGAGAGCTCGACGAGCACGTACTGCGGCGCCCCGATCACGCCCTGCTCGATGATCCGCTTGATCAGGCCCCACTGACTGGAGAGCCGGAGTTCGTGGCCGACCGCGAGGTGCACGCCGTGCCGCCGGGCGCCCGCGACGATCGCCTGGCAGTCCGCGAGCGTGATCGCCATCGGCTTTTCCAGGAGCACATGCTTCCCCTTCGCCATCGCGGCCAGCGCGATCTCGCGGTGGGTGTGGCTCGGCGTGACGATGTCGATCAGGTCGAAGTCGGCCTGGGCGATCATTTCCGCCGCGGTCGCGAAGATCCGGGCGCCGGGATACGTGGCGGCGGCCTCGGCGCGGGTGGCCGCGGTGGGCGCGGTGATCGCGACGAGCCGGGCGTCGGGATTGTCGTGGATGGACTTGGCGTGGAGCTTGCCCCAGGCGCCGAAACCGGCGAGGGCGAATTTGACGGGAGACATGCGGGCGAGAGGGTCGAAGGGAAAAGAGGGGGATCAGGTGCGCGGCGCAGTCGTGAGCGGCGTAACCGGAGCGGGGATACGCCGGCCCTGGAGTTCGTTGAGCCGGCAGGAGGGAAGCTTCGGCAGCACGTGGCGCGCGAAGAGGTCGCATTCGTCGAGGTGCGGGTAGCCGCTGAGGACGAAGGCGCGCATGCCGAGGTCCATGTAGCGGTGGAGCTTCGCCAGCACCTGGTCGGGATCGCCCACGATGGCGCTGCCGCAGCCGCTGCGCGCGAGGCCGATGCCGCTCCACAGGTGATCCTCGATGTAGAGGTCCTTGCTTTGCGCCCGAAGCTCGTCCTGGCGGAGCACGCCCGCGCTCTGCGCGTCCATGGAGCGGCCCTTGATCTCGGCGCCCTTGGCGCGGTCGAGCTTCGAGATGAGCCGGTCGGCGGCGGCGCGGGCCTCCCGCTCGGTCTCGCGCACGATCACATGGGTGCGGAAACCAAAATCGATCTTCCGGCCGTACGCGGCCGCCTTCTCGGCCATGCCCTTCATCGTCGCGGCGATCCGGTCCTCGGTTTCGGGCCACATCAGGAAGACGTCGCAGTGCTTCGCGCACAGGTCCTGCGCCGCCGGCGAGATGCCGCCGAAGTACATCAGCGGGCCGCCATTCTGCTGGTACGGCTTGGCGGGCTCGGTGTTGGGCAGGCTGATCTGGTAGAACCGGCCCTTCCACTCGAACGGACCGTCGGTGCGCCACAGACCCTGGAGGATCTGGATGATTTCACTGGCCCGCGCGTAGCGGGTCTCGTTGTCCTCCTTCTGCCCGGGCAGATCCGAGGAGATGATGTTGATGCACAGCCGGCCCTGCGCGATGTGGTCGACCGTGGCGAGCGCGCGCGCAAGCATGGGCGGCCACACCTCGCCCATGCGCAACGCGACGAGCTGGTTGATCTGCCGGGTCTGCGGCGCCATGGCCGCCGCGAACGCCAGCGCATCCTGGCCCGCGATCCAGCCCGACGGCAGCAGGATGTTCTGGTAGCCCAGCGCGTCGGCCCGGCGGACGATGTCACCGCAGTGTTCGTAGTTCGAACGCAGGGTGCCGTCGGGAACGCCGAGGAACTCGTAGTCGTCGGAGCACAGCGCGGAGAACCAGGCGACCTCACATTGACGGGCGGGGGTGCGGATGGGAATCGAGTCAGGCATACGGACGAACGGCTCTGGAGGAACGAAGTTGAACGACAGCAGGTGAAGGGGGCGGAGTGGACCGGGAGGACCGGGTAGTTCGGGTCGTGCCGTCCCACCCTGCCCGATCCGCCGGGGCGATCAAAACGTACCCTTGACGCCCGCCGACCACTGCACGCCGTAGGAGTTGGTCGAGCTGCGTTTCGCGTACTCCGGCGTCTCCGAGCCGTAGCGCGAAAGGTTGAAGTGCTGGTTGAAGATATTCCGGCCGTTGATGAAGAGCGAGTGCCGCTTGAAGACCTGATAGGTCAGGTTCACGTCGAGCGTCGTGCGCTTGTCCTGGTAGAGGTAGGCGTCGGGACCCTGTGCCGGAGACAGGGCCTGCCGCTGCTCGCCCCGATGATGCCACTTGAGCATCAGCGTCACCGGATTGCGCGTGATGGTGACGCCCCAGTTCATACTCTCCGGGATGAAGCGCGTGAAGGAGGCCGTCGCGCTGCCCTTGAGCTTGAGCTTGGTGGCGTTGGCGAAAACGGAGAAGTAACGGCCGAACTGGCCGAGCGGGGCGAGCGACTGGCGGACATTGAACTCCATGCCGGTCACGCGGGCGTCGCCGACGTTGATCGTGGTGTTCAACTGCCAGCCGACGTAGCGGGGATCGAGCCCGAGGTCCGCGAGTTCCTCCGCCGTCGCCAGCGTGACCGTCTGGCCGAAGAAGTTCGAGATGTCCTTGCGGAAGACGCCAGCGCTGAACAGGCCGCCGCTGTCGGTGTAGTACTCGGCGGAGAAATCGTAGTTGTCCGCGGTCCACGGCTTCAGGTTCGGATTGCGGATCGTGATATTGCCGCGGATGGCCGAGGGATCCGCGGTCTCATCGTCCAGGTCGGCCTCGTTGATGGTCGCATTGGGGATGAGGTTGTTGAAGTCGGGCGGACCGTAGGTGGCGGCATACGCGGCGCGGAAGAGCAGCTTCTCGGTCGCGTTGAAGTTGAGATGCAGGCTGGGAAAGTAGCCGTCGTCCTCCCGGTTCACGGTGCTGCCGAATTCGCGGCGGGTGAGGCGGAGTTCCTCCATCGAGCCCACCGCGCCCGCCTCCGGCTTCCGGATCCGCTGGCCGGCCGCATTCCGGGCGAAGGCCCCCGTGGCCGTGCGCACCCAGACCGCGCCCGGGTCGAACAACGGGCCGCCCGCCTTGTCGTGCACCTTCTCGTAGCGCACGCCGGTGAGGACCGTCAGCCGGTTGCGCAGCAGCCGGGACTCGGCCTGGGCGTAGAAGGCGGTGACGGTCTCCTTGAACGCCTCGGCGCCCACGATGCGCGACTGTTCCTCGGCCACGACCTGGGCGGGCGTTTGCGTGAAGAGCCCCGGATTCTTGCCCCAGGCCGTCACCGCGTTGGCGGTGGCCACCCACGGGATGTTGTCGAACCCGAAATAATTCGGGCGGTTCTTGTAGATCTGAGCCAGGAACGGCGCGGGGGTCGGATCGTTCGGGTCGGCGGGATTGTAGGTGAACGTCCGCGTCGTGCGCCGGTGGTCGCGCTCCTGGATCTTGTAGGCGCCACCGACTTGGACGAAGGTGGGGACGTTGAGCACCTTCAGGCTGCGCCGGATGCTGGCGTCGCCGCCGGCGGTATCGTCGGTGTGATCGCGGATGGCGCCCGCCGTGGCGGTGCTGAGCCGGTAGTTCCGGATGTTGTCGAGGTCGATTTCCCGGTTCGCGGCGTCGAAGGCGCGGATCGTGCCGGGGCGCTCGGGCCGGATATCCTCGAAGTTCACGCGCACGCCGGCGGGATTGAGCAGCGCGATGCCGAGCGAGTTGAAGAGGCCCTTGTCGATCGCGTGGAGCCACGTCTTCGAATTCGAGGCGTAGCCGACGGTCTCGATTCGCCAGTCACCGTTGTCGAAGCGATACTTGAGGTTCGCCCCGATGGTCCGCGCGTCGATGCGGAAGGTGCCGCCGCCCATCGTGACGGTGCCGCGACCGGTCGCGCTGCGGGCGAACGTGTCGCTGAACTCGAGCCGCTGGCCGGTGGCGGGCGTCGGCACGGCGTTCGTGCCCACGCTGGAGGTGCGGCTGACGTTGCCGTTGACGTCCTGATAGTACGTCGCCTGCAGGCCGACCGAGAGGACCGAGTTGGGCGTCACGCGCCAGTCGGCCTTGAACCCGATCGAATTGCGATAGTACCACTTCGGCGCATCGATGATGGCGTGCGTCTGCAGGAACGGCCGCGACGGCGTCGCCCCGGTGCCGGCGGCATTGGCGTTCCACGTCATCTGCGAGATGTTCTGCTCGTTCCAGGCCTTCGACGACAGCCCCGTGACGACGATGCCGAAATCCTTGCTGATCGGCAGCGTGTAGTCGAAGTCGAAGCCCGGGTTCACCCGGCGCTCGTACGTGTCGAACGGAAACGGCTGCTTCTTCAACTGCAGGCCATCGCTGCTGGCCGACATGAACACGCGGTAGTTGAACTGCGCGCGGCTGCGCTCGAACGCGCTCTTGCTGACCATGTTCACCGAACCCGACAGACCGCTCGCGGGGCTCGAGGGCGTCGGCACCTTCGTGACCTCCACGCGGGACACGTTGTTGATCGACACCTGCATGAAATCGAACTGGCGCGTCGTGCCGTTGCGCGAGGCATTCGCCATCGACGCCCCGTCGCTCGTCACGTTGGTCATGTTGGGATCGAGGCCGCGCACCGACACGGCCAGCGGCATCACGTCGGAGTAGTCGACGCTGATGCCGGGGAGAAACTTCATGAACTCGGCGACGTTGCCCTCGGTGACATCGCCGTAGGCGTCGGTCGCGACGACGTTCTTGATGTTCGACGCGAACCGCTGCTCGTTGGTCGCGAGCGCCTCGCCTTCGGTGAGCTTCGACGCCGAGAGCACGAACGCACTCAACTTCACCGTGCTCGAGCTGTCCCCGTAGACGGACTTGTTCGTCAGGTCGAAGTTCTGCTCGACGCGCTGGCCGGCCGCGACGTTCACCGAGGCCTGCTTCGGATCGAGGCCGGAATAGAAGACCTCGACGACCACCGGCCCGCTGGGCACCTGGGCAAAAAGGTACGTGCCGAACTCATCGGTCAGCGTGGAGCGGTCAGTGCCCTTGAGGCTGACGCGGGCGTTGGTGAGGTACTGGCCGGTGACTTCATTCTGCACGCGGCCGGTGAGCGTGCCCGTGCCGCCCGGGGCTTGGGCGGAAACGAAGCCGACAAACGCCAGCAAAGCGGCGGCAAGACCAAGCAGACGGGTAAACGCGGTGCGGTGGGGAGCGGTCATGGCGTGGGATGAATCTCAAAGCGCGGCCAGGGAACGCGGCCGCCGGCGCTGGGGATACGCGACGAGCCAAGCAAAGGTTGGCCGGCCGACAACACCATTTCCCGATTCGGGAACCGATTGGTTACGTTGCCATGCGCCGGATCGGGAGCGTTCCGGCGGCGGGAGCGGCTTCACGCCGCGATGCTACGTGCTGCAGGCCGGCCGGTCGCGGCGGGAAGCCGCCCCTGCCATCACCCTCCGGCCCACTGCAGCCGGTCGCTCAGGAGACCAGCGCCCGCAGCGCCGTCGCGTCGCACGGCACCACGCGCATGTCGTGCGAGCCGTCGGGACGGGCGAACTCGTAGAACAGGTACCAGGCGCGGCCATCGGTCTTGACGTCGACGTAGCGCAGCGACGTCGAGGCGTGCGGACTGGTCAGCGCCGGCCCGGCGGGCGAGCGCGATTCCCAGCGTCGCAAATCGGCGGATACGGCCAGCGCACACTTTTCCTCGTAGTTTTCGAGATGGCTGGCGCTGCCGTCGTAGAACGCGAGGTAGCGCGGGCTCCCCGCCCCGCCGGGCAGGGCCACGACGGAGTTGAGCCGGCGGCAGTAACTGTCCCAGCCGGTCGCGCCCGGAGCCAGCACGACGCCCTGCCATTCCCAGCGGTCAAGATCCCGCGAGATCGCGAGGCCGGTGGCGGACTTGCACTCGCCCGTGTTGAAAATGTCCAGGGTCGCGTGCGAGCCGTCCGCCGTCTTCGGCGTCGGGGTGGCGATGCTGAGAAACAGATGGTAGACGCCGTCGACCTCCATGATCCACGGATCCTTCACGCCCTCGAGGCCGAGCGGCGGACCGGTGAAGATCACCTCGCGTTTGGCGGGGTCGAGCTGAGCGACCGTCGGCGCCTTGAGCACCGCCGTGCACCAGCGTCCGTCGGAGGGATGCACGTAGCTCGTGAAGTAGCGCCAGAGCCCGTCCGCGCCGCGATGCAGGCAGCTCCGCTCGATGGATGCGGAGTCGTAGCGGTCCTTGGTGATCGCCACCACGTCGTCCCAGCGCACGAGGTCGGTCGAGCGCGCGATCCGCACTTCCCCGCCCCGGTCCGGCGCGACGCCGCGCGGCCGCCGGATCCGGTAGGTCAGGTACCACGCCCGCTCCGCCGCGTCGTAATACGCCCCGGGGCAACCGACCCAGTAACCGGAGCCGGCACCGACCGGTTCGCGAATGATGCGACCGTGAGCGAGGAGATCGTTGGTAATGGTCATGAGGAGCTTGAACGAAA
>JAEUHA010000271.1 GCA_016793535.1 Opitutaceae bacterium | reverse complement strand
TCATGCGAACAGGCCGGACAGGTCCGGCTGAAGCATCTGTTTCGATGCCATGACTTCGGCCCACGTGACGGTGCGCTTTTGCCGCGTGGCGATCCGGCCCATGATCGCGACGAGGTTGCTGGTCACGCTCGGCGCCACCGTCGTGTTCGTCACGTCGCCGCGCACGATCAGTTCCTGAAACGCCCGGATGTTCTCCACCGCCCCGGCCTTGTAGATGTCGTTCGTCATGCCCCCGCGATAGAAGGCTTCGCCGGCGCCGCGGATCATCACCTGCCCGCCGTACTTGCTCGAAAACACGCCGCGCGTGCCGAACATCCGGTTGTTGATGCCGCCGGTCTCGCCATGGGCGTCGAACTGCCGCGTGCTGAACGTAATTCCGACGTCGTTCGCATATTCGTACAGCAGCGCGTAGTGATCCCAGGCATCGCCGACGTCGATGCGCACGCGGCGTCCGCCGGTCCCGGTGCATTTCAGCGGCGGCGTGTCCTTCATGATCCAGCTCATCACATCGAGCGCGTGGATGTGCTGTTCGACGATCGTGTCGCCCGACAGGGCCTGGTCGAAGACCCAGTTCTGCAGCCGCGCCTCGGCGTTGCCGGGCTTGGCCTTCGCGGCGAGGCGGTTGGCGTGATAGGTCGCTTCGCCGAAGCACATCTCCCCCATGGCGCCGGCATGAATCCGCCGCAGGGCCTCGCGGTAGAACTCGTTGGCGCGGGTCTGGAAGTCCACCAGCACGACCCGCTTCTTCTTCCGGGCGATGACCTCGCTCTCGCGAATCGAAATGCAGCCCGGCACGTCGACCGCGACCGGCTTGGCGAGATAGACGTGCAGGCCCGCGTTGACTGCCGTTCGCACCTGGGCCGGATGAAAGTACGGCGGGCTGATGATCGCGACCGCGTCGAGTCCGCCCTTCGCGATCATCTTCTCCGCACACTGCAGGCCGGTGAACGTCTGCGAGCCGTGCAGCTTCGCCTTCGCCGCCGCCTCGGCGACGCGCGCGGGAAAATAGTCCGCTGCGCCGACGATCTCGAAGCCACCCTGCTGCTGGAAGAAATCCAGCATCCATACTCCGCGTCCGCCGCAGCCGACCACGCCGAGCTTGATCCGGGAGTTCGCCGCCGACCCCTGGGCGACGCTGCGGTGCAGGGTGGAAACGGCGGCGAGGCCGACGCCGGCCTGGGTGAGAAACGTGCGGCGGGAGAGAGGCGGACGGGGCTGGGTTGCCATGGGCTTCGGGGGTGAAGGAGTCGAACGGGCCGGAGTCTGACGGCGCGGGGGACCGGCGTCGAGCCTCACGCGGGGCCGACCCCGGCATACAGCCGGGCCAGCCGGTGCGCGTGTTCGTCGTAGGCCGCCTCGAACAGCGCCGTCGCCCGCGCGGCCCCCACCACGACTCCGGCGCTCAGCACCTTCGGCGGCTGGCCCGCCGCCGTCAGCCGGGCCGCGACCTCGGCCTTGATCGCGTTCACGACCAGCGCGCCGCCCACGGTGGAGCCGGGCGCCACCGGCGTATCCAGTCCTTCGATGCGCACCATCGCGTCACCCACCGGGGCGCCGGTGTCGAGCACGAGGTCGGCGAAGTCGGTGAGCTTCTTCCCGTCCGCGCGCCGCGAAGGCGAGGCATCGGCATGCGCACGGCTGACGAGGGCCACGACGCGCACGCCGCGGCGGCGGAACTGCTCGGCCATCTCGATGGGCACGATGTTCGCGCCGCTGGACGACACCACGAGGGCGGTGTCGCGCGGATCGAGCGCGTAATTGCGCAGGATGCGTTCGGCCAGGCCGCTCACATTCTCGAGGAACATCGCCTGCCGCTGGCCGTTGGCGCCGACGACGAGGTTATGGAACGAGAGCGAGAGCTCGACGATCGGATTGAAACCGGGAAACGAGCCATAACGCGGCCACATCTCCTCCACCATGATGCGCGAGTGCCCGGAACCGAATAGGTGCACCATCCGCCCGGCGAGGATCGTCTGGGCGAACCAGTCCGCCGCCGTCCGCAGCGCGGCCTGTTGCGCCTCGACGGCGTTGATGAGTTCCCGGGCCCGGGCCAGGTAAGATTGAGCAGGTGTCATGGGAAAGTGTTTCGGGGCGGAGTGGCGGGGACGAGAGGCGAAAGTAGAGAGTTGAGGGTTGAGAGTTGAGAGACCGATCACCCACCGCATTCGAATGGTTGGATAGCTGACGACTCGAGCGTCTTCGGTCCGTTCTCTCTCTCAACTCTCAACCCTCAACCCTTAACTCTTCCCCCCCTTCCGGACGCAGGGCCCGCCAGGCCGCGCCGATGCCGCCAGCCCACTCACCCAGTTCGGCGGGCACGACCGGCACGCGATGTCCGCCCGGACGCCACTCGACGCGGTCGAGGTCATGTGCCAGCGGCGCAAACAGGGCGTCGCCCGCCTGCGCGATCCCGCCGCCCAGGACGACAATTTCCGGATCGAAGAGGTTGATGCACGACCCGATCGCACAGCCCAGTGCCCGGATCGATTTCAGCCATACCGCCGTCGCGAACGCATCGCCCGCCCGGTGCGCGGCCACCAGCGCCGCCGTGTCCGCAAACCGCCCGCCGCTCCGCCGCTCGACGGTGCAGTCTCCGGCGAGCACCTCGATCGCCCCGGGCATGCCCGTGATGCTGGGTTCACCCTCGGGATCGAGACACAGGTGGCCGATGTGTCCCGCGCGGCCGATGGCACCGCGCAACAGGCGGCCGTCGGCCAGCACGGCGCCGCCGATGCCGGTGCCGAGCGTCAGCATGACCACATGCCGCCGCCCGCGGGCTGCGCCGATCCACGCTTCGCCCAGCAACGCGGCGTGGCCGTCGTTCAGTACGGGCACGACCTCCGTCCGGCCCAGAGCGGAGGTCCAGTCGAGGCCCACGAGGCCGGCGAGTTTTCCCGGCAGGTGCGCGATGCTGCGCGCATCGGCCGCCGCCAGCCCAGGCGCCGCCACGCCGACAGCCGCGGCCGGCGTGCCGGCCTGGGCGGCGAACTCCTCCAGCGCCGCCTGCGTGCGCGCGATCCAGTCGGAGCGCGTCGCCACGCCGTCCTCCGTGGGCCGCAGCGTCCGCGCGAGCACGCGGCCGTCCGCATCGACCGCGACGGCCTTGAGCTGCGTGCCCCCCACGTCGATGCCGGCGGCCCAGGTCCTTGATAGAGGTGCGCGACGCTCTTCCGGTATCCCTCGTAATAGGCCTCGAGTTGCTCTTCGGCCGCGTGCGCCGTCGGCGTGCCGGTGAACTGGTGACTCGGCAGCATCACCGGCACATGTCCGCGGGCGAGCAGCCGGGCCGCGGTTTCGCAGCGCAGCATGTTGATCAGCATCGCGCCGGTCACGGTCGAGGTCGGGCCGGTGCGCCAGGAGAGCCCGGGCAGCTCGAGCACGCAGTCCCCGGGCGGGCACAGGTTGTCGAGCACGATGTCGGCCACGTCGATCAGCTTGCGTCCCGACGAATGCGCTGGCTGCGACTGCCCGCAGTGCTGCACCGACACCACGCCGATCACCGGCAGCCCGCGGGCCTTGGCGCCGAGGGCCATCTCAACGATCAGCGGCCGGATGCCCGACGTGGAGATCACGATGAACGCGTCGTGCGGGCCGAACTTGAACCCCGCGAGCAGCTGCTCCGCGTAGCCCTCGATCTTCTCGAGGAACAGCGGGCCGCGCAGGCCGTTCATGCCGATGGTGGCGCAGTGCTGGGAGACCGCCTGTTCCGCCCACGAATAGAAGCCCACGAAGCAACCCTGCCGGGGTGCCATCTCCTCGCACATCATCCGCGAGTGTCCGGCGCCGAACATGAAGATCAGCCCGCCCCGCGCGATCCGTTCCGCGCAGAGCTCGGCCGCGCGTTCGACGGCGGGTAGTTGCGTCGCGCGCAGGCGCGCGAGCAGCGCTTGGGTCTGGTCGTAGTAATCCGAGGCGGCACTCATGAAATTCAGGCGGGCGGGATCTGGCCTTCGCTCACGGACCAGCCGCCGTCCACGGCGAGCACCTGGCCGGTGACGAACCGCGCCGCATCCGAGAGCAGGTAGACGGCGGCGCCATCGCAGTCCGCGGGCCGGCCGATCCGGCCCCCGTCGAGCGGCTGTTTGGTGGCAATGAACTTCTGGATACGGGCATCCCCGGCGGCCCGGCGCGCCATCGGCGTCTCGACCAACGCCGGCGCGAGCACGTTGCAGCGGATGTCCTGCTTCGCATAATACGCTGCCGTCGAGCGGGTGAACCCGATGAGCGCGGCCTTGGCGGCGGCGTAGGCGTGGGTGGCGAAGAACTTCGGGGACGGCGACCAGCCAAGCACCGAGCCCATGTTGAGCACCGCGCCGCCCCCACCCTGTGCGAGAAACTGCCGGACCGCCGCCCGGTTGGAGAAGATCACCGCATGCAGGTTCAGCGCGAGCGTGCCGCGCAGGCCGTCGTCGGTCAGCTCGTGCAGCGGCCCGTCGCCGAGCCGCCGTCCGCTCCCGCCGGCCACGTGGTAGAGGCCGTCGAAGCGTCCGAATCGCTCGAGCGCGAGCGCGATGGCCGCCGGCGCGTGGGCGGAATCCGTGGCATCGCCGGCCAGGGTCGCCGACTGCGCGCCGAGTTCGGCCGCCGCGGCGGCGGCCGTCGCGGGATTGCGGCCGGTGATCACCACGCCGCGCGCCCCGGCCGCCAGGAACGCCCGCGCCGCCGAAAGGCCGAGTCCGGAAGTGCCGCCGATGACGACGAGGGTTTTGTCCGCTAGGGGCGAGGAGGCCATGCCGCCTTCGACTGCGTCGCAGGGTGCGCGCGGGGGCAAGCGGGAATCGGCGCGGGCGCGCGGAGGTCCTCGTCCGCAGAGGTTCGGCTGCGGACGAGGGCGTCCGCGCTCCCAGAGGTACAGCCTTCAGCCCAGCCGAACCACCTCGGACTGCCGGACGAAGGCCGGG
>JAEUHA010000171.1 GCA_016793535.1 Opitutaceae bacterium | reverse complement strand
ACGCTGGTCGCGACGTTCTTGATCTGCCCGGAGGGAGGGAACTCGGCGAGCTTCACCAGGGCGGCCAGTCGCGTGAGGGTGTCGGGGTCGCTGACCACGGCCGAGGTGAAGAACAGCGCCACGGCGGCGGCGTCGCGGCCGAGGGCGCGCACGGCGTTGCGGCGGACGGCGGCGTCGGCGTGGAGCAGGGCGCCGCGGTGCGTGGCCGCATCCAGTTGGCCGATACCGTGCAGGGTCCAGAGCGCGTGGATGGCCTTGAGGGCCGCGCCACCCGCCACGGCCTGCTTGAGCGCGGCGGTGGCCTCGGTGCGGCGGCCCTCGACGAGCAGGCGCTGCGCGGTGAGGCGCCAGAACGGATTGCTGTCGCCGAGGGCGGCGACGAGTTGCGGCGTCGCTGCACCCTTGAGCGAAGTGATCGCCGCGGGCTTCGCCTTTTCCCAGACCACGCGGTAGATCCGGCCGCGGACATGGTCGCGCAGCGGATTCTCGTGGGCGCCGCCGACGCCGGTTTTCGCGGCGTACCCGCCGCGTTCCAGGCTCGGGGTCGGGTTGTGCTGGATGATGTAATTCTGCCAGTCGGCGAACCAGACCGCGCCGTCGGGGCCGACCTCGGCGAAGACCGGCGACATCCACTCGTCGCTGCTCGCGACGAGGTTGAACTCATCATCGGCGGCATAGCCCGCGCCGTCGCGTCGGACGTTGAACAGCGCGATGTTCTTCATCGTCGGCTCGCAGATCATGGCGCGCCCCTGGAGGCGGGCGGGCAGGTTGTCCGAGTAGATGAACGCGCTGCCGGCCGCGGCGGTGTAGCCGCCGAAGACGTCCACCTGCCGGTAGTAGGGCGTGATCGTGTGGGTCTTGTCCTCGGTGTTGATCCGCTTGGCGGTCATCGCGCGCATGCCGCGGGGCAGGATCGTGGCGGGGATGCCGCCGAAGAAGATCGGCGCGTTGTTCGCGGTGCCGCCGAACTGGTCGCCGTAGGCGTTTTCGCTCTGGCCCCAGGTGTTGTTCGTGAACTGGTGGAGGAACTCGAGTGCGGAGCCGTCGGCCTTGAAGCGGTACGTGCCCTGCAGGAACTGGAGGTCCTTGCCGCCGACGCTGCCGCGGAAGCCCGAGTAGCCCACGGCACCGTAGAGCCAGTTGTCCATGCCGTAGTGGAGATTGTTCGCCTGCGCGTGGGTGTCATTGATGCCCCAGCCGGTCATGATCTCCCGCCGCTCGTCGGCGCGGTCGTCGCCGTTGGTGTCGCGGAGGAAGAGAAACCGGGGTGACTGGGCGACGACGATGCCGCCGTTGGCGAAGACGAAACCGGTGGGGATGTTCAGCTTTTCGGCGAAGACGGTGAACTTGTCGGCGCGGCCGTCGCCGTTGGTGTCCTCGCAGATCTTGATGCTGTCGTTGCCCTGGCCGTTGGGCTTCACGTCGTGCGGGTAGTCGCGCGTCTCGGCGACCCACAGGCGGCCGCGTTCGTCCCAGGCCATGAAGATCGGCTTGGCGATATCGGGCTCGCCGGCGAAAAGTTCGAGCCGGAGGTCGGGGGCGACCTGCGTGCGTTCGACGCTGCCCTTCACGCTGAACGGATGCTGGAACGTGACGGGCTGCGGGCGCTTCTCGTAGTTCGCAATCGTCGGCCGGGCTTCGCGCCGCTCGGGTTCGCGCTGGGCGAGAAATTTCTCGTAGGCGGTGACACGCTCGACGCCGACGGCGGCGAGGAGCTTCGGCTTCGCGCTGGCGGCGTAGGTCTCGGCGGCGGGATCACCGAGCGCGGCGGCGGTGAGAACGCGGGCCTTCGACACGCCGGCAAGCGCGGGAAACGTGGCGGCGGGGGCGTCGAGCACGACGAGGTCGAACTTCGCCACGAACTCCGGCGTGGCCGCCCTCGGATCCGAGACGTAGTCGAACCAGATCGCGTCGCGGCCGAGATCGCGCATCAGCACGTGGGCGTTCATGCGCGGCGTGCGGTCCGGCGTGCCGAGATAGAGCACGCGGAGCGGACTCGCGGCGCACGCGACGGCGAGGAAGGAAAACAGGAGAACGAAGCGGGGGAGTTTCATTGCAGGAAAGGTCGGGGAAGCGGGGCCAACGTGGATCGGAGGAAAGAGTGATGCCGTCCGCGTGTGGGGCGAGGTTCGTCGCGATCGGACAGTAATATGTACCGTGGCTCGACGCCGCGCGGGGCGGACAGCGCGAGCGGGCCGGCGAGATCGGCGGCCAGATACGGGCGGGAGGCGAACGGGGCTGGCGCGTTTCGGGCCACGGTGGTGCAGCGCTGCGTGCGGCGGGGAATGGCGGGGCGGTGGCCCTATTTCGACTCGCCGGTGAAGTTCGGATTCGGGTGCATCGTCGCGGCGGCGACACTCGCCCGCCACTCCTGCAACATGCCGCTCATCTTCCGCGCCAGCGCGGGCTGCTCGCGGGACACGTCGCGCTGCTCGCCCGGATCGTCCTTGAGGTTGAACAGCTGGACGGTCTGGTGCTCGAAATAATCGAGCAGCTTGAAATCGCCCAAGCGGATCGCGCCGCCGGGGCTTTGCCGGCCGTGGTTGCTGTAGTGCGGGAAGTGCCAGTAGAGCGCCTCGCGCACGGGGGCCGGGCCGCCCCGCAGCACGCCAGCCAGGCTGACGCCATCGCGGTGCTGGGCGGGTCGCGCCGGGGCTCCGATCAACTCGAGCACGGTCGGATAGATGTCCGTGGAAATCACCGGCACCGCGCTGACCGCACCGCGCCGTCCCTGGGCCGGCCACTTGATCATCATCGGGACGCGGATGCCGCCCTCGTAAAGCCAGCCCTTCGCGCCGCGGAGGGGCAGGTTTGACGTGGAGTAGGCGGCGTCCAGAGCGGTGGGCTGGACCACGCGGTCGGGCCGGCCGAAGTTCGCCGCGGACATCCCACCGTTGTCCGAGACAAAGATGACGATCGTGTTCTCAGCGAGTCCGAGCGACTCGAGCTTGGTGATCACCCGGCCGAAGTTCTCGTCCATGTTCTCCACCATGGCGGCGAACTGGACGTTGTCCTGGTGCTGCTTGATCTTCACGGCGCGGTTCGGCAGCACCTGGTGGCCGCGGTAGGCATCCTGTTTCGCCAGTTCATCGAGCTGGCTCCGGGTCAGCGGATTGGGTTCGTCCGGATTGGCCTCGAGGACGAAGGGCGCGCCCGCGGGACGACCGGTGCGTTGCAGTTTCTCCTGGTATTTGCGGACGAGATCCGCGCGGCCCTGGATCGGGTCGTGCACCGCGAACTGGGAGAGAAAGAGGAAGAACCTGCGGTCGCGATTTTGCTCGATGAACTTCAATGCCTCGTCGGTGAGCCGGTCCGTGAGATAGTCGCCCGGGGAGTCGGACAAACCTTCGAGCCGGAACGGCGCGTGGAAGCCGGGGTTGGGCCAGCCCTTGTTCCAGCGCGGAACCTGGACATCGAACCCGTGCTGGAGCGGCCCCGACGGATCTTCGCCCAGATGCCATTTCCCGAAGTGGCCGGTCGTGTAGCCCTGTTCCTTCAGCGCCTCGGCCAGAGTCGTCTCTTCGAACGGCAGGTGGGGCAGCACGCGGGCATTGCTCAGTTTCTGGAACGGAAACTCCTTCCGGCCGGGCAACCAGTCGGTCAGGTGGAGCCGCGCGGGATACTTCCCGGTCATGATGCTGGCGCGCGTCGGGGAACAGACGTGGCACGCGGCGTACGCGTCCGTGAAGCGCACGGCGGTCCGGGCGAAGCGGTCCAGTTGGGGCGTCTCGTAGAACGAGCTGCCGTAGCAGCCGAGATCGCGCCAGCCGAGGTCGTCGACCAGGAACAGCACCACGTTCGGGGCCGAAGCCGCCGTGGCGCTGCGGCAGAGCGGTGCGACTGTCACCAGCAGGGCGAAGAGCCGGAGGAGCAGGGTCATGAGGAGAAAGGAAAAGGCAGGGCGGGACTGACGGATCGCGCGGTGGGGGTCGAACTCAAAGGTCCTTTTTCACCCGGAGGACGTAGTCTCGCAGGCGCACATTGCCGTAGCGGGAGTAGAAGAACGGCGTGGGAATCCGGCCCGTGTCGAAGGGCGGGAGGGCATTGAAGACGTTGTTGACTGTGACCTGCACGGTGAGGCCGCGGAAAAGGTGGAGGCGGTGGCGCGCGCCGAAATTGTAGCCGAGCGAGACGTTGTGATAGCGTTGCGCGGCGACGGAGTTGCCGCCCTGCGGGGCCGTATAGAGCGTGTTGAGCGCCGCGTTGGGGTTGCCGAGGTAGTTCGGGTCGCCCGCGGAATTCCTCTGCTGGTAGCCCGTTTGGTACGTCGTGGTCCACGAGGCGCGCCAGTGGCGGCCGCTGGACCAGCTCACGGTCCCGTTGGCCTTGGCGCGGTTGACGCCGTCGGAGTTCACGTAGCCGACGTACTCGACCGGTGCGAAACCGATCGCGGGTGGGAGCTTCAGATGGTCGGTGATGGTCGTGCGCGCGCGGAAGCCAAAGACGCCGATCGGCGTGGCCTTCCGGTAGTCGGCGGAAAGGTCCCAGCCGTCGGTCATGCCGTTGCCGACATTGTAGAAGGCGAACGTGAAGAGCTCGATCTGCTGGGTGGTGGCATTGCGCGTCACGCTGCCGGCTGGGGCACGGTCGCCCATGTTGGCGAGTTGCTGGACGTTGTTCACGTTGCGGATCAGGTCCATCTTATCGATCCGCCAGTACTCGACGTTGAAGCGGAAGTCCTTCAGCACGCCGTCCGGCTCCCAGATGACACCATAGGCCCAGTTCTTCGACGTCTCGGGTCCGAGTCCGGGGTTGTTGCCGGCGACGCTGAGCGACTGGTAGCTGGTGCCCGTGACCGGGTCGAAGAAAAGGGCGGTCGGCGTCGCCGCGGCGAGTCCGCCGGTGTTGATGCGCTGGGTGAGCTGCGCGAAGGTCGGCGGCAGGAACGCCGTCGCGTACGAGGCGCGGACAGTGAGCTCGCGGAACGGCTGGTACTTGAGGCCGAACGTCGGCTTCGTCGCGCGCAGCTTCGCGATGTCCTGCCGGCTTTCGGTGGCACTGCGGGTGATGCGTGGCGGGATCGCGTCGGGGAAGAGGTTCACGCGTCCGTCGGGATTCGTGTAGACCTCGAAATACTCCGAGCGCACGGCGGCCTGCAGCTCCAGCCCGCGGACCAGGAACTTCTCGTTCCGGCCGGAGATGATCGGGACGCTGACCTCGGCATGCCCGGAGTACGTGGAGATGCGCTGGCCGATGAAGTACGAGTGTTGATTCGTGGGATTGCGCGCGGCAGGCGGAACCGCGGGAAACGTGCCGCCGACGTAGGCCTGGGGCAGGCGCTCGGTGTAGATCTCGGATCCCACGGTCACGACCGGACGCCCGCCGGGCAGCTGGAAGAGCGGGCCCGAAGCCCGGACGTTGTAGTCCAGCATCGTGTCGTAGTTGTAGCCCGTCCAGTCGCCATAGTAGCGCGGCCAGCCGAGGGGATGGGCGATCGTGTCGACGAAGGGATTGATCGTCCCGTTCCAAAGCAGGGGCGCGTAGCCGCCGAACGTCGTGTTGTTGGCGAAATTCGCGAGGCCGTAGTCCACCTTCTGCGACGACTTGGAGTAGTTGATATCGGCGGCCAGCCGCCACTCGCCGGGCAGGCGCGCGATGGCGCCGATCACTCCGCCAGCGACCTGGTTCGTGACATCATTGCGCGTGGCCTCCTCGAGCGGCATCGGGATGGAGACGAAGATATTCTCCCGAAACGGATTCGTCGGGGCGTTGCCGGGCACGGCGAACTGATACGAGCCGTTGCCGATCGGGACCCAGCGGGCCTCCAAGGTCGTGCTGCGATTGAAGGCGAAGTCGGCGAAGAGGGTCACCGCCGGCGTGAGGCGATAATCGATGCGGGCCATCAACGCCTCCTTGCGCGGCACGTGCGTGAGCGTGCTCTCGAGGCCGCGCCAGACGCTGGGGGCGAAGTCCAGGTTGTACCGGCCGGCGTTCGCGAGCAGCGCGGCGTCGCGCGCCGCCACCGGGGTGGCGGCGGACGTGCCGTAGGCGATGTGCGTGAGACGGGAGCCCAGGGCCTGACCGGTGCTCTTGAGCGTGAGCGTCTGGGTCTGTGCATTGGCGAAGCCGTTTACGACGGCATTGTTGAGCACAATGTTGGGCGTGGCGCCGCTGGTGAACGTGGCGGTCGTGCCGTGGAAGGAGGCGGGACCGTTCGTCACGGCGCGGTTGAAGTAGTCGATGAGGAACGGGCGGTCCTTCATCCGGAGCGGCTTCCCGTCGCTGTAACTGCCACTCAGCGTGACGTGGATCTTCTTCCCCACCGCGAAGCCGTAGATCGCGTTGAGGGTGCGGATCGGCGCATCCGAAGCGAACGTGTTCTGATACGACGCGCTCACCTGTCCGCCGCGATAGTTGCGCTTGAGGATCACGTTCACGACGCCGCCGACCGCCGTGCCGCCGTAGATGGCGGACGCATTGCCCGGGAGCACCTCCACCCGCTCGACTGCCGCGAGGGGAAGGCCGTTGATGTCGGGCTGGAACGTGGCCCCGCGATTGGCGAAGTTGGCGGTCCGCTGGCCGTTGATGAGAATCAACGTCTGCGCGGAACCGAGCCCGCGGAGGTTCACGGAACTCGACGCTCCCAGCTGGTTGGAGAGTGCGGACGGATCGATCTGCGCGTTGGTTTCCACGATCGTGTTCTGCGTGAGGCTGTCCCGCAGCACGTCATCGAGCTCCGTTTTGCCCGAATTCTCGATCTCGTCGGCGCCGATGATGTAGTACGCCTGGACGTCGTTGACGCCACGGGGAATGTCCATGTTGGCGTCCGTGAACGGCACGGGCTTCTTGTCGAACACCTTGAACTCATCAAGGACGACGGCGTCCTTCGTTCCGGCTGTCGCGGGCGCCGGCGCCGGACTGCTGGTGCGAGTGGGGGCGGACTGGGCGTGCGCCGCAGGGGGTGGCCATGTGAACGCTGCGCCCAGCAGGGCGAGGAAGGGGAAGTTCGTTTTCACGTCGGGGGTAGGGGACCGGATCTGAAGCCGGATTCGAAAGCAGCGAAACGGAGCACGCAGGCGCCCGGACAACGGGCGGCCGGTACGGACAGGGCGAGGGGTGGAATCGGTGGGCGGCGGGGCCCCGCGACCGGAGGGGGGTGCAGGGGAGCGCGCGTCCAGATCGTAGCACGGAGCCGCCGGGTGAAACCATGAGAGTTCACGAAAGAAAAATGAGTTTTTTGACCGCTTCTCCGGAGAGCGCGGCGTGGAGCCGACTTTGAAATTGATTTTTTGCGCGTCCGCGGAATGGTCGGGCCATGGCGCAACGTGGCCCCGGCGGCAGTGCGGTCCCGCGACGACAGGTGGCTCTCCTCATCGAGACTTCCAACGCGTATGGCCGTGGCCTGCTGCAGGGCGTGGTGCACTACATCCGCGAGAACCGGCCGTGGTCGTTTCACCTCGTGGAGCACGGGCGCGGCGACGATCCCCCGACGTGGCTGGCGGAGTGGCGGGGTGACGGGATCATCGCGCGCATCGAAACTCCCCGGATTGCGCGGGCGGTGGTGAAGACGGGACTGCCGGCCGTGGATTTGAGCGCGGCGCGGCTCGTCCCGGCGCTACCGTGGGTGGAAACCGACGACCAGGAGATCGTGCGGCTGGCGGTCGGGCACCTGCTCGAGCGCGGCTTCAAGCATTTCGCGTTCTGCGGGGATGCCCGGTTCAACTGGTCGCTCTGGCGAGAGCGGCATTTTGTCACGCAGCTCCGTGCCGCCGGATACTCGCACGCCGTCTACCGGCCCGCGGTGGTGAAGGGCGACGTGACCGCCGAGGCGCGGGCGTTGCAGCGCTGGCTGAAGGCGTTGCCGAAACCGGTCGGGATCATGGCGGCCTACGACATCTGCGGTTATCAAGTGCTCGATGGGTGCCGCGCCGCGGGGCTGGCCGTGCCGGACGAAGTTGCCGTGATCGGGGTGGATAACGACACGCTCCTGTGCGACCTGGCGTCGCCGCCGCTCAGCAGCGTCATCCCGAATGCCCATCGCGCCGGGTATGAGGCGGCGGCCATGCTGGACCAATTGATGGCCGGGAAGCGGGTGCCGGACCTGGCGCGCTTGATTCCGCCGATGGGCGTGGCGGATCGGCAATCCACCGACGTGCTGGCGGTGGATGACCGCGAGATCGCGCGGGCGGTCCGTTTCATCCGGGAGAATGCCTGCGAACGCATCAACGTGAGCGACGTGCTCAAGGCGGTGCCGCTCTCGCGTCGCGTGCTGGAGCAGCGTTTTCGCCGGCTCCTGGGTCACACGCCGCACGAGGAAATCCTCCAGGTGCGGCTCAGCCGGGTGAAGCAACTGCTCGTCGAAACCGACCTGCCGCTCTACCTCATCGCCGAGCGCGCCGGCTTCGAACACGTGGAGTACCTGAGCGTGGTTTTCCGCCGGGAAACCGGTCGCACGCCGAGCGCCTTCCGTCACGCCGCACGGGGCCGGGAGCCCCGTCAGCGCTTCTTCTTGCCGGCCTTGCCCGCGGCCGCGGGGCGGTCGCCGACCTCGGGCAGCGGGAGATAGTCGAAGTCGACGATCATCTTTTCCGCGAGCGCCACGCGCAGCGCGTGCTCGATTTCCCGCAACGCGGGATCGCCGCTGCGGTTGTTCAACTCGGACGGGTCGGACTCGAGATCGTACAGCTCGTACACCGGGCGCGGGGTGGTGAAGTACGTCGCGCGCAGGCCCGGGGCGAGTTTTCCGGCGGCATTCGCGGTGGTCATTTCCTTCCACGCGGCCCCGCCGGCGGAGTCGACCGGCGAATACGGGATCCACGGCGTGCAGTTGTAGATCAGCTTGTACCGGTCGCTGCGCACGGCGCGGCTGAGGTCATAGCCGCTGCTGCGAATGTCGACTGTGACGGGCGCGGTGCCATGCGGACCGCGCTCGACGAAGATGTGCTCGCGCGGGGTGTACGCCTCGCCCTTGAGCAGCCCGAGAAAACTCCGGCCGCTCATCTTCGGACCCGGCGGCAGACCGGCCGCGGCGAGGATCGTGGGCGCGATGTCCTCGTTGCTGAGCAGCGTGCGCGACTCGCCGCCGGGCTTGATCACGCCGGGCCAGCGGATCACGAGCGGGACGTTTGAGCCCGGGTCGTAGAGCGAGCCCTTGCCGTGCGGCAGCGCCGCCCCGTTGTCGCCGGCGAAAATCACGAGCGTGTTGGCGGCAAAGCCCTTCTCGGCGAGCAGGGCGAGGACCGCCGCCATGCTGCGGTCGAGGCGGTTCACCTCGGCGCAGTAGTCGGCGAGCTGCTCGCGCATGCCCGGCAGGTCGGGCCAGTGGGCGGGCAGCTTGAGCGAGGCGGGATCCGGGCGGTCGGAGGCGGGCGCGTTCCAGACGTGGTGCGGATCGCTGAAGTTCAGCCAGAGGCAGAAGGGCTTGTCCGCCGGTTTCTGCCCGAGGAACTCGCGCATCTGCTCGATCGCCTGCGGGTCGCTGCCGGTGCGCACGTAGTCGACGCGCTGTTCGAACGAGCGCATGCCGTGCTTGGCGACCAGGTCGCCGACGACCGTGCCGGCGTTCCGCGCGGAGCCGTCGAGGTGGTAGGAACGGCCGGCGATGCCCGTGTAATAGCCGGCCTTCTCGCGCAGGTACTCGGGGAACGTGATCTCGTCGCGCGGCAGCGGAGAGGAGAAGCGCGTCATGCGCGCCGCGACCGCGGAACGGCCGGTGAGATAGGCGGCGCGCGACGGCACGCACTGCGGCGCCGCGGTGAAGAACCGGTGGAACCTCATGCCCTCGGCCGCGAGCTTATCGAGCGCGGGAGTGCGGACGTTGGGGTCCCCATAGCAGCTGAGGAAGGGGTAGCTGTGGTCGTCCGAAAGAACGAAGAGCACGTTCGGCCGCGCCGGCGCCGCGGCGTGGAGCGCGGCGCCGGCCACGAGGGCTGCGAGCGCACAGAGGGTCATGAGGCGATTGCGCGCGCGCAGGGTGAGCGGAAACGTGGAGGTATTCATGATCCGGTTACGGTCTGGGGTGGGACGTGACAACGACAGGTTCTTTGCCCTGATTCTTGACCGCGGATTACACGGATGACGCGGATAAACGCCATCCGCGAAATCCGCACTGCGATGCTTGAACAAGAAGTTTTGCCGCAATCCTCTTTGGACCGGCGAATGCCAGACCATTTGATCCATGGGCCCACGGAACACACGGAAGAGTATTTGGTTTCCGTGTAGTCCGTGTGTTCCGTGGGCCATCTCTCCTCTCGCTGAAGTGCGGCTCCGCCGTGGCGGCTACTTCCGCGCCGCGAGGAAATGCACCAGCGCCGCGAAATCCTCCAGCGACAGCGCGTTGGCCAGACCCTCCGGCATCATCGACTGGGGCAGGTGCTTGTCCTCCTTCACGTCGGCCATGGCGACGGTCGTGACCGCGCCGGCCATGTCGCGGAGCACGATCTTCTCGGGCGTGGTTTCCGTGGCGAAACCCACCCGGACGGAGCCGTCCTTGAGCGTAAGGCTCACGGTCTGGAAACCCTGCGAAAGAGTGTCGCTCGGCCGCAGGATGGCGGTCGCGATCTGCATCGGGTTCATGATCGCGCCGATCTGGCCCATGAACGGCCCGAGCGCGACACCGCCGGGTTCGAGGGCGTGGCAGGCGACGCAGCCCTGCTGGGTGTAGAGCGCGGCGCCCCGCGCGGGGCTGGGCGGGAGCTTTTCCACTGCGACGAGGATGTCCTCGAGCGGCGTGGTGGCGACGGCGCCCGACTTGGCGGCGATCTGGGCGAGATCGATGGCGGGACGCTTTTCCGCTTCGGGCGCGACCTCGCGGGTGCCGAGGGCCTTGAGCCCGAGGCGGTGGGAGTCGTTGAGCCGCGCGAGGAAGTCGCGCTGCTCCGGCGCGGCGCGCACGGTCTCCGCTTCGAGGGCCGACGCGATGCGCGGCGATGCACTCCACGTGACGGGCTTGTAGTACGGCCCGCGGGTGTCGGGGCGGGTGCCCCACCACCACGAGCCGTCGTACGGCGCCTCCTGCTGATAAAGGCGTCCCAGCGTGGTGAGCAGCTTGTTGCGCAGCGCGGGCGCGGGCTGGGCCGAAAGTTTGGCGAGCAGACCGTCGACCGCGCGCTCTTCGTGCAAGTGCGAGAGCGCCCAGAGTGCGAGGTCTTCACGCGGGGTGCCGATGGCGGCAAGGCAGGCGTCGACCGCGCGCAGGCGCACCAGCGCGTGGGCGGCGACATGCGGCACCGCGATGCCGGCATTCGGCGTCGCATGCCGCGGCGTGAACGTTCGGGCCCGCGTCTCGTCGGCGCGGCCGGTCGACGCGAAGAACTCGACCGACGCCTCGGCTCCGCCGGCGCCGACGCGCATGGCGCGGGCGCTGAACGACACGGCGCCGGCCGGCACGCGGAAGGAGACGAGCGGCGGACCGTCGAGCACGAGCACCGGGCCGGCGGGACCCTTCTTCGCCTGCTTGGCGCCCTTGCCGCCGCGTCCCCCGCCGGTGGCAGGGAGAATGTCCGCCGTGGCGAGCGCGGCGCGACCGGACGTCGGCGTGAGGCCGGTGAGCGGGACCCGTTCACCGGTGGCGAGGGTGAACATCGCCTCGCTGAGGGCGACCTGCACGGGTTCGGCGGCGGCATCGGTCGAGACGAGATGGAACCGCAGTTCCTCGCCGGGTCGCGTGGCGAGCGTGAGGCGGCTCTCGCGGTTGCCCTTGAGGGTGTCCTTCTGCGTGAAGTTCCCGTCGTCGCGATCGTCGGGCTTCGTGAACTCGATGCCGAGAAGCGCGCTCGCCGCCTCGGGTTGTCCGAGCCGGCCAAGCGCCACCGCGGCGGCGGCGCGCTGCCGCGGCGTGCCCGTCTGCAGGGCCTTCACGAACGGGGCGAGCGGCAGGGTGGCCTGCTTCAGGCGCGGCAGCCGGTCGGCGGCGGCGCGCAGCGCGAACTCACGCAGCACCGCGTCGTCCGCCAGCGCGAGGACCGTCCGCGGGTCGGGATCGAGCTGTGCCACGGTGAAGAGGGCGGCGACGCGGACGGCGGGGGTGAGCGCGGCGTCGCGGGCGAGGGCGAGCAGGCCGGCCTGGCCGGCGGCGGCGTCGGAGCGCGCGAGCAGTTCGCGTTGCGCGTAGAAACGCGTCGTGGCGCTCGCCGAGCGGTGCAGCGCGACGAGGTCCGGGATTTTTTGGGTGGCGAGTTCGGGCAGCGCCCGGTGCGTCCAGCCCTGCGGGGTGATCCGCGCGACGTAACCCTTGCCCGGATCGCCGCGGAAGCCGGCGCCATCCCAGGCGCCGACAAACATTTGGCCGGAGGGATCGACGTCGAGGTCGGTGACCTGCGAAATCTGCGCGAACTCCTCGACCTTCTGGGTGAACGTCGCGCCGTCGGGCGTGAGCCGGTGGAGGAAAATCGCCTTGCGGCCCCAGTCCGCCATGAGCGGCTGGTCGTTGTAGCGTGCGGGCCAGGTGGGTTCGGAGAGGAACAGCGCACCGACGCCGGAGCCGCCGCCGACATCCTCGAGCGCGGGCAGGATCTCCGTGGCGAAGTTTTTGAAGAGGCGTGGATACCCGAACTCACCGGACTGGATGTGGTGGAGGAAACGGACGTTCCAGCCGCCGCCGTCGTTGGTGTTTCCGCGGGTGAAGCCGTTGAGGAACGGATCGAGCGCGACGTCGTAGATGTTGCGCGTGCCGGTCGTGTAGAGCTCGAGCTCCGTGCCGTCGGGACGGACGCGGGCGATGCCGCCGCCGAGCAGCGTGACCTTGGTGCCGTCGGTGCCGGTGGCGTCGTTGAAGCCAAAATCGCCGACCGCGATGTAGATCCAGCCGTCGATGCCCATGCGGATGCCGTTGGTGGAATGGTCGGTGCCGCGGTCGTTGATCGCCTTGGCGACGCAGATGCCGCGAACGAGGACCGTGGGCGGGCCGTCGGCGATGCCGTCGCGGTTGGCGTCGTCGAGGGCGGACAGGTTCATCCCTGTCGCCTGCCCGTCGGGTCCGAAGTGGGTGTGCAGCACGTAGACGCGGGTGCCGACCGCGAGCAGTCCGCGGGCATTGTCGATCTCCGCGAACACGGTGTGCCGGTCGGCGACGCCGTCGCGGTCGGAGTCGATGAGTTTGACGATGCGCCCCTTGCCCGGGCCTTTGCCGAGCGAGCCGTTGAGGTCGA
>JAEUHA010000167.1 GCA_016793535.1 Opitutaceae bacterium | reverse complement strand
CGGGCCGCCCGTTTTTATTCATTCGTGGTGGTGGGGGGGGGCCCCCCCCCCCGCTAATTTTTTTGCCCACACCTCGCCGGGGGGGGGCGGCCACCCCGCCTACACGAGTGAACGGTTCCGCGTGATCAGTACGTCAGCCGGGTCGTCACCATCAGCTTGCGCGGCGAGTTGAACCACTGCGCGTAACGAAGCGTGCCGTCGGTGCTGCGGATGAGGTAGAGCACGCGGTTCGCATCGAGCAGATTGGAGACATTGAGCTGCACCGAAGCCCGGATCGTGCGCGTGGGCCGGAAGCTGTAGGAAAGGAACATGTCGTTCAGCATCCGGTTCGGGAAATAGTACATCTTCCGTTTGTTGCCGTCCGCGGCATCATTGTACATGTAGCCCCGGTAATTCTGCTGGTAGCTCGTGACCAGGCCGACGGAGAGACCGCGGATCCGGCCCTCGTTGAAGCGGTAGGTGTTGACCATGCTGTAGGCGCGCTGGGCGTAGCCGACGGTCTTCTCCCCCGCGCGGCGGACGATGAGGCTGCCATTGGAGGGCGAGACAAAGCCGAGCTGGTGATCGGTGATGGGCAGGCCGGTGACGCCGGTGCCGACGCCGGGCGTCTGCATGCCGAGAAACTGCGCGTTGAGAATCTGGCCCGACTCGAGGTCGAGTTGCGCGCGGTAGGGATTCGTCTCGCTCTGGTCGCGGAGCATCGCGAGCGACAGCGGAATCTGCGGGGAGGCGGGATCGGTTGGGTCGGACGGAACGAGCAGCGGCACCACCGCGGCCGTGGCACTGGCCTTCACGCCGACGACCGTCTGGCCGTTGACCGTCGTGGTGTTGAACTGGTCGTTGTAGAACTGCGGCAGCGTGACGTCGCTGCGCTCGGAGCCATTGGCCGTGGCGAAGCTGAGGCGGACTTCCCAGTTGCGCGTCGGACGGGCGGAGAGCGTCAGGTTGTAGCCGTCGGACTTCTTGCTGAAGGTGTACGCGCTGCCGCCGTTGCGCCCGTTGATGCCGTCGGGATCGAGGTCGTTGCGATTGGGAATCGAAGCCGTGAAGTTCTTCGCCTCGGAGACATAGTAGTTCACGTTGCCGGAGAGCCGGCGGCCGAAGAGGTCGAACTTCAACCCGATGTCGCGGCTCACGCCCTTGCCGGGCGGCAGCGGCTCGTTGTAGATGTCGCGCGTCGTGTCGAAGTTGATCTTGCCGTTCGACGCGTAGTTGAACGAGGCGCGGAGATCCTTGATCGGCGTGTCGACGACGGCGCCAAGGTTGATGCTGTCGTAGGAAATCGGGCCGCGCTTCAGGCCGAGCGCCTTGCGCAGGCCGGTCGCTTCCTCTCGGCGAATGCCCGCCATCGTGTCGATCTTCCCGCGCCACCACTCGGAGAAGAGGCTGGCGCCCCAGCTCGTTTCGTCGGTGTCGTCCATCAGGTAGGACGTGTTGCTGGGATTGCCCGTGGTGGCGTTGACTCCGCCGGAGAGCCCCATGGGGTTGCCGGGGGTCGCCGGCACGGCGCCGGAGTAAACCTGCGGCGCGTAGCGATACGTGCGCCCGTTCGGATGCCGGATGGTGTTCACCCGCCAGTCCTGCCCGCCGATGATTGCATCCGGAAACGCCCGCACCCACGCGACCGGCATCGCGGTGCGGCCGGATTCGGCATTGGTGACGTTGGCGAGGTTCTGGATGATGCTGCCGGAGGCATCCACCTCGTAAAAGCGCATCGTCATCTGGTTGACCCAGGATTCCATGTCCTGGCGAAACAGGCTCGCCTGATGCCGGCCGAACCACTTGCCGAGGTCCTTCTGGTAGGCGAGGGCGGCGCGGTAACCGCGCGCTCCGGTCCAGAACGGCGTGGCCACGAGCGACGTGTTGAACGCCCACTGCTGGCCGACCTGGCCGGTGACGGGATCGACGTAGTTGTTGCCCGTGGCACCCGGCGCAAAAACCGTGGTGGAGCTGGCGCGCGGGGCGGCGTTGACCCGGGCGTCATGACCGTAGCGCAGCTGCACCGCGAGGCCCTCGGCGAGGGTGGCTTCGGCGACGACGGACTTGATCTTGTTGAAGTAAAAGTCGCGGTGATACGGCCCGATGGCGGAATCGACCGTGGTGAGGTCAAATGCGCCACCGGTGATCTGCGTCGCCTCCGGAAACGCGACGAGGTAGCGCGACGACTGGTTGTCCACCCGCACGCCGTTCGGCAGCACCCAGGAGAGCGGGGCGCGGACGGTCACGGCCTGCGCGAAGACGGTGTCACGGGAGTAGTCGCGAAACTCACCGCGGATCTGCAGCCGCTTCCAGGGCTGCACCGTGGCGGCGATGTGAATTCCCTCGGCGGTGCGGCTGAGGCCCGGGCGGAAATACTTCGTGTCATCGCGCACGCCATTCACCCGCAGGCCGAAATACTTGAAGCCCCACTGCGCATCGAGCGTGTAGCGCCGCGAACCCTCGGAGTCGCCCATGGCCGAGATCGTCGCGGTGGGCCGCCGATTGATGTAGGCACGCTTGGAGGCGCTCGTGATCACGCCGCCGGCGTCACCCGAGCCGAACAGCAGCGAATTCGAACCACCGATCGCCTCGACGCGCTCGATGTCGAACGTGTCGAGCAGGGTGGTATCGGAACGCAGGAAGCCGTCGCGCCGCGGATTGTTGATCTGCAGTCCGCGCATCGACATCGACTTGGGGTCCTGGCGGTCACCCTCGACCATGCCGCGCACGTCTTCGCCGGAGTTGATCACCGCCGGCCCGAGGCCGCCGAGCTTCCACAGCATGTCGGTCATGTCGACCGCCCCCATGTCGTCGAGCATCTGCCGGTTGAAGACCTTCGCATCGAGCGGGGTCTTGTTGAGCGGCGTGTTGGTGCCGGTGACGGAATTCGTGTTCGTCGCCTCGTAGGTGTCGGACAGGTCGGCGCTCACCTCGAAGGGCGTCAGCGTGATCGTGTCCTTCGCCCGGGCCTCGTCGGCCTGGAGCGCGGCCAGCTCCGCGGGATCGAGCCGGCCGTTCTTGTTCTTGTCGTACTGGGCCACCTGCGCGGCGGTGGGAGCGGACGGCGTCGGCGCCGTCTGGGCAAAGAGCCCGGTGCCGCAGCACACGAGCAACGCGAAAGGCAGGGCGCGCACGAGGGCGGCCCCGAGGGCAGGAGGGGTTGGCATGGTCAGGCTTGGGTCAGACTAAGGGGTCAGGTTCTCGCCAAGGAGAAGCTGCAATCAAGGGGATATCCGCCGGACAGTATCAATACCAGGGATGGTGAAGTCGTTCACCGTGGGGAAGGCCCCGCCTCCCGCGACCCCAGGACTGAGTACCGGCACCTTTGCCGGGTCACGCGCCGAAGAGCCGCGCGTGCCGGCGGACCTCAGTTGGTCGCGATGACCACGCGTTCCAGCAGCTTCTCGTAGTTCACCCGCGCCGTGCTGGAATCCTTCGGACCGGCCAGCCGCATGTCGGCATCGTTTCCGTCGAGCATGGCTTCGAGGAATTCCACGACATCGTAGAGCTCGCGATCCTCCTTCACGCCGGAAGCCACCCGGATCGTCGGCAGTCCCGGAGCGGCCATGCGGAATCGCACATAGAGGACCTTGTCCACGTCGATCTTCGACTCCTTCAGGAGAAACACCACGAAGCCTGGTCCCATCTTCCGGAACAACGCGGAGTCGCGCAGGGCGAGCAACGCCTCGAAGCGCCGCAGGCTGTTTTCCGTCAGGGTGCCCGTGTCGCCGGGTGCGAGCATGGTCTCGAACTTCGCGCAGAGGTCGAGGCTCTCGGCCCCGAACTTCTGGCTGACTTCATCCTGCAGGCTCAGCTTCATCTTCATGGCCCGCTCGAGGAGGCGTTTCGCATGGTCCGACCCCGGCGGTTCCCGGCTCGCCTGGCCGACGAGGTCGAGCATCTCCTTGTTCCGTCGGTTCCAGTCTTCGTTCTGCGTGATCAGGAATCTGAACTTCGCGTCGATCAGCCGATCGCGCTGCCCCCACCCCGCCTTGAACAGTTCGGTGAGCGCCTCGAGGTGGAAAAAGTATTCGAGGTCGATCTGCGCCGACTTCACCTGGCTCGGATTCATCCAGGGCGTGTCCTTGACCTGGGCGAGGAAGGCGTCGCGCCCGCTGGCGGAGAGCAGATTCCAGATCCGCTGCTGGGCGTCGCGGTACTCGGAGCCGCTGACCCGGGTGTCGCTCTCGCGCCGGTTGAAGGTGATGTTCTTGAAGTCGAGCGGCACGCCGTCGCTCGTGGCGGTGAACAGCGCGTTGGCGGAGCGGAAGATCTCCTCTTCGCCGAAGATCGGCTTGGTGATCAGGCCGTCGAACTCCGAACGCAGGTTCCAGGTCGGGACAAGGTAGTACTCGGGCGACTCGCGACCGGTGGCCGGATCGATGTTCACGCGGCTGAGGAAATTCCGGCGATAGCGCTCATCCCGTTTCAGCCGCGTGACCAGCACGCCCAGGCGGAACGCCGAGGCCTTGGTGTAGGCGGAGTTTGCACCCTTGAACAGCCGATTGACTGCCCGGTCCATCGGGTCCGGCTTGCCCAACTCGCCAATGTCCAGCGCCAGTTCCTCGAGCGCGGCCACGTTGCTCGTCAGCCGGACCGCCAACTCCTCCTTCTTCGTCACCGGATTCGCAATCTTGTAGGTGCGCACGCCGCTCAGCGACGAGAACAGGCGGTCGAACACGTCCGCGGCCCGCTGGTCCGCGAGGTTGATCACGTAATCGACCATGAAGAGGTCCGAATTCGACGCCGACACCTGGGCGCGAAACCACTCGTCCAGCCGGGAAAGCCGGACAAGCGCCTTGTCGATGCCGGCATCGCCGAACACTTCGAATCCCTTCAACCCGAGCCGGGCGCCGAAATTCTTCTCGTCGTTCCGCAGCGCCACGAGCTTGAGCCGGACGCGCGACGCATCGAGGCGGAAGAAGTGAACCTGAAAGTCGCCGCTCACGACGAAGTTCGCCCCCACCGAGATCTCCACCGCCGGAACCGCACTGAATGCCTGCGACACGCCGACGAGCGCGTTGAGCCGCGCGTTGAAGCGGACGTAGTCTCCCGGCTTGAGCGACAGCGCCTTGGCCGTGTTCACCGGCAGGCGTCCGGGCAGATACCCGTTGCCGGGCTTGCGCGCATCACTGCCGTTTTCGAACTGCTGGATGAAGAGGATCTCGGTTTCCTGAGCCAGGCCGAAGCTGATCGGCGTCAGGCCGTCGATCAGCGTGCCGGGATTGATGCCGGCCCCCATCACGTAGCGATCGACACGCGTGAAGTAATTCGGGCGCAGGTTCGATTTCTCGACCTGATACTTGTACTTCGCGCCAAAGGTCAGCCCCTCGACCAGGTCGAGGTCCAGCATCCGGATGTTCGCCCGCAGGTCGGTGTTGTCGAGGAACGTCTTGATCCGGCTGGGCCGGGCCTGCGCGATGAGCGCCTGATCGGCCGGCGTGGGCTTCTTGATGCCCGTCGCGCCTTCCGCCGCCGGCACCGCGACGACGAGGTTCGTACCCTCGATCACGCAAAGGACCTGGCCGTTCGCGACGTCGCCGGGCGTCGTGCCCTGCGCGTAACCCGCGCTTCGTACGACCATCGCGAGGATGACAATCGCCAGACGCATTCGCTTCATCATAGGCGGAAAAACGAGTCCACTCACGAGCGCCCAAGCGAGACGTCCGGCTGCGGGCTGTCAACCGGCGAGTTCTCCCGTGACTTCCTCCGTCGCCCTCCAGGGTACACCGGATTGCAGGAGCGGTTTCACGCCGCGACCCAACGTCCGGTCGCGCGCCCGGTCGCGGCGTGAAGCCGACCCCACCTCGGCCGAACGCCGCCGGAGGCCTTGCCTTCACCCGCGGAATCCGCACGCTCCCGGCGTCCCGCCCCTTCCGCTTCGCCCCGTCCGCTTCGCCCCTTCCGCGTCGCCCCGTCCCCTGCGCCCGTCCTGCGACGCGCGCGCCGCCTCGTCCCCGGTATATCATGAGCACTCTCTCGCCCGGCTCGCCTCACGCCGAGGTCCAGGAATTGATCGCGAGACGCCACTACGCCGAGGCGATCCTCGCGCTCCAGCAGCGGATGACGACGCAGCCGGACGCCGAGGGTCACGCGCTGCTGGCGGTCGCGCATTTTCAAACCGAAGCATACGCCGACGCGGCCCGGCACTACGCCGCGGCGCTGCACCTCGCGCCCGAGCACCCGGAGTGGGCCGCGATGCTGAAGGTCGCCCGCGAAAACGCCCACGCCCGGATCGATGTACCCGTGCCCGACTTTCACTACTTCGACCGCGCCGCGCTGCTTGCGCCCCCGCACGTTCCGCCCGGGTCGCTGCCCGCGCCGCTTCCCCCGCCGCCGCGTCCGGGGCTGTTCCGGCGGCTGCGCACCGCGCTCGGCAACGCGAGCGGCTCCGTGGCGGCCGTCGTGATGCATGGCGTCACCAGCGCCTGGGGCCGGCTGGCCGGTTATCGCGATGAGGTGTGGACCAACTGGTACCGCCGCTCGCTGACGCGCGGCCTCATCACGATCGCGTACATGCGCGACCAGCTCAATGCGCGCAACCTGAAGAACACCTACCCGCCCGGAGAGCTCACCGGCTTTGTCCCGGAGCCGCTGTCACCGCCCCCCGGCGTGACCCACTTCCGCACCGCGGACGGCAGCTGGAACAACCTCGAGAATCCGCGGGAGGGCGCCGCCGGCACCCGGCTGATGCGCAACGTCGAACCGCGCGCCGCGCAGCCGGAGACCGGCGAGCGGCTGCTGACGCCCAATCCGCGCGTCGTCAGCCGCGAGCTGCTGTCCCGCCGCGGCCCGATGCGCGAGGTGCCGTTCCTCAACCTGCTCGCCGCGTCGTGGATCCAGTTTCAGAACTCCGACTGGATCAACCACGGCGAGATTCTCTTTCGCGACGTGCACGAGGTGCCGCTGCCGCCGGACGATCCGGCCCGGCAGCGCTACTGGCAGACGAAGATGTTCGTCGGCAAGACGCAGCCCGACCCGACGCGCCGGCCCGAGGGCGAGAGCATGCCGGTCTCGTTCATCAACGAGGTCACGCACTGGTGGGACGCCTCGCAGCTCTACGGCAGCGACCTCGCGACCCAGCAGCAGGTGCGCAGCGGCGTCGACGGCAAGCTGCGCCTCACTCCGGAGGGCACGCTGCCGCTCGACGCCAAGGGCGTTGAAATCACCGGCTTCACGCGCAACTGGTGGGTCGGCGTTGCCCTCTGGCACACGTTGTTCACGCACGAGCACAACGCGATCTGCGACCTGCTCCGCACCCGCCATCCCGACTGGGACGACAACCGCCTCTTCAACGTTGCGCGGCTGATCAATGCCGCCGTCATCGCCAAGATCCATACCGTCGAGTGGACGCCCGCGGTCCTGCCCAATCCCGGTCTCGACGCCGCGCTCAACGCGAACTGGTACGGCCTGCTCACGAATTTCCTGCGCGTCGGCAAGCAGCGGAAGACCGTGGCGTCGTTCAACGTCCGCAACCCCGAGCTGGGCGGCGTCGTGGGCAACCCGATCGACAAGCACGGCCAGCCGTTCGGCCTCACCGAGGAATTCACCGAGGTCTATCGCCTGCACTCGCTGCTGCCGGAATCCCTGCAGGTGCGCCGGCTCGGCGACGCCGCGGGCGTGGAGTCGGTGCCGTTCGTCGAGACCCGCCAGTCCGGTTCCGCCCGGCTCACCGGCCGCGTGCCGCTCGCCGACCTGCTGTACTCGTTCGGCCGGCAGCACCCGGGACAGCTCGTCCTGAACAACTACCCGCAGTTCCTCCAGGAGCTCAGCATCCCGGGCAATCCGTTCTTCGACATGGGCACGGTCGACATCCTGCGGGCCCGCGAACGCGGCGTGCCGCGCTACAACGAATTCCGTCGGCAACTCGGGCTGAACCCGCTGCGCACCTTCGAGGATCTCACCGACGATGCCGACCAGGTGCGCCGCCTCAAGGACGTGTACGGCCATGAGCCCGAGGCGGTGGAGAAGCTCGACCTGCTCATCGGCACCCTCGGCGAGGGCCACCGCCCGACGAACTTCGGCTTCGGCGAGACGATGTTCCAGATCTTCATCCTGAACGCCACCCGCCGACTGCAGGCGGATCGCTTCTACACCGACTGCTACAATGCCGAGTACTACACCGCCGAGGGCCTGCGCTGGATCGACGACGCCGACCTGAAATCGGTCCTGCTCCGCCACTACCCGGAACTCGCGTCCACCGGCCTCGCCAACATCAAGAACGCGTTCGAACCGTGGGACACCGGCGACCGTCTCGAACCCGAGCGTCATCCGTTGCGCGCCTGCGATCCGGAATTGAAGGCGGATCCGTGGACGGTGCAGCGGGTTCGGTCATAGGTGGCTGACCGCAGACCAGAGGTTGCCCACGGAACACACGGAGCACACGGAAGAGTCTCTGATTTCCGTGTAGTCCGTGTGTTCCGTGGGCAATCCGCCTGTGCCGCTCCGGCGTTGCACTCATCCCGTAGCTACCCTGCGGTGCCTAAGCCGCGCCACGATCCCCGCCACCACCCCCGCCACCAGCAACGCGCCGAACGCGCGCGACACTGCGAACGAGCCCTCGAGCAGCGAGCCGGCGATGAACAGGCCGACGATGAGGACGTGAATCACGATCCGCTGCGCCTGGAGCCAGCGCGGCTCGGCCGGTGAGCGCCAGGCGAGGAGGACGTCGATGCCCCACCAGACCGTCACGACCATGCCCAGCCGCGGCACGGTGACGAACTCCGGCGAGTGCAGCATGCGCGTCAGGTCGAAGCGAAAGAACAGCCCGACCGCCCAGACGAGATGGATGGCGTACGCCACGTATCCCATCGTCCAATACACCCGCCACACGGCCGCGGCGCGCGTTGCCTGCCGCCGCCGCCAGAACGTCACCACCGCCGGCAGCAGCACGAGCATCGTCGACCACGCGGTGAAGAACGTGCGCTGCAGGACCGCGGCGCGGATGCTGCCGTCCGCCGCGGGGAGCGGAAACCACCACGGTCCGGTCAGCGCCCCGGCGGTGGCGATTGCCAGCAGGGCGGCGGCCGACAGCCACGGACCGCGAATCGGGGCATCGTCCGGCCGGAGGGCGCTGTTCATACCGTCCGTGGATGTGCCCCGACGCGGCGGCGGCCGCAATCCTGGAAGCGCGGGTCAGGGCGCCGCCAGCAGCGCGTCGACCCGCGCGAGGTCGGCGCGCGCCTCCGCGTGGTCGTCCGGCGTCTCGTTTTCGTTCAACACCTCCAGCGCGGCCCGCAGGGTCGCGGCGGCCTCCTCGAGGATTCGCCGCCGCTCCGTCGGGACCAGTTGCGCCTCGGCGAGGGTCAGGATTCCCCGGCCCAGCACCCGCGTGGTCATGGCCCAATAGACCGGTTGATCGCGCCGGGTGTTCACCTCGAGCGCGGCCCGCAATTCCGCGTTGGCCTGCGTCGCCAGGGTGATCCGGTCGAGGGGCGCGGCGGCCTGCGCCCGGGCGAGGTTCACCATCGCGGAGGTAAGCTGCACAAACGCCCACTCGGACGGAAACGAGTCGCGCCGGTAGACGGTACGCGCCTTCTCGCAGGACTCCGCCGCCCGCGCGTACAGCGCCACGCGCTCGTCGCCGGTGCGCTTGTTCGCCTGGGCGCAGAGCGCGAACGCCACCATCGCATGGATGCGCGCCCATTCGGAGGGAAAGTCGGCCTGGGAGTAAACCGACTCCGCCGACTGCAGCCGCGCGATGCCGGCCGCGTAGAGTGCGTCGCGCGTCTCGTCGGCCGCCGCCTCCGCCTGGGTGCACTGCGTGATGCCGAGGTAGAAGGAGCTCATCGCCCACATGGCCGGGAGGTCGCGCTGGGTGTGGACCTGCAGCGCGCGTTCGAGCACCGTGGCGGATTCCGCGAGCAGGCGGCGCCGTGTCTCGCCGACCGCCGACAACGCCCGCAGTTGCAGCGCGTAGCCGAGATTGTTGTTCGTGAGCGCCCAGCGCTGGGGCACGCGCTCGACGGTAAAGACCTCGAGCGCTCCCCGATGCGCCGCGATGCCTTCCTCGAGCAACTCCGCGCGCGGCGTGCCGGTGTGCAACTGGGCGCGGGCCAGCAGGACGTTGCCGAGGTTGCTCTGGATCAGCGCCCAGTCGTCCGGCACCTCGGCCCGGGTGCGCACGATGAGCGCCTCACGAAACGAAGCCGTCGCCTGCAGCAGCAGGTCCCCGCGATCGGATCCCGACGCCGTCATGGCGAGGCTCCACAGGGAATTGCCGAGATTGTTCTGGAGCTTGCCCCACTCGGCCGGCGTGCCGCGGGGCGACGCTTCCTTGATGGCGAGGCGAAACGTGCTCGCCGCCTCGCGCAGCGTCCGGTCGCGCTCGGGTCCGGCGAGCACCATGGACTGCTCGAAGCGGACGTTGCCGAGGTTGATCTGCGCCGAGAGCCAGTCCGCGCGGCTGGCCTGCGGCGTGAGCACCTCGAGGGCCGCGCGAAACGCGCCGGCCGCCTGCTCGAGCACCGCCGCGCGTTCGGCGCCGGTGAGCGCCCGCGCGTGGTTGCGCAGCACGCTGCCGAGCGTCTTCTGGGCCAGCGCCCACTCGACCGGCTGACGCTCCCGCGTGAACACGTCGAGCGCGCCGCGGGCCGCCGCCAGTCCGTCCTGCAGGTGGCGGGCGATCGATGCACCACCGAGCCGGCTTGCCAGTTCCCAGTGACAGTTCGCCAGCCGCAACTGCAGGGTCGCCCACTCGGCCGGCTCCTCCGCCCGTCCGGCCAGCCCGGCCGCGACCTGGTAGGAAGCCAGCGCGGCGGCGTAATCCTGGGCGGCGATCTGGGCGTCGCCGGCCAGGGTGGACGCGGAGCGCTCGCGGGCGCGGATCGCCCGCGCGCGCTCCGTGCTCGCGGCCACCTCGCGCTCGGCCGCTTCGCGCTCACTGCGGTACTCCGTGACCGCGGCGGCGGCATTGGCGGCCGCGGCGGCAAACTGCTTTTCGGCGAAATCGGCCAGTGCGCGGTCGTACAAGCTGACCCCTCCGGGGTTCGCCCGCACGTCCTTCACGAAACCGTCGATCTTCGCCTTCACCTCCGGCACCCCGCGCTGTTTCTCCGCGGCAACTTCGGCCAGCGCGCGATCAAAACGCACGTCGTAGGGGATCGCTTCCCCGCCCGTCGGCTGGAAGACGAATCGCTCGATGAACGCCTTCATCAGCAGCAGGCGCTCCTGCGATTCCGCCGACTGGTGCACAAGCTCGCGCGTCAGCCGGTTCAACGTCCACACCGTCCCGCCCAGCACCGCCAGCACCATGATGCCGATGACGACGCTGCGGCGCAGCCACCGGTGCGAACGCGCCAGTTCGCGCGAAAGCTGCTCGACCTTGGTCTGCAGCTCGCGCACCCGCTGGGCGAGTTCGTCGCGGGACTTGACGTGGGTCCGCAGCGTCTCGCTGGCCCGGAGCCGTTCGCGATGGGCCACCTGCAGCGCCTGCTTCTCCGGATCCTCGGCCGGGTGCTCGTCGTACGGGAATTCGGCGCCGCACAGGAAAACGTAGAGCGGCTTGCGCAGCTCCAGCGCGAGATCGTACTCGAGCTGCGTGTAACTGCGCCGCGGCACCTGCGGGTCGCGCACGCTCGGTTCGGCGCCGTAGACTTTGCCCGCCACGTGAATGACGGCGTCGCAGCTCTCGATGCGCGCCCGCAGCATCGCCCGCACCGTGCGATAGTCCGGCGGAAAATTGGTCTGCTCCACCGGCACGCAGCCGAGCGTCAGCAGGGCCTCCTTCACCAGCGTCCGGCACGAGCGCAGGTCCGCGCTGGTCGCACTGATGAAAATCTCGGGCCGGCGAACGATCATGGGAGCGCGGCGTTTGTACCCGGGCCCGCGGCCGGAGCAAGCGCGCGGACAAAATGCAGCGCCCCAGGGTGGCAAGTCGGCTCTTGATACCAGGAGGACTTTGCTTTTGTACCTCCAGCCGAAAGCCGCCCAAGCCTTTGACCGCGGATTTCGCTGATGACGCGGATTTGTCGTATCCGCGAAATCTGCGTGATCCGCGGTTAAGCCCAGAAGCTTGGGGCGATTGGCATCGGCATGCCGCCGACTTTTTTCTTCCGCCGTCATTGTTCCCGTCCCACGCGCCCCGGCCCCCTCCCTCCTCCCTTCCTCCGTGCGCCGCCCATCGCTCCTCGTTCTCTCTTCGCTGCTGCTCACGTCGTGCGTCACCCGCCAGCTCGACCGGGATTTCGCGACGTTTTCCGCGGACTACGCGACCGACATGAACTGGCAGATGCTCCTGAACCTGGCGCGCCTCGACCAGGGGCACCCGGCCTACTTCATGGCCGTGGGCGAAATCCGCCTCGATCGGAGCATGAGCGCGCAGTCCCAGTTCTCCGGCAATTCGACGCGCACCACCGGCAGCACCGTCGCGGCCGCGGTCACGAACACCGTCAGCAACGTCCTCGGCGGTTCGATCGCCCCCGGCGTCAGCGCGTCCGCGAGCCCCAAGTTCGTGTTCATTCCGTTGAACAGCGAGGAGACCGCCCGCCAGCTCCTGGCCCCGATCTCGATCGACGCGTTCAACATGCTTTACCAGCAGGGCTGGCCCGCCGACCAGCTTCTGCGCGTGCTGGTCGAGCGGATCGAGGTCGATCTCCGCCAGGACGGCAAAGTCGAGAGCGTCGTGCTGTTCAACTCGCCCACCCGCGGGGAGCCCGAATCGTTCGCGCGATTCCTCCGCGCCTGCGAGATCGTGCGGGAGCTGCAGAAGGCCGGCGGACTCAGCCTGATCGCCGAAGAACGCTTCGTCCCGTCGTCCCAGGCCGAGGTGGCCACGATCGGCCCGAAGGAAATGCTCGAAGCGGCGGACAAGGGGCGCGCCTGGCAACGGAGCGCCCAGGGCGGGTGGCAGCTCGGCGCCATTCGCACCAGTTACCGGTTCCGGGCCAACCAGGAGATCGTAGACTCGGTGCTCGGCCGTTTCCGCAGCCAGGGCGAAGCCGACACCAGCGCCTTCATCCCCAACCTGCAGACGGTGATCGAGTCGACCGTGACGACCGACCCGCAGGATCCCGCCGCCCCCCGCGGCACACCGACCCGCTCCGTACTGATCCTGCGCTCGTTTCGCAGTGTGCTCGAGGCGGTGGCCCAGGAGCAGCGCGCGGCCGCCACGCTGATGCGCGATCCCACCTTCATCCGCTTCGTCCCGCCGCGGCAGCTGCGCCCGGTGCTGCGCACCGACTGGGGCGACAGCAAGACGGAGTTCACCCCGGCCGCCATCGAGCTCACCTACGCCGGCCGCCGTTACCGCATCACCGATCCGGTGGCGAGCGGACCGATCGATCTGGATCAACGCTGGAATCGCGACGTGTTTCGACTGCTCGTGCAGCTCTCGTCGCAGGTCACGGTCGACATCACGAAGTTCCAGCGCCAGGCGCTGGAGCTGACGCAGTAGCGCCGCCCGGCGTTCGTCCGCCCGCTCAACCGCCACGCGCCACGCATGACTGAACCGGAGCGACGCCGACCCGCCCCCATCCTGCTGGGCATCGTCGGCCACACCGAGCTTCGCCCCGAGGATCACGCGGCCCTCTCGACCGCGATCCGCTCGATTCTCGACGACGTCCGAACCCGGTTTCCGTCCACGCCCCTGGCCGTCGTCTCCTCCCTGGCGGAAGGAGCGGACCAACTCTGCGCCGACGTCGCGCTCGCGGCCGGCGTCGCCGTGATCGCACCGCTGCCCTTTCCCGCGCCCCTGTACCGCACGCGCTTCAAGTCCGCGGCCGCCCGCCACCACCTCGACACACTGGTGCGGCACCCGGAGGTGACCGCGTTCTGCCCGGTCCTCGGAGGAGAGGCGGGCCCGGATTTCGCCGCCGAGCTCGCGGATGACACGCGGCGCCGGCGGCGCTACGCGGAGACGGCGATTTTCGTCGCCCGGAATGCCCACGCCCTCATCGCCCTGTGGGAAGGCCGGGAGGCCGCCGCCCCGTCGCTCACCGCGCAACTCATCGACTTCAAGACCCTGGGGCGGCCCGTGGACGGGCCGGCGCAGCCCGGCCCGTCGCCCGAGGTGGGGCCGGTCTTCTCGATCTTCGCCCCCCGGGTCGGCACGCCGGCGGCGGACCCGGCTCCCGGCACCATGAAAATCCTGGCGCCCGCCTCCCTTGTCCGCGCGGCGCCGGACCTGCTTTTTCGCCAGGTCTTTGCCGACCCGCGCCCCTGGGCCACCCTGGCCCCGCTGCTCCCCGGGGCCACGGAGCGATAAGGGACGCGAATCCCCCGCGCGCGCCGGACCCGGCCGGCCGGCGAACGTGGGGCCTGACCGCCCCGGCCGGTTCGATCGCGGAATCGCTCGACGAAATCCTTCCGGCGAGCATCCTCCCCCGGGCCCCTCATCCCAGCCCCTTTCCCTCCGGCTACGCCGAACGAACCTTGCACAGGACATGAAACGAATCCTCACCCTCGACGGCGGCGGCATTCACGGTGTGCTCACGCTTCAGATTCTGAAGAAGATCGAGCAGGAGCTCGCGCCACGCTACGCCGGCCAGAAATCGCGGTTCGTCCTCGCCGATCATTTCCACCTGATCGCCGGGACCAGCACCGGCGCGATCATCGCATCGATGCTGGCCTGGGGAGCCTCCACCGACGAGATCGAGCAGTTCTACGTCGAGAAATCACCGGAGATCTTCGTGTCCAGCTCGGTGGTGCGGCGCCTGATCTACAACCGTTTCACGAGCACGGGCATCACCCGGTTCCTGCAGAATTATTTCGCGGAGCAGGACGGCAGCCCGGCCCAGCTCGGCACGAAGCGCCTGCGCACGCTGCTCCTGCTCGTGCTGCGCAACGCGACCACCGGTTCCCCGTGGCCGGTCACGAATTGCCCCGACAGCCTCTACAACCGGCGGCCGCCCGGACAATCGAACCTCGAGCTGCCCCTCTGGCAGTTGATCCGCGCGAGCACGGCCGCCCCGACCTTCTTTCCGCCCCAGCGCATCCTGATCGCGAACGCCCGGAACGAACAGAAGTCCCACCAGTTCATCGACGGCGGGGTCAGTCCCTACAACAACCCGGCCTACCTCGCCTACCTGATGGCGACGCTGCCGGAGTACTGCATCCGGTTCCCGCGCGGCACCGACAAGCTGACCGTGGTGTCCGTCGGCGTCGGCCAGCGCGCCATGATGTACAACGAAGACGACGTCCAGGACATGAGCGTGATCAGTCACGCGAAGGCGACGATTCGCGCGCTGATGGATGCGGACAGCCGGCTGCAGGACATCCTGTGCCGCACGACGGGACTCTGCCTCTTCGGCTCCGAGCTCGACCGCGAAGTGAAGGCGCTGACGCCCACCACCGAGGAGGATCTGGCCGCCGCGCGACGCGAACGGCAGTTCACCTACGTGCGTTACAATCACGTCTACTCCGAACCGGAGGTGAAGGCGACGATCGCGCGGCTGGGTGGCAAGTGGGACCTGGCCAATCTCAAGCTGATCCCCGTCGCCATCGAGGCAGGGCGGGCCTACGCGGAACGCCACGTGCGCGGCGAACACCTCCTCTGACGCAGACCTTGCCTGCACGCGTGACGAGTTTCTGCCGCTCTCCCAACGGGCGAAGGAAAAGGAACCCGGACTGATCGTCCGCCATGCCCGAGGCTTCCGAACCCAGTCCCGTTCTCCGCGCCGTGTGGATCGTCGGTGTGCTCGGCCACCGCCGGTTGTCCGATCCAGCCGGCGTCGAAACCGTGCTCGAACGCGAACTCCGTTCGCTCGCGGCCGCGGCCAAGGCCCGGGGTGGCGAGATCCACCTGCTGGTAAGTGTCGCCGCCGGGACGGATCTCGTCGCCATTCGGGTCGCGCGCCGGCTCGGCCTGCCGGTCCACCTGCTGCTGCCGCTGCCGGAACAGGAATTCCTCACGGATTTCGCGGGGCAGCCCGAAGCGCTCGCCGAGGCCAAGGCCGCGCTGGCCGAGGTGCGCGCGCACCTCGATCGCGATTCCGTGAACATCGCGCTCACGCGGGGTGGTCGCCCGGAGTGTTACTTCGACACCGACGTCCGGCTGATTGAATCGGCCGACGTCCTCATCCCGGTCTGGGACGGCCTGCCCACCGGCAACCTCGGTGGCACCGGCGAAATCGTGGCCCTTGGCTCGGCACTCAAGAAGCCGATGGTGACCATCCACCCCACCCGCCTGACCGTAACCGTCGAGAACTTCGAGCCCCAGACCTGGCCTCCCTTCGATGCCCAATGGGACTGGATCGTAAAGCAGGAGATCGTCGCGCCGGCACCGGATTGCACGTCGGACCTGGCGCGGGCCAACCTCATTCGCGCCCGCCTTTCCAAGGAAGCGCGCTCCGATGCCTTCGACTTTCGAAAAGTCGCGCAGTTGCTGATCATTCTGAGTGCCCTGGGCGGCCTGATCGGCATGACCCATGGCATCCTCGCCGGCCGCAATCCGGGGCACATCGTCACGGTCCTGCAGGCCGTGCAGTTCGTGCTTTCGCTCTGGGCGCTACGGGAGCGGCGGCGCTTTACCCGGGCGGCCCTGGTGGTGAAGTGGACGAACGCCCGGATCGGGGCCGAAATCTGCCGCGGACTCGAGGCCGGCCTGCCTTTCACCGATCCGCTGCGTCCGATCGCCGGAAACGTCATGCCCGAGTGGCGCCGGTTTGCGGTCAGTTTCGGCATCCTGACGAACCGCCACCGCCAGTCGCAGTTCGCCCGCCAGCCTGATCCGTTGATCGCGTTTCGCGACGACTATGCCCGCGAGCGGCTGGAAAACCAGGAGCAGTACTTCGCCAAGGAGCTGGTCAAGTCGAGTCGCCGGGCCCGCCGGCTGCCCGACATCGCCAAGCGCTGCACCCAGGCGACGCCCATCTTCGTCGCAGTGGCGATGCTCAACCGGGTCGCCAAACTCAACTGGGGCGCGAGCCAGTGGGGCCTGATCGTCGTGACCGTGCTGCCGGCGGTCCTGCCGATCGTCGCCGCCGTGTCTGACGGCCTCGTCTCCACCTTCGACCACAAGCGCCGCAGCGACCGCTTCAAGGACACCGCCCACTCCCTGCGGCTGCTGCGGGCGGAACTCGCGCATCTCCGAACTGAGGATTCCATCCGCAACCTGGTCGACCGCGCCGAACGGCTGCTGTTGATCGAACACCTCGAGTGGCGCTACGTGACGCGAAGGATCAAGCTCTGAGCCGGAGAACGGGTTGAAAGGTGAACGTTGAAAGTTGAAAGACACCCAGACGAGACGAGCTGAACTGGACCATCGTTCAGAAACGGGCACCACCCGAGGTTACGACACGGAGTTCGCTCGCTCGTGGAGCCAGCCTTCGACTCACTCCCTCAACTTTCACCTTTCACCTTTCAACTCCTCGACGCCTCACTCCTTCGGACTCGACGGCGCCACCGCCTCGCCGACGACGATCTGGTAGCACGACCAGGTGACGATCAACGAAAGCGGACACGCCTTCACGTCGTAGCCCTCCATCTCGAGCACGGCGTCGTTCACCGGCCAGTGTTGATTGATGTGCAGGTGCCGCGCGCTGCGCGACTGGTCGATGCCGGCGGCGACCGAGGTGAGCGCAATCGTGCGGGCGCCGAGCGCGTTGGCCGCCGCCGTGACTGCGTCGTCGTCCCGGTAGGCGACGAACAGGATCACGTCACCGCTGCGCACGTTCTCCTTCACCCATGCCACGCCCTTCTCACCGACGAGCTGCTGCGTCTTCGCAAAGAGTTTCGCGTCCCCGTACTGCCCCGCCTCGATCGGCGGCAGGTGGCCGGTGAGGCTGCGCATCACCTGCTTGCCGCCGGCGTTCGCCTCCCGCACCCAGGCGGCCGCCCGGCGCAGGTGGGAAAGCTCGCGGGTGCGGATCATCTCCAGCGACAGGCGCGTGTGGTTGAGGAACGTGCGCGCATACTCGCCGCGCGGCACCGCCGTCGGACGCAGGTTCGGATCGAACAGCAGGCCGCGGGTGCGTTCGTACCGCGCCCGGCCCTCGTCGAGGAAGATGCTGAGGTAGATCGAAAGCTGCCGGCCCTGCCGCCGCGCGGCGCCGAGCAACTCCGCAACGTACGTCCACTGGGCCGTGGCCAGCGCCGGCGGCGCGAGCGGCATGAGCGGTTCGCCTCCGGCCGGCTGCAGCATCCGGCTGTCCAGCGGGATATCCACGGGAATGATACGCACGTTGGCCGCGGCCGCCCCGCGCAGCAGCGGGTGCTGGGCCGAGACAAACACGATCACGAGCGCGTCTGACCCGAGCTTCTTCAGGGCTTCGGCCAGTTTCCCCGGCGTGCCGTAGTCGGCGACGAGAATGACATCATTCCGCCCGAGCGCGGGCAGCGGCTTGTCGAGCGGCAGGCCCTTCGCGCCGCTGAGGCCGCCCGCGCGACTGAGCAGTTCCGAGATCATGCCCGGCTCACCGGACAGGTAGAGGTTCCCGCCAGCCACGAGCCGCGTGGCGCTCTCGTCGGCCGCGCCGGCAATCGCGTCCACCTTGGTCTCGAGGGTGCGCACGACCTTGAGTTGGGCATCGAGGTAGCGTTCGGCCAGACCGGCGAATGCCGCCGTGGAAGACAGCAGCAGCAGTGAAGAGAGGCGGATGACAGAGGGGATCATGGTGTGGAAGGACGGAGCGGAGGGATTACCCACGGAACACACGGAGCACACGGAAACAGAGGCCGCTTCCGTGTAGTCCGTGTGTTCCGTGGGCCAATGGTCTGGGAAGAGTTCGAACGAAGATGGCAGGTGGGGCGCCCGTTCTTGGGCTCAGGGTTTACCCTTGGCGGCGCCGACCTTCGCGCGGATCAGCGGCGCGAGAAACTTCACCGTCTCGTCGCCGATCACGTGGTAGCCGGCGAGGTTGGGATGCCGGTCGTCGAACCAGCCCGGGAGGTGGCCGAGGTGCGCGTCGAGCCGGTTGTCGAGCACGACCACCTGCGGATCCTTGCCGGGCAGGACGAACGGCTGCACGAACGCGTGAAACTTCTCCGGGATCTTCGCCAGGGCATACCGGCGGTAGTTGAGCATGTTCGGCCCCTTCGCCTGCTCGGAGGCGTAGCGGGGATAGACGTTGAACACCGTCAGCTTTTCCTCGGCCGCGACCTGAAAAACGAGGTCGTTCATGCGCTTCGCCTTCGGCGCATCCACGGCGAGGTCGGCGTTGAGCGGAATCGCCGTCGATGGGATCAGCATCGCCGCCGGATGGTCCTTGCGCAGCCGCGCGATCAATTCGCGAAAATCCTTCGGGTAGTTGAGGTCGAAATTCTCGCGCCGGTTCACGTCATTCGGCCCGTAGCGGATGAAGATGTAATCCACCCCGGGCAGCTTCGCCGCCACCTTGTCGTAGCGGCCCGAATCCAGCAGCCGCCGGATGTACTCGCCGCTCAAGCCGAGATTCGTCACGCGCACCGGCGGCAGGTCACCCTCCGCCGCGAGCAGCTGCTCGATCACCTGCTCGAGGTGCGGCCCCTGCGGCACGATCCGCCGCGGGATGCTGCCCTCGGTCGTGCTGTCGCCGAGCAACACGATCTGGATCTTTCCCTCGTGCACGGCGTGCGCCGCCGGCGGCAGCGCGAACACCCCGGCGAGCACGGCGCAAAACAGGGACAGGATGCGAGGGGATTTCATGGATACGTAAGAGGGGTGGGACGCGTGACGACGGAAATCAGAGTTGCGGTGAGCGGCGAAGAGCGAGCAGGGGGAAGGAAACGCCGAGGTTGGAAACTATCGCGGAAGCGCGGAGGAGCGGAAGCGCGGAACCGGGCCCCGTCTGAGCCTACGGTCAATGGATTGGGTTTCGCGCTTTCGCACTTCCGCGCTTTCGCGATCAACACGGCCGGACCGGGCGCAGCCCCGTTAGCCTTTCATCACCTCCGCGATCGTCACCTCGCGGCCGAGCTGCAGCGAACGTTTCCCGGCCTCGAGCGCGGCGATGAGCTCAACCTCCTCCTCGATCGGCACCACCTCGCGGCCGGTCTTCACGTAGAGAAGGAACTGCTCGAGCAGGTACGAATAGAGGTTGTCGAGGTTGGGCTGCAGCGAGCGCCAGGCCTTCGTGCCCTGGAGCGTGATGATGTAGCCGGCGCGCATCCATTCGCGGTCGGCGACGGTGAGCATGACATCGAGATCGTTCTTGAACCGGTAGCGCACGAGGTTGCGCCCGGGCCGGCCGACATTCAACGCGCTGACCGCGCCGCCGCCGAAGACGCCGTAGATCATCGAGAGCGCGTGGATCCCATAGTAGACGAGTTCGTTGCCGCAACTGGCGCTCGCGAAATGCACCGGACCGAGCTGCGGCAGTTCCTCCTTGAGCTTCAGGATGTCGGGCACGAAGCGGAGGCTGCTCGCCGACATGAACTTCGTCTTCGTCTCGCGCGCGACCTTCGCCACCGTCTGCGCCTCGCGCGCCGTCATCGCGAGCGGCTTGTCGCAGAACACCGGCACGCCCTTCTTCAACGGATGCAGCGCGTACTTCCACTGCGCGCCGCTGCCGTCGTCGATCAGCAGCACCGCATCGACGCCCTCGCACGCCGCCTCGGGCGTCTCCGCCACGCGCGGGATGTTGCAGATGTCGGCGAGTTGTTTCGCCGCAGCGAGATTCGGATCCCACACCGTGACGACACGGGCGTCCTCGAGCCGGCGCTTGGCGCGCACGAACACGCCCTTCCACGCCTTGGCCTTCTCCTCGTCCCAGCCATTGAACGTGGTGGCGAACGCCGTGCCGTGGTTCGAGCCCAGCGTGCGCGGGTTCCCGTCGCGGCCGTAGGTCGCCGCGGAAATGAGGCCGATGCGCAGGCCGCCCGGGGAACCGGCGGCGGTGACGGCACGGGGCAGCGACGCCACGGCGGCCGCGGCGGAGGTCTGGGCAAGGAAGGATCGGCGGTTCATCGGCTGATGGGTTGGGAGATGCGGAGGTAGGCGAAGAAGTCGCGAAGCTGCTGGTCGGTCAGCCCGTCGAGCAGGCCCGGGGGCATCAGGCTCTGGCCCATGGGCTGCAGGTCCTTGATCTCCGCGGCGCGGAGCGTGATGTTCTCGCCGCCGAGGCTGCGCAGGACGGTGACCTGGTTGTCCCGGTCGACGAAAAACCCGCTGAGGCTCCGGCCGTCGGTCGTCTCGACGCTGTAATACTGGTAGCCTTCGCGGATCTCGACGCTGGGGTTGATGATCGAGAGCAGCATGGTGCCGAGGTCGTCCCGCTGGTAGGTGGTCAGGTCCGGGCCGACGTTGCCGCCCTTGAAGAAGAGCTTGTGGCACGCGGCGCAGCGCGCGGTGTAGATCGCCTCGCCCGAGTACGGGTCGCCGGGGCCGCCCTTGAGGATCGCATTGACTTCCTGGATACGCTGCTGGTGGTCGGAACCCGCGGCGGCCGCGCGCGGCAGGACCCGCTTGGCGAGATCGCTCAGCGGTCCGTCGCGGTGCCGCCGCAGCCGGTTGGCCACGTCGTCGGGCACCGCCGCCGCGGCGACGCGACCGCTTTGCACGGCCTCGAGCAGCCGGAAGCTCCAGCTCGGCCGGCTCGCCAGCATGGTGAACGCCGCCTGCTGCGCCTGGCCCTTCAGGCCGGGCAGCAGGTCCGCGATCCGCGGCCCGATGGATTCATCGTCGTACGCCGACAGCGCCACGAGCGCCGCCTTGCGCAGGTCCTCCGCCGCGTTGCCCGCCGCCACGGCCAGCAGCGCGGGCACGGCCTTGGGCGCGCGGATTTCCCCGAAGGCGCGCACATAACGGAGCCGCTCCTCGGCCGTGGCCTTGGGATTCTGGATCAGGGCGACGGCCTCGTCGACCGCGGCCGCGTCGCCCTGGCGCAGCCGGAACGCCAGCGGCGCCTGGCCGGCGGCCTGGATGCCGGCCACGAGTTCGTCCGGCAGCCCGGTCATCGGCCGGCCGCGGAACGCCTCTTCGAGTCCCACCATCAGCCGGGCGGCGTGCGCGGGTGACGGCGCGCGCTTGAAGAGTTCCGCCAGCACCAGGAGATCCTGCCGCTTGCCCTCGACGGCATAGCGCCGCGCGAGTCGCGGCAGCAGGTGTTCGCGCACCACCGGTTCGTCCCAGAGCGCCGGCGAAGAAAACAGCGCCAGCACCTCGCGGTTCGCCGCCGGGATATGCGCCTCGAAGACCCACCAGCCGAGCAGCGGAATGTAGGGATCCTGCACGACCTCGTCGTGACCGAGCACCGTCGCGACGAGGGGCATCGCCTGCGGCGCGTTGAGCCGGCGCGCGGTCGACGCGAACTGCGACAGCACCTCCGCGTTCGTCTCCTTGGCCGCCTGCGCCCGCAGTGCGGCGAACACCGGGGCCGGGACGCTGCCCGCCGGCGCCTGCTCCGAAACCCGCGCGTGCTGGCCGGCGCCGAGGTTGCGGTTCAACCCCCACTCGTCACCGAGGAGCCGCGCGGTCCACATCCGCACCGGCGCGTAGCCGTGCTGGAGGGCCGACACCGCGGTCGCCTCGTCGAGCGCCCCCGCCTGGTGCAGGGCCCAGAGGGCGTTGAGCGCACCGAGGCCGGCGTCGCGCGCGAGCAGCTGCTTCAGCGCCGCCGGCGCCGCTGGGTCGCGCCGCTCACCCAGCAGCCGCACGGCGGTGCTGCGATGCCACTTGTTGGGATGCGCCAGCAGCGCGACAAGCTGCGCGGTGCTTTTCGCCGCGAGGTTGAGGTCCTTTTCGCGCGGCGACTCGCGCCCGCTCAGCCGGTACATGCGGCCTGTATTGATATCGATCTGGTTCTGGTAGTGCTGGCCGTGCGCGACGTAGAAGTCGTACATGTCGCTCACATAGAGCGAACCGTCGGGCGCGTTCGCGATGTACACCGGCCGGAACGCCGGGTCGGTGCTGCGCAGCGCCGCGCCGGTGTCGGCGGTCTTGAAGGTCGAACCGCGCGGCGTCCGCTCGGCCGTGATGACGACGTTGTGCAGCGGATCGAGCGCAAAGAGCTGGCCGCGGTACTTCGCGGGCCACGCCGTGCCGTCGGCGAACGCGCCGAAGTGGGAGAAACGCACGACCGGCGTCGTCGTTTCCATCATGGGCAGTTCGCCGAACGCGTATGGGTTGCGCGGCGGACCGAACTTGCCCGGGTCGACGCCCTGCATGAGGTAGAAGCCACCCTGGACGTAGTGCCAGCCGCGGGTCTGGCCGCCGTTGTGGCCGGAGTAAAGCCGGCCCTCGGCGTCGAACTCGAGGCCGAAGGTGTTGCCGCTGCCCTCCGCGAAAATCTCATAGGCGCGCGTGTCCGGGTGATAACGCCACACCATGCACCCCTCGAAGTGCACGCCGGGGGCGCTCGCGGGATCGAGGCCGGGCCGCGTGACGCGACTCGACGTCGTGCTGCCCTGGCCGCCGTACAGCCAGCCGTCGGGGCCCCAGACGAGACCGTTCGCCGTCGAGTGCGTGTCCTCGAGACCGAAGCCGGCGAGCCGGACCTCGGGCGGGCCGTCGGGGATGTCGTTGCCGTCGCGATCCGGATAGAAGAGCAGGTACGGCGTGTGCATCACCCACACGCCACCGCGGCCGCGCACGGCGGCATTGGCCATGTTGAGGCCGTCGAGGAACACCTTGTGCGAATCGTACACGCCGTCGCCCTTGGTCGACTCGTGGATCGAAACGATGTCCATGCCGCGGTCGTGATTCGGCGGCGGCGGCGGCACCTTGTCGTAATGGGCGCGGTAAAACTTGTCGCGGCTCAGCATCGTGAGTCCCGCCGGATACGGATACTGCCGCGAATGCGTGACCCACAGCCGGCCCCGCTCGTCGAAGCTGAAGTGGAACGGCTGCGCGATCTGCGGCTCGTGGAGGACGAGTTCGACCCGGAGGTCCTCCGCCGGCGTCATCTTCGCCGCTGATTCCGCCGGCGGGAGGCTCGGGCCCGGTACCTGTTTCGCGCGACCCAGGACACGGTTCGACTCGCGGAATACATCGAAAGCCGTCACCGCCGGCTTGTCCGGCAACGCCCCGCCCGGCCGGTAGCCGTCGCCGGCGCGGAATTCCCATTTTCCGGCGAAGATGCATTCCCAAAAATAATTCATGATGAACGGAGCGTCGCCCAGGAATCCGGCCGGGCCGCGGCCCGCGGGCTGGTGGATCCGGATCGCGAGCTCGTTCCACTCGCCTTTGCGCAGCGTCCCGACGGGCACCTTGTGCCGGTGAATCGCGGTCCGCCCGCTCTGGTAGTTGGGTGGAAACGAACCGCCGGTGCCGATCTTCACGCCGTTCATCCACACTTCGTGCGCACCCTCGAGGTCGCGGATGTTCACGCCGACGGATTCCTCGAAAAGGTTGCGGTCGTGCTTCGTGAAGAAGCTGTCGTGCACCTTCACCCAGGTCCGGTACCACGCCGTGTTGCCCGCCGCGGCAACCTCCTGCGCGGTGGCGGCATTCCAGGCTCCGGGGACTTCCAAGGTGCGCCACTCGGCGCCCGAGGCGGAAACAACCGAAAGGCCAAGTACAGCAAGGGCGAGCGACCGGCGCATACAGAATGAGGGACTAGGGACAGGGGTGAAACAAAACCGACATGTTTCTCCGCCGAGGAACGCCCGGGGTCAACCCGGCAGCTCAGGAATGCACAATTCGCTCACTTCCGCTGACGACCGGCGGCATGCCCGCCAGCCATCCTGTGCATCCTGTCATCCTGTCAAAGTCCGGACAGGACGACAGGATCTACAGGATTGGGCGAGGCGACTTGATCCGCGGTTGATCGGAGCCGCCTCGCAGCGTCCTGCGCGGCATCTGCGCTACTGCTTCCGTGCTGTCACCGCGAATTCGTCCGCGGCTGCCTGCCAGCGCGACGCGAGATCCCGCACGAGATCCGGACGCTCGGACGCGAAATTGCGCGTCTCACCGCGGTCCTTCGCAAGGTCGTAGAGCTCCCAGACGCCCCCGTCGGCCTTGGCGGACACGAGCTTCCAATCGCCCACGCGGATGGCGCGATTCCCCTCGTGGTCGAAATAGAGGAAGTCGCGCTTCACGTCACCGTCGCGCCGGAAGGCCGGCACGAGACTGCGACCGGGCAACGCCGGTCCGCCCGCGAGTGCCGCCGCCGGCAGCCCGGCGAGCTCGAGCAGCGTGGGCGCGAGGTCGATCACGTGGCCCGGATCGCGCCGCAGTTCCCCCCGCGCCGTAATGCCGCGCGGCCAATGCGCGATCAGCGGAGTCGCAATGCCCCCTTCGTGCACCCAGGTCTTGTGCCGGCGGAAGGGCGTGTTCGCCGCGCTCGACCAGCCGGGTCCGAGACAGAGGTACGTGGCGGCCGAACCCGCCGGCGCGGCCGGGTCATGGCCGTCGCCGCGCACCATGAGTTCGGCGCTCGCGCCGTTGTCCGAGAGAAAGAGGACCAGCGTGTCGTCCCAAGCCCCCATCGCCCGCACCTGCGCGAGCACGCGGCCGATCTCGCGGTCCATCACCTCGATCATCGCGGCGTGCACCGCCATCTTCGCCGCCTGGAAGTCGCGCTGCGCCGCGGTCAGCTCGTCCCACGGCAGCGGACGGTTCACCTCGCCGGCACCGAGCTTCGTCATCGCCTCGGGAAACGCATACGGCGGCCCGAGCTCGCGTTCGATCGCCGGCAGGGGAAAGCCGGCGAGTCCGAGGGCCTTCAGCCGGCTGCTCCGCTCCCGCTGCAGCACGTCCCAGCCGACCTGATACCGCGACCCGACGCGCGCGATGTCGGCTGCCGGCGCGTGCAACGGAAAGTGCGGAGCGGTGAACGCGAGGTAATGAAAGAACGGGCGGTCCGGAAACGTCTCCGCATGATCGCGCAGGCACGCGATGGCGTGATCGGCCATCGCGGTCGTGACGTAGAACCCATCCGTCGAAGGAACCGGCCGGCCGTCGTCCGTGATACCGGACGCCTTGAAATAGTTGTTCTGGCCCCCGCCGATCTCCCAACTGCGGTCGAAGCCACCCGCCAGCGGCTTCCCGTCCACATGCCATTTGCCGGTGTGGTACGAACGATACCCCGCGGCGCGCAGCCGCTCGGGCAGCAGTTTCGCCCAGGCCTGGCGCGTGCCGCGATTGCCGCTCGGCACCCCCGCCACCACGTCGCGCCGCACCTGCTGCGGATAATACCCCGTAAGCACCGCCGCCCGCGTGGGCCAGCAGCGCGCGGTGTTGTAGAACTGCGTGAAGCGCACGCCACCGTGGGCGAGCGCGTCGAGGTGCGGCGTGCGGATTTCACCGCCGTACGCACCGAGGTCGGAATAGCCCAGGTCGTCCGCGAGGATGAGGATCACATTGGGCCTCCGGGCCGCCGGGGTGGCCGACGCCGCGAAGACGGACCCGGCCGCGAGCAGGAAACCGGCGACGAGCGAACGGAGTAGGTACATGCTCCTTTCCTCGTAGCGCGGCTTTTCCCGCGGGAGAAGCGGATAAGTCACGCGCCTTAGCCCGAAACCGGAACCGGCGGTCCGTGCTCCTCCTCAGATGGCCTTCATCCGCCAGGCCGTCAGCGAACGCAACGTCGCCTCCTGTCCCTGCGCCCGGAGCGAGACGCCGACGCTGTCGGCCCGGCCGGGATGCACGCGCAACGCGAGACACTGCCGGCCGTTGACGAACACCTCGACGATGCCGCGATCGACGAAGACCCGCAGCTTGAACGGCTCGTTGGGCGCCACGAACACCGGCGCCGACTCCGGCGGCCGCGAGAGCACGTCGGGCAGGAGCGACGCCCGCGTTCCGTCCAACGTGACGACACTCAGCGCCCGCTGCGGCGGCATGAAGCGGCTGGTCACGTCGCGGTTCTTGAACAACGCGATCCGCGTGACTTCCTCCGCCTGCGGCGCGCGCAGCACGTTCAACTCCACCGTGGGCGCATTTCCCGGATCGATCTCGGCCTCGATCTCCAGCGCCGAACCGCGGACGGACTCCAACACGATTTCCTGATTGGCCGGCAGCCGCATCGGGCCGACGCGCTGCGGCTCGTAACGGAGCGACGCGAGGTTGCCTGCCGGTTCGATTCCCATCTCGTCCCGGCCAATCAGCGTGAGCCGACGAGGCAGGCTCATGACTCCATCCCCGCGGCGCGCCGCGCTGGAGAAGGCCGAGTTGACGTTGAAGATCGCGATCACGCCGCCCTGGCCGTCGCTCGTCGCCGAGGGCGCGTGCACGCCACCCGGCAGCACGGCGCCGAAATTGAACCGGCCGTGGGCAGTCGCCGCAAACTTGTCCCGGCGCCGGTCGTAGTCCCCCAGCAGGTACTGTCCGCTCGTCGTGTGGCTGAAGAACAGCAGAATGTGCCGATCCCCCAGCGGCAGAAAGTAAGGGCACGCCCCGTCGTCGCCCACCCGGGTGAACGCGTTCGATTCGACGAAGGGATGCATGTACTCCCACTGCACCAGATCGCGCGACCGGAACAGGAACTCCGCCAGCACCGGCCGCCCGCCCGGCCCCGTGTAGTCCACGGCTCCCGACAGGGAATAGTAGATGCCGTCCTTCTTCCAGATGCAGGGATCGTAGACGCGGTACGGGAGCGGTTCGGCCGAAAGAAAATGGTGGTGCCGGCCATCCTGGCGCAGCGGGATGACGGCGGTGCCGGTCAGCTTTTCCCAGTTGAGCAGGAGCGGGTCGCGCGAGACGGCCACCATGTTGCCCAGTTCGCGGCCATGATACATCGCAATGGCGCGATCCTCCTCGATGAGGATCGAGCCCGAGTAGCACTGCTCCTCGGGATTCGGATACAACGCGAGGGGCAGGTCGCGCCAGTGGACCAAGTCGTCGCTCACCGCATGACCCCAGTGCCAGCGCGCGTCCTCCCGGGGCCGCGTCTGATAGAACAGATGCCAACGCCCCTGCCAGAAACAGAGCCCGTTGGGATCGTTGAGCGGGCCTTCGGGACTGCTGAAATGATAGAGGGGCCGATGCGGATCATCGGCCGCCGCACGACGCGAGGCCTGGTATCGCCGGAGCAGCGGATTCTCGCGCAACTGCTCCTCCTGCTCCGGCAGCGTGCCCGCAAACGTGAAACGGGGCGCCTTCGAGGTGTAGTCGCGCGGCGGCGCGGTGGCGGCCGTGACCTGGACAACGACGCTCGCCAACCCGACGAGACAGGCCCGCCGCCACGGGCGGAAGATTCCCCCGCGGCTCGCCCGCCGCTCACGGCCCGGAGCGGCCGCGGCGTCAGCCCCTGCCACCGATTTCGGCCACCAGGAGCCGCGTCCACTCGCCTTCATTGACATTGAAATAAATGCGCCGGCCGTCGGCGCTGAAGATGGGGTGCGGATGATTCTTGCGCCACGACTTCGCCCCGCGGGCGTTGTCGAAGCGATGCAGGATGACGTAGTGATCCCCCCGCACGTCGCACAGCGCCACGCCCCAGTGTCCTGCAGGGCCGCCGACCTGGTCGAGCAGGCCGTCCATCACGAAGAGCTTTCCATCCGGGCTGACCGACGGATGGTTGCCGCGCATCACGGGCAGGTTGGGCATCCGGATCAACCGGCCCTTGTCGCTCGTATCGTAGAAAATGTTACCCATTTCGATGATCCGCCGGGAATCGGAGTGCCACGCCGGGTGGCCCCACTTCGGGCTCATGAAAAGCGGCTCCCGCGAGGCGACGTCGTAGACGAAGAGGCCCTGCCGGTGACTGGCGTTCTTCGACATGAAGTTGTTGGCCGGACCATCCGGGCCCGGAGCCGACATCTTGAAGAACACCCGCTTTCCGTCGGGCGAGAGGTGGGGAAAGAAGATCGACGTCGTGCGGCCGCCAAATTCCTTCGCGAGATACTCGCCGTAGCGCTTCTCGACGTCGGCGATCGTCACCACGGTCTTGATCTCGCCGGTGCCGGCGTGGAGCAACTCGAGGTTGCGATGCGGCCCCGGGTTCCAGTGACAGCCGTAGATCGGCAGCCAGTCGTCGACGGCCCGGCCGAA